>JAZRBJ010000102.1:0-16154 GCA_045635065.1 Faecousia sp. | reverse complement strand
GCTAAAACAATAATTATTTTCTTTTTCATCTTATCACCACCTATTTGTAGTATAGCATACATTTGCACGAAGTGCAACATCGTTGGGCGTTAGCCCACACCGTTTGTGCGAAGCACAACACTGTTTGCCGTAAGGCAACATCGTTTTGTTTCCGCAAGCGGAATGATGTTTTCGCTAAGCGAAAAATGATGTTGCGAGTAAACTCGCAAACGATGTTGTGTCCTTGCGGACACAAACACAAAAAGAAAGACACGATTTTCATCGTGTCTTTCTTTTTGGGTTTGTGTCCGCAAGGACACAACATCGTTTGCGAGTTTGCTCGCAACATCATTTATCCGTAGGATAAACGATTGCTCTAAAGGTCGGTGATGATATGAACAAAAAGATAATGCATACAGTTGTACCGGCAGTTTTAACGCTGTTTATTGTTTTGTTAAGGAGATGGGCGAGCATACTCCTTTAGTCGAGACGAAGCAAATATTCCAATACTCTTCGAACACTTGGCAGAAAATCTTTTCTGCCAATCAGGCCAAGTTCCATTGCCTTTTTCAGGCGTTTCAGACTTCCGGAGGGCATTTTTACATCATTGCCTGCAAGCAGCTCGCGGTAGTGCTCACCATCGTTTGCCCAGTCACTCAAGATCAAACCGTTATAACCCCACTCTTCACGGAGAATACCTCCCAGCAGCTCTTGATTCTCGGAGGTTTTCGTGCCGTTCATAATATTGTACGAACTCATAATTGACCAGGGATCAGCTCCATCGATAACCATCTTGAATGCCTTGAGATAGATTTCCCGTAGCGCGCGTTCACTCACAATTGAATCGCTTTTTGTGCGGTTTAACTCTCTGTTATGACAGCATAGGTGCTTGACACATGCGCCAATATTCTGAGATTGAATACCTAGAGTCATGGCGGTGGCAATAACACCGGTGACATATGGATATTCAGAGTAATATTCAAAATTACGACCGCTGCGAGGATTGCGATGGATATTAATACCGGGAGTAAGCCACATTGCACAATTGTTTTCTTTTACTTCTGTTGCACCTGCCTTGCCGATTTCAAAAATTAAGTCAGGGTCCCAGGTGCAAGCAAGTAAGGTGGCTACTGGCCAGGCGGTAGTATACACACCTCTCCCCGGTCGAATTCTAAGACCTGCGGGACCATCTGCAGTCATTGCACCAGGAATGCCATGTGCGGGAAGTCCGCCAATACCGCAAGTGTGCGAGGGACCAATAGCCGGAGTGCCGCTAACCAGTGTAATCAGCTCATCATCGTTTAGTTCATCCATGAATTGATCAATCGAAATTTGACCGATAGCAACGCGCTCAAAAGACTCTTCGAGAGGAAGGTCTGCAGTTGGGGTATGCGCTAATAACAAAAATCGACATTCTTCGTAAGTAGGATGTCGATTTTTACTTATTACCGCTGACGGCTTCATTCCTCCCTGAAATTATATTTAGGATTTTTGGGAAGGTAATAGGTAAGAAGTTGTTTGGAAGGCTTTGCCTTGCCCTTTTTCCTTTATAGTGATATAATAACGAAAAATGCGAAACATAATAATAACTTCGCAGGGAGAATGCTTATGAATCCATTACTCAATGATATCTTGCATGAATGTACCCGGTATATCCACATGGGTGAGGTCGCCAGTTATATTCCGGAACTGGCAAAGGTGAATAAAAATGAATTCGGAATATGCCTGGTATCCAACGGTGACAAAATCGATTTTGCCGGTGATTACGATAAATGCTTTACTATGCAAAGTATTATTAAGCCAATCATTCTTTTATTGGCGTTAATGGATAACGGGGTGGAGTCTGTTCGTAAATTAATTGGTGTTGAGGCAACAGGTAAGCCCTTTGATGCCTTTAACTACAGCGATCAGGCGCTGAATAAAGAGAATATTAACCCTATGATCAATGCGGGGGCAATCGTTCTTTGTTCTTTGATAAAGGGTGAGAATTACCGGATCAAATTTGACAGGCTGTTGGATTTGACAAGAAAGATCAGCGGAAACCCAAATTTGAATGTGGATGAGCAGGTCTATTTGTCTGAGAAAGCCACCGGCAGTAAGAACAGAGCCCTTGCGTATATGCTGAAGGCGTACGGTATACTTGTTGACGATGTGGAAGATGTGTTAGATCTCTATTTTCGTGCTTGTTCCATCAATGTTACCGTGGTAGACCTGGCTGGAATTGCCCATGTGTTTGCCAACGGCGGCGCGATTGCACAGAACGGAGAACGTATATTCCCAAAGGAATATGCAAGATATGTGAATGCGGTGTTGATGACCTGCGGTATGTATGACGGTTCCGGAGAATTTGCCCTTACGGTGGGCGTGCCTGCAAAAAGCGGTGTGGGCGGCGGCATTATGGCAATTGTACCCAATAAAGCCGGTATTGGCATATATTCTCCTGCCTTGGACAAAAAGGGTAACAGCGTTGCAGGAATCAAGGCTTTGGAGCTGCTGAGTAAAAAATTGGAATTGAGCATTTTCTGATATTTGGTTTATCATGAAAGCCTGAGAACGCATTGTTTTCGGGCTTTCTTATTTGTATGAGAGCGTGAAGATAGAAGTCAAAAGTATTGCGGTTTAATTCTGTCTGTGATACAATTAAGTAGATTTGAGCCGTGGTGGCTCGATAATAGGAGGGTAAAAATATGCGGTATTGTTTTCTTCGCTTTCCCCAGGGTAAGTTCAAGGCAGTTACTTTGAGCTATGACGATGGTGTTTTGGAGGATCTGCGTCTGGCAGAGACTCTGGATAAGTATGGTATGAAATGCACCTTCAATATTAATTCCGGATTTTTTGGACAGACAAATAAAACGACTCCGGAGCAGATTCAAGAATTTATTCTGGATAAGGGACATGAGGTTGCGGTTCATGGAGAGCATCATATTGCTCCCGGAATTGGCGCACCGAATATCGTGATTCAGGATGTTATGAATTGCAGAAAAGATCTGGAAAAAATGTTCGGCAGAATTATTCGGGGTATGGCATATCCGGATTCCGGTATCTTCAGAATGCATAACGGGAACACCTATGAAACCATACGCAATTGTTTAAAGACAATGGGAATCGTATATTCCAGAACCTTGGGCGGCGATAATAAGCGATTCCATTTACCGGAGGATTTCTATGCATGGATGCCCACAGCGCACCACAAGAATCCGCTTTTGATGGAGTATGTGAATGATTTTGTATCATTAAAGGAAGAAGACATGTATTCTGCCCATCGCTATCCCAGACTGTTTTATTTGTGGGGTCATAGCTATGAATTTAATAATGATGACAACTGGCCTGTGATTGAAGAGTTCTGTGAGAGTATTTCCCATAAGGATGACACCTGGTATGCCACCAATATGGAAATTTACGAGTATGTGATGGCTTATCGCAGTTTGGTTACAAGTGCGGACGGTAAGATCGTTTACAATCCCACATTGATGGATGTTTGGATGGATGTAGATAAGAAGCTGTTCTGCATTCCTTCCGGTCAAACAGTTCGGGTTGCAGAATAAATGAACCGAAGATACAGAAGAACCCTGTATGCCAGTTATATTGGCTATATAACCCAGGCAATTATCAATAATCTGGCGCCATTACTGTTTGTGACCTTTCAGCAGGAATTTGCTTTAAGTGTAGCGCAGATCGGATTTTTGGTTACCTTTAATTTTGCGGTGCAGATTTGCGTAGATTTTCTTGCTACATACTTTGTTGACCGTGTTGGTTACAAGCCTTGCATCATAGCGGCGCATATATTCAGCACATTGGGGCTGGTTGGTTTAAGTGTATTGCCGGGGCTGTTTCCCAATGCTTATGCTGGGTTGTTGCTTGCCATTATGATTAGCGCTATGGGTGGCGGACTTTTGGAGGTGCTGGTCAGCCCTATTGTAGAGGCACTCCCTACGGAGGGAAAGTCAGCGCACATGAGTCTGCTCCATTCCTTTTATTGCTGGGGACATGCTGTGGTTGTGATCCTGTCTACTGTGTTTTTTAAGGTAGCAGGCGTGGAAAACTGGCGGATACTTCCTTTGTTCTGGGCGGTAGTGCCGGGATTTAACATTTTGCTGTTTGCGTTGTCACCGGTATTGTCTTTTACCGGTGATGAAGGGAAATCCTCTGGCAGAAAATTATTTAGCATGCGGCTGTTTTGGCTGTTTGTGCTGCTTATGATTTGCTCCGGCGCTTCTGAGCAGGCTATGAGCCAATGGAGTTCCTATTTTGCGGAAACCGGCTTGCGGGTTTCCAAATCCATGGGTGATCTGCTTGGCCCTTGCATGTTTGCTGTACTGATGGGTATATCCAGAGCATTTTACGGAACAAGGGGAGAGCGAATTCCCCTGGAGAAATTTATTGTTATCAGCGGTTGCCTGTGTGTTGTCAGTTATCTGATTGCTGTTGTATCTCCTGTGCCTGTGATTTCTTTGATTGGCTGCGGACTGTGCGGCCTTTCCGTGGGTATTATGTGGCCCGGTGTGTTCAGTCTTGCTGTGAAACATTGCCCGCAAGGCGGTACAGCAATGTTTGCATTGCTGGCTTTGGCGGGAGATGTGGGCTGCGCCGGCGGACCTTCTGTGGTCGGTTTGGTCACCCAGACCTTCCGGGGTGAAATGAAAACAGGGCTTTTGACAGCGATAGTATTTCCTGTAGTCCTGATTATTTGCATTCAGCTGTTACGGCGGTACATAGATAAAAAGAGGTGCTAATATGTTATTGATTCAAAACGGATATATTAAGACCATGGTAGGGGAGGATATCCCCGGTGGAAGTGTTTTGATCGATGATAATGGCAAAATTGCCGCTGTGGGAACAATGATTGACGCACCCGATGCTGAAGTGATTGATGCACAGGGCAAACTGGTGACGCCCGGCT
Organism: Faecousia sp.; assembly: GCA_045635065.1. Lineage (GTDB taxonomy): Bacteria > Bacillota > Clostridia > Oscillospirales > Oscillospiraceae > Faecousia. Next base: position 11,275 of record JAZRBJ010000102.1, on the reverse strand, counting down.
GCGTGGATGCCCATTGTCATATTGGTTTGGACAACGAAGCTATGGGTTGGGAGGGGCATGACTATAATGAGATCGTGGATCCCATAACACCTCAAATGCGGGCAATTGATTCTATCAATCCCATGGATGAAGCTTTTCAAAATGCCTTGGAGTATGGTGTGACCACCGCTTGTACCGGCCCCGGCAGCGCCAATGTGGTGGGCGGTACTTTTGCTGCCATTAAGCTGTATGGCCGTCGGGTGGACGATATGATTGTGAAACATCCTCTGGCAATGAAGTGCGCTTTCGGTGAGAATCCCAAGCGTTGCTACGGTCAGGGCATGAAGAAAAGCCCCATGACCCGTATGGCTACCGCAGCCCTCTTGCGTGAGCTGCTTGCCAAGACCAGGCGTTATATGCAGGACAAGGAAAACGGAAAGAATCCTGCGGTGGACATGAAACTGGAGGCTATGATTCCTGTGCTGCGTAAGGAAATTCCTCTGAAAGCGCATGCCCATCGAGCAGACGATATTTTCACTGCCATTCGTGTGGCCCGGGAATTTGATGTTGACATTACTTTGGACCATTGTACTGACGGTTCTTTGATTGCGCAGGAATTGGCAGAGGAAGGTCTGCCTGCGTTTGTTGGTCCTTCTTTGGGCGGAAAGTCCAAGATTGAGTTGAAAAACAAGAGCTTCACAACCCCGGCCGAGCTGCATAAGGCGGGCGTTCCCATCAGTATTATTACCGATGCACCTGTGATCCCCTTGCAGTATTTGCCCATGTGCGCCGGGCTGGCCGTGGATGCAGGTCTGCCTGTAGAGGAGGCATGGCGCGCAATTACCATTAATCCTGCTGTGCAAACCGGTATTGGTGATCGGGTGGGAAGCCTGGAGGCAGGCAAGGACGGAGATGTGGTTATCTGGTCTGCAGACCCGATGACTGCGGTTGGAGCCAAAGCGCACATGACCATAGTGAATGGCAGAATAGTTTATAATGCATAAAAGAGGCAACTATGCTAATTAATATTTTTTTGACGGCCTTTAATGCTGTTACACCAATTGTTCTTCTGATTTTGTTTGGATATTTGTTGAAACAGAAGGGCTTCTTAAATGAGAGCTTTACAAAAATAGGCAGCAAACTGGTGTTTAATATATTTTTGCCGGCAATGCTGTTTATCAATGTATATGAGATTCCAAGTATGGAGTCCATAACTTGGGATTTGATGATCTATTGTCTTGTTATGGTTTTTGTGCTGTTTGCCATTGGCCTGGTACTTGCTTTAATCACGACCAAGGATCCTCGCCGTCGTGGACCTATCTGGCAATGCACTCTTCGCAGCAATTTTGCCATCATTGGCATGCCTTTGGCTGCTGCTCTGGGTGGAGATGACGCCACTGCTGTGGCTGCTATGGTGGTAGCTGTAGCCGTACCTGCTTTCAATATTCTTTCGGTCATTGCGCTCTCTGTCTTTGTTCCGCAGTCCGGTGGCAGCAAAATCAGTTTTAAGGGTGTTGTAAAGGATATTTTACGCAATTCCTTAACGCAAGCGGTATTTGCTGGCCTCGCATGTCTGGTCATTCGGGCTTTGCAGATAAAATTCTGCGGCAGAGTGGTTTTTGCGTTGAACAATCAAACAGCTTTTCTTTATAAGGCAATCAAAAATCTTAGCAGTGTATGTTCGCCCTTTGCCCTGATTGTCTTGGGCGCACAGTGTGAATTCTCTGCGGTTAAAGGTATGTTTAAGGAATTGTCTGCCGGCATTATCGGCCGCTTGATTCTTGCACCGATGCTGTGCCTTGGCGGAGCGATTCTCCTGAATAAATTTGGCGTCCTTTCCTGTGGAGCGAATGAGTTTCCCGCATTGGTAGCGGTGTTTGGTTCTCCTACAGCTGTTTCCGGTGCTATTATGGCGGCTGAAATGAAAAATGATGATCAACTCGCGACCCAAATGGTCATGTGGACTAGTGTAGTATCTGTCCTTACGATTTTTGTAATTGTATGTGTGCTTATGTCCATGGGACTTTTGGCTGCATAAAAAAGTTACCCCGCGGAGGCTTGCCTCAGCGGGGGTTTTGTAGATATTAAACATTAAAAAGGAAGTTGACGATGTCTCCGTCTTTCATGATATATTCCTTGCCCTCACTGCGGACAAGACCCTTGGATTTTGCATTTGCCATAGTGCCGCAGGTTTTCATGTCATCAAAAGCAATGACTTCTGCACGAATAAAGCCACGCTCAAAGTCGGTGTGAATTTTGCCGGCGGCTTGAGGGGCTTTGGTTCCGCGCTTAATGGTCCAGGCTCTGCATTCATCGGAGCCGGCGGTAAGGAAGGAAATCAAACCCAGCAGGGAATAGGAGCTGCGAATTAGCTTGTCAAGACCGGACTCGTTTACACCAAGTTCTTCCATAAACATTGCCTTTTCTTCGGGATCATCCAGTTCGGCAATGTCAGCTTCCAGCTTGGCGCAAATAGGAATCAACTGGCTGCCTTCTTCCTCAGCTAAACCCTTCACGGCCATGTAATGCCGGTTGGATTCCGGCTCGTTGATTTCGTTTTCTGCCAGGTTGGAAACATAAATGGTCTTTTTAAGGGTGAGTAAATCAGAGGTAGCAATCAATGCCATATCATCATCAGTGCCATCGAATGTACGGGCAAGCTTGCCAAGGTTAAGATGTGCAAGAAGTTCGGTAAACAGTTCTGCTTCCCGGGCGGCTTTCTTGTCGCCGCCTTTCATGGCTTTCTGAGCTTTGTCAATACGGCGCTCCACCATCTCAATGTCTGCCATGACCAATTCCAGATTAATGATTTCAATGTCACGCAGAGGATCGGTGTTGCCCTCTACATGGGTCACATTGCTGTCTTCAAAGCATCTGATCACATGGACGATGGCATCGGTGGTACGGATATTACTGAGGAACTTGTTGCCCAGGCCTTCGCCCTTGGAAGCACCCTTAACAAGGCCGGCAATGTCAACGAATTCCACAACGGCAGGGGTTGTCTTTTTGGGTTGATGGAAGTCGGACAGCCAGTCCAACCGCTCATCTGGAACGCTTACCACACCCACATTGGGGTCAATGGTGCAAAATGCGTAATTATCTGCAGGCACACCTGCGTTGGTGATAGCATTAAACAGAGTGGACTTTCCCACATTGGGAAGCCCTACGATACCTAATTTCATATATGTTTATTCTCCTTCAAAAATCTGTCGTTGCAAGGGATTTGGTATGTGACCATATAGACTGAATACCAACTTTTAAATTATTATAGCATATTTTTTCTGTTCTGCAATATTTTTGTCAATTATGTGACCTATATTTTGAATTCCTCAAACGGTATTGAATATTCTTAAAGCATAATATAGGTGTGACAGCGAGATGGTGTTGTTTGTTGCAATTTGCGGTGGTAAGTGATTATAAAAAAACCGCCTTTGCGTAAGACTACGTAAAGGCGGGGGTGGAACATTTATTTTTTTCTTGCGTAGATTTTGGCCAGGCCACCTTCACTGGTTTCACGGAAGCGGTGGTTCAGATTGATGCCGGTTTCATGCATAGCGCGGCAAACCATGTCATAGCTGATATTCCGGGAACCGGTGAGGAAGTAGCTAAGATTGCAGGCGTTCATAGCCCGCATGGCGGCAACGGCATTGCGTTCGATACAGGGAATCTGCACCAAACCGCAGATAGGGTCGCAGGTTAGACCCAAATGGTGCTCCATGGCGACTTCGGCAGCATACTCCACTTGGTCAAGATTTTGACCATAGAGTTCAGCAAGAGCGGCTGCAGCCATGGAACAGGCTGTGCCGATTTCAGCCTGGCAGCCACATTCTGCGCCGGAAATGGAGGCATTGCGTTTGGTCAGGCTGCCGATAATACCGGCGGTTGCCAAACCGCGGATAATCTGCTCATCCGTATAACCCCTGGTGTCTTGGGCGTATTTCAGCACGGCAGGCAGCACGCCGCAGGCACCGCAGGTAGGTGCGGTGACGATTGTGCCGTTATCTGCATTTTGCTCAGCAACGGCATAGGCATAGGCGGCAATGTACTGGAACTCCTTGAGAGCGGGAACATCCTCCTCGGGAATCTGGTTGATCAGGAAGTTTGCCTTGCGTTGTACATTCAATCCACCGGGAAGTGTGCCTGTGGTGCTTAAGCCATCGGCTATGGATTGCTTCATGATCTGCCAAACATTCATGAGGAAGGACCAGATCTCTTCTCCTTCATTCAGCTCCACATAGTCGCTGAGCCTACCAATATATCGCCATTTGCAAAAATCGGCAATTTCGGCAAAAGAATTTTCCGGATAAACATCCGGGGTGTCGCGATGGCTTTGCCCGGGAATACGAATATCACCGCCGCCAATGGATTCTACTCGCAGTGAGGCGATCTCTTCGTTGTATTTTAAGGCAACAAAGTCCATTGTATTTGGGTGAGTGTCGGATATATCTTCCTTGGAGAATATGATTTCTGTGGGCAGGGGAGAGAGCACTTGGTGGATGACCCGGTCTGTACCGTGTCCCACACCTGTTTTACTCAATGAACCGTAAAGGGTGACCCGGAATGCATCGGCATCGGGATTTTCCTCCCGGAAGAGGATTGCGGCTCGCTCCGGCCCCATTGTATGGGATGAGGATGGCCCCTTACCGATTTTATAGATTTCTCGGATGGATTTCATGTAATATCTCCATTTCGTATGATCTGATTTGAGTATATCAAATTTCATCGGTATTTACAATCTTTTTGCGAAATTTATTCCTGAGAAGAATGAAGTGCCTCCAGGGACAGTTCTCCTGCCAGATTAAACAGAGCATCAGCAAGCACTTGCTCCAAGGGTTTTCCTGCTGAAAATGCTATGCGGGTATAAAACAGAGCAACAGCCGGCTCTAATGTCAGAGTTATTTTCATTGGCCAAGGCCTCCTGATGAAAAATTATAAAACTTTTGTTTCATTCTATGCAAAGTCTTGACAGGTGTGATAGAATATATGGTATGAAAATCCTTGGAGGGTTAGGTTATGGCAAAGGATAAGAAGGTAGAACAAATTACAGATATGGAAGTGGATTTTGCCCAATGGTTTACCGATGTGTGCAAGAAAGCGCAGCTCATCGATTATTCCTCCATTAAGGGCGTATTCATCTACCGTCCCTATGGCTATGCCATTTGGGAGAATATTCAGCGAATCATGGATGCGGAATTTAAAAAGGTAGGCGTGGAGAATGTGTACATGCCTTTGCTGATTCCGGAATCTCTGCTGCAGAAAGAAAAGGATCATGTGGCCGGTTTTGCGCCGGAGTGTGCATGGGTAACTATGGGCGGCAATGAGAAGCTGGAGGAACGCTACGCAATTCGTCCCACCTCTGAGACATTGTTCTGTGAGCATTTTGCCAATGTGCTGCAGTCTCACAGAGATCTGCCCATGAAGTATAACCAGTGGTGCAGCGTGCTGCGTTGGGAAAAGACCAGCCGCCCGTTCCTGCGTCACCGTGAGTTTCTGTGGCAGGAGGGTCACACCATTCATGCCACTGCAGAGGAAGCGAAAGACTTTACGGAAACCATGCTGAATGTCTATGCTGACTTCTGCGAGAATGTGCTGGCAATGCCGGTTACCCGTGGACAAAAGACAGAGAAGGAAAAGTTTAACGGCGCAGAGGCTACCTACACCATTGAGTGCATGATGCATGACCGTAAGGCGCTGCAGGCAGGTACTTCCCATTATTTTGGTGACGGTTTTGCAAAGGCTTTTAATATTGAATTTACGGATAAAAACAATCAGAAGGTGAATCCCCATGAAACATCCTGGGGTGTATCCACTCGCTTGATTGGTGGCATTATTATGACCCACGGTGATAATAATGGTTTGGTGCTGCCTCCCAAGATTGCGCCGACTCAGGTAATTATTCTGCCCATTGCCCAGCATAAGCCCGGTGTTCTGGATGCTGCAAATGAGTTGAAGGACAGACTTGCAAATGCTGGCTTCCGCGTAAAACTGGATGATTCCGATAATTCTATGGGCTGGAAGTGCGCCGAGTATGAAATGAAGGGCGTGCCTCTGCGTGTGGAGTGCGGCCCCCGGGATCTGGAAAATGGACAGGTGGTGCTGGTTCGCCGGAATGACGGTGAAAAGACCGTGGTTGCCATTGCCGATCTGGAAAATGCTGTGGCTGAGCAGCTGCAGTTGGTGCATGACGGCATGTATGCCAAGGCAAAGAAGAATCTGACCGACCACATTTATGAGGCCCACTCCCTGGAGGAAGCCAAGAAGCTCCAGGAGGAAAACGGCGGCTTCATTAAGACTATGTGGTGCGGCGAACTGGAATGTGAAATGAAGATGAAGGAGCAGGCAGGCATGAGTTCCCGCTGTATGCCCTTTGCTCAGGAGAATCTGGGTGATGTTTGCCCCATTTGCGGCAAGCCTGCAAAGACAATGATTTACTGGGGCGTTGCTTACTAATTCAATAATAAGGTAAAAATCCCTCATCAGTTGATGAGGGATTTTTTCTGTTTCATAACTGGATGCATCTTACCGGTTTTTCCAGAAAAGCACAAGTTTAAGTCCATTTGTAAGCATCCGGATGTCCTCTGCAGTTGTGTCTCTGCCAAGGGAAATGCGGAAGGAGCTGTCCATAGTTTCCGGTTTCAGTCCCATGGCAGTTAGGGTGTGGCTGCGGTGCCCCTTAGCGCAGGCTGAGCCGGCAGAAACACAGATACCGGAATCCTGCAAAATGTTGATGGTATTTTGTGTGGGCACACCGGGAATGGAAAGATTGAGAATGTGGGGCGCTTCGTGCGCTCCGTTGATTTCCACGCCATCAAGCTGTTGAATGGCTTGTATACATTCCTCTAAAAGAAGAGATTCCCGCTTGGTGTCGTCTTGGAATGTTTCGGCACATGCAGTGCATGCGGCGGCAAAGCCAAAAATGGCCGGAGTTGCTTCCGTGCCGCTGCGCAGAGCATTTTCCTGTCCTCCTCCCAATATGAGTGGGGGGAAGGATTTTAGTTTGGGGCTGATATATAATGCGCCTGCTCCTTTGGGGCCATGTATCTTGTGGGCGGATATGCTGATCAAATCAGCGCCTAAGGTTTTGGCAGAGAAGGGAATTTTCAGGAAGCCCTGCACCGCATCGGTGTGAAAAATGCCATCGGGGCAGATACGATGCGTAATTTTTGCCATTTGGGAAATGGGCATTACCGAACCAACTTCGTTGTTGACCATCATAATGGAGACCAGAAAAGTGTCTTTGCGCAGTGCTGCTTTAAGGGAATCCACAGTGATGTGGCCCAGATGATCGGGCTGAAGGTAGGTCACTTCATAGCCCTGCGTTTCCAGTTCTTTCATGGTATTTAGAACTGCATGATGCTCTATGGCGGTGGTAACAATGTGCTTATTGCGCTTACCAAATCGTTTGGCCGTACCAAAGATGGCCCAGTTATCGGCTTCTGTGCCGCCGCTGGTAAAGAATACGCGGTCATGTTCTGCGCCAAGGGCTTTCGCAACAGCCATACGGGCGTTGCGTAATGCGTGGGCGGATTCAATACCAAAATTGTAAAGAGAACTGGGATTGCCCCAATGAGAGGTGAGAGCATCCACCATGGCATCCACAGCCTGTTTGCAGGGTTTTGTTGTAGCGGAGTTGTCTAAATAAATCATAGTGTTCACTTTCCAACGCAAAAGCGTTCAAAAATTCTTGCAGTGATGTCCTCCCGGATGGTTGCGCCGGTTACTTCACCCATGGCCTCCATTGCAGCTTCCACATCGGTTAGCACCGCGTCGGGAGTAAGACCTGCCGTCAGACTTTGTAAAGCATCCTGCATGGCATCGTAAGCTCTGCGAATGGCATCGTATTGCCGGGCATTGGTCAAGATGGAACCGTCACAGGGGCTTTGACCTTCGAAAAGCATATTCACTGTATCGGCTAAAAGATCAAGACCTTTTCCAGTTTTAGCGCATACACAAATAATAGTGGAAAAGGGAAGATCGCTGGGAACTACTGCAGCGGGCAGATCGGATTTGTTGATTAGCGCAATGGCGTTGGGGTGATCCACACACAACTCTATAGCGGCGTGATCTTCCGCGGACAGAGGCTGAGAACCGTCACAGACAAACAGGACAAGGTCAGCATTTTCCATAGCCTTGCGGGAGCGTTCCACACCCATTGCTTCAATGGCATCAGAGGTTTCCCGGATGCCGGCGGTGTCGATAAGTCGCAAGCGGGTTTTGCCCAGCATAACCGTTTCCTCCACGGTGTCCCGGGTTGTGCCGGCAATTTCTGTTACGATTACCCGGTCGTAGCCTGCCATGGCGTTGAGCAGGCTGGATTTTCCCACATTGGGTTTACCTATGATGGCTGCTGCAACGCCTTGTCGAAGAATCTGACCCTGACCGTAGGTTTGCATAAGAGCACACAATGCTTTTGCATCATTGCGTAAGGAAGCCTCGTAGTGTTGAAGCCCAAAATCCTCAATATCTTCATCGGGGTAATCCAATACCGCATGGAAATGGCTGCACAGGTCCACAAGGTCGTTATATATGGGCTGCAGCTTTTTTTGTAAGATACCTCCCACTTGACCGGCAGCATTTGCGGCTGCATCTGCGGTTTCTGCCTCAATTAAATCGATAACAGCCTCTGCCTGGGTAAGGTCCAGTTGGCCGTTCAAAAATGCTCGCTTGGTAAATTCACCCCGTTTGGCAGGTTTAGCGCCTGCAAGATATAAAGCCTCTAAACCTGCAGCCAATACAGCGGGGGAACCGTGACATTGAATCTCTACCGTATCTTCGCCGGTATAAGAATGAGGGCCACGGGTATACACGGCCATGCATTGATCGATAATGCGTCCTTCCTTATCATGTAAACAGCCCAGCATCAGCTTGCGGTTTGGGGCTTGAGAAAGGGGAGTGCCATTATTTAATGTAAAGACTTTTTCCGCCACTTGGGCGCAGCCGTCACCGGTCAGCCGCAGAATGCCGATGGCGCTGATTTGGCTGCCTGTTGATACGGCGGCAATCACATAAGACATGGATTTTCCTCCAGTATGATTTTCTGTAAGGTAGTATAGCACGGTTTGTGCCGCATTTCAACTTCTGAGGATAAACTTACATTCTCTGGGAATAATATCCGGGAGGTGAGGGTATGCAGCAGCAAGGCAATGAAATGAATGATACCAATATTCGGGCTATGTTTCGGGATGCGGTGGATTTTAATGTTCGTATGCTGCGCTGTGGACAATGGATTCTTCCGGCGTACTCTATCGATGGGCTGACATCGGGAGGGGATATATCGGATTATGTTTTTAAGCCCGTGGCAGAAATGCTGTCCGGGGAAACCATCACAGAAATTTATGACTCTGCACTGAATGGCACAGTGTACAATGCAGTAGCGGTAAGCTGTAAAGATCTGAATGATGTGGCGATGAAGCTGGTTAACGGTTTTTGTGTGGTGCTGTTTCCGGGAGTTGGCGCAATCGCTTTTGAAGTAAAAACCGGACAAATGCGTGGTCCTTCTGCCCCGGAGGTGGAAAATACCGTAAAAGGGCCAAAGGATGCTTTTGTGGAAACAATCCGGTCTAATACAAGCTTGATCAGAAGACATATGCGTAGCCCGGATCTCAGAATATTTGAAACCAAGATTGGCAGAAGAAGTTTGACTAATATCGGTGTGGTATGGTTTGAGGGAATTACCAATCCGGTGTTGGTACAGCGAATGAAGCAACGGATTAGCCAAATTGATGTTGAGGGCATGCTGTCACCTTCGGAAGTAGAGGAATATATCACAGGGTCAAGAAAAACCGCATTTCCTTTAATGCAATATACGGAGCGACCGGATAGGTTTTGCCAGGGAATCCTGGACGGAAGGGTAGGATTGCTGGTTGACGGGTTGCCTTTGGGCTATCTTGCACCCGCTGACTTAATGTATTTAATGGAGAGCCCAGAGGATAAGGGGCGCGATTTTATTGGAGCCTCCGCTATAAGAATTCTGCGTTATCTTGCTCTTCTGGCAAGTTTGCTTCTTCCCGGTATTTATATAGCTTTGGCAACATATCACCAAGCGATTATTCCGTTGCCGTTGCTGCGATCTATTATTGAAAGCAAGCAGTCAGTTCCGTTTTCTACCATGGCTGAAGTTTTGGGACTTTTGATTGCCTTTGAATTACTTCAGGAATCCGGAATTCACCTGCCACAGGCTGTGGGACAATCTGTGTCAGTAATCGGCGGTATTGTGGTGGGGACGGCGGCTGTTGAAGCGGGACTTATATCACCGGTAGCGTTAATCATGGTAAGCATCGCAGGTGTGTGCGGGTTTGTTTTACCCAACAGAGATTTAGCGAATGCTATTCGTGTGTGGAGATTTATAATTGCTATATTAGCATCTGTTTCCGGATTGTATGGTGTTGCCGCCGGGCTGCTGATTCTAATAATTCATTTGGCAGGGCTTTGTTGTCTGGATGTGGGATATTTGTCGAGAACGGGAAGAATTATACGTCCATTATTAAATAAGGAGAAGTTACGGCCCTTAAAACTGCATCCGTTGGATTGGAGGAAACAGAAATAAAAACAGTAATATACGCTTTAATTCTTGCGCTAATGCTTCTAGCTCCGGTAAAGGGGCTGAATGTGGCGAATTTGGAGCCGGTTGAAGTTGTTTATTTGCGTATGGATGATGATCGTGTTTGCATTCAAACGGATACAAAGGCGGTCGGTTTCGGAGAAACGGCATTAAAGGCTTTGGAGAACATGGAGGAAAGAACACCGGGTGTGATCTATCTGGACACGGCAGAATATCTTTTGGTTGATCCCAATGCGCTTGCTTATGTGGAGGAACTGCGTCACAAATTTAAAGGAAAAGTAAAGCTCTGTGCAGCGGTGGATGTGGACTTGTCGTGCGCTGCTGAATACCTGGAAACACATGGAAATTTACCACAGATGAAGAGTTGGAAAACAGGGGATAGTCTTCCTTTGTGGAATGGTGAAAAAATTTTAAAAAAATGATAAAAAATGCTTGACAAAGCAGACCTGAATTGATAGTATATGCAAGGCTTCGACAGGGTTGCTTTTCCTTTGCGGAAAGGCAATAAAATTTTGCCGAGAATTGAAAAAAGTTCTTGACAAGGGTTTGCCTGTGTGATATAGTAAGCAAGCTACCCCTTTGGGGAAAGCGCGTTGTACCTTGTAAATTGAATAACGCAAAGACGAACCAAAATAACACCTTGGACAATTATAATGGATTGTTTAAGTTATCGTGTATAAGACGAACGAATAACAGCCAACGAAATTCTTGAGTAATATTGCTAGAAGCAAATTA
>JAZRBJ010000101.1:0-2865 GCA_045635065.1 Faecousia sp. | reverse complement strand
AAGGGCTTTTATGGTGCCATCATCGAGGGTGGTGCCTGGTCTGTTATGGGCGCTTACACCAAATACCAACAGCAGCACCTGTGCCACAACGATGTACTGGTCAACGGCGTGCTGAAGGGCCGCTGGGGTTTTGACGGAGTGTATTTGACTGACTGGGGTGGAGCCCATGATACGGAAGAGTCCATTTATAATGGCCTGGACATCGAAATGGGCACTACCAAGCCCTATAACGAGTATTATCTGGCAGATGCCTTTTTGGAAAAAGCCCGGGAAAGCGCTGAGGTCCGTAAGCTTTTGGATGAAAAGGTGCGCAGAATCTTGCGGCTGATGTACAGAGTCAAGAAATTCAGCTCCGACAGATGCAAGGGCGAATTTAATACAAAAGAGCACCAGCAAGTCACTTATGATGTGGCAGCAGAGGCGATGGTGTTGCTGAAAAATGAGGATAAACTTCTCCCCATTGATAAGACAAAGCTGAAAAAAATGCTGGTGGTAGGCCCCAATGCGGATCAAAAGCATGCAGCCGGTGGTAGCAGTAGCGGCATTATGGCTTATTACGAAAATACCCCCCTGCAGGGCATTCGGGACAGACTGTCCGGTATTTGTCGGATCGAATACGACAGCGGAAGCAGTGGCCTTACTTATCAGCCTATCCCGGTGCAACTACTCCATATTAAGGATTTGGTTGCCGGTACCCGTGGCTATAAACACGTGTCCTTCACCCGCATGGAGGATGGAAGTCTTGTTGAGGAAACCACATTCCTGGAAAATGCGAATATTTCCCAGGGTACGGCGGAAAGCTATGAGATTTCCTTCTCCTTCGACGTTCCCCAGACGGGTTGTTACAGCTTCCAATTCTACGCCACTGGCAATGCCATCGTAAAGATCTGCGGCGAAGAGCATATGAAAATGCAGGCAAACGGCAGACAGCAGGATGTGTCCTGTGCCTTTACCTATGAAAAGGGACAAAAGGTGGATGTGGAGATTCGGTTGGATCGGGTCAAGGAAGTTGTGGATTTCCGCTTTGGCTGGTTGACACCGGAGGATTATGCAAATGCATCCAACGAGGCCGAACTGCTGCGCAAAGCCAAGGAAGCAGATTATGTTGTGTACTGCGGCGGTCTGGATCACAGCTACGATACAGAAGCTTTTGATAAGAAATCCATGCAGCTTCCTTCGGAGCAAGATGTGTTGATCCCTAAGCTTATCAAGGCCAATCCTAATACCATTGTTGTTTTGACGGCGGGATCTCCTGTAACTATGCCTTGGATTGACCAGGCAAAGGCTGTTGTATGGACTTGGTATGCGGGAATGGAAACGGGTCACGTGTTGTGCGATATCTTAACGGGTGACATTTGCCCCAGCGGTAAGCTGCCCTTTACACTGCCCAAATCCTATGCCGATACCCCCGTTGCCCGCTATGGCGAGTATCAGCGGACCAATTGTAAGTACAATGAGGATATTTTTGTGGGATATCGGGCTTATGACAAAGACCAAATTCAGCCCTTGTTCCCCTTCGGTCACGGCCTGTCCTACAGCTGTTTTGAATATTCCGATTTGCAAATTCTTCCCGGAGAAAATAGTGGCTTGACAGTGTGCTTCCGGGTGAAGAATGCAGGTTTGGTGGAAGCCAAGGAAATTGCGCAGGTGTATGTCACAGACCCGGTGTGCAGTGTGGTGCGGCCGCCTAAGGAATTGCGGAACTTCGGGAAGGTGGCTTTGGCGCCCGGGCAGACGACTGAAATCTGTTTACCTATCACGGCTATGGATCTTTGCTTCTACGATGAAGAAACCCAGAGCTGGAAGCTGGAAGCCGGTGAATTTGAGGTCAGCATTGGTGCCTCTGCGGCAGATATCCGGCTGAGCGGAAAATATACGGTGGAAGAAGGAAGGTATTTCCGATGAAAACAGTCCTATTTGTGGGCAATAGCTTTACTTTTTACCATGATATGCCCGCGCAGGTGGCAGCTAAGCTGGAGGAAGCTGGCTGTCCGCACCAGGTAGAATCCCACACAAAGGGTGGCTGGTATCTCAGCCGCTATGCAGACCCGGAGGATAAGTACGGCGCATTGCTGCGGGAAAGATATCTGGATCGGCATTGGGATGTTTTGGTTCTGCAGGATCAGAGCTTTAATCCCGTAAACAACTATGAGGATTTCTTTGCCGGCGCAAAAAAGCTGTACCAACTGTTAAAGCCGGAAAAATTGCTGCTGTATCAAACTTGGGCCTATGAGGATGGTACGGAAAAACTGGAAGAAACGGGTCTGAGCTATGACCAAATGCATCTTGCGTTGAAGGATGCATACACAAAGGCTGCGGCAGAGTTGGGCGGCATTGTGGTTCCGGTGGGTGATCGCTTTGCGCGGTGTAAGCAGGATCATCCTGAAATCCAACTCTACAAAGAGGACCATTTCCATCCCTCTGCTGAGGGAACGCTTTTGGCGGTGGAGGAATTTGTTCGCGTAATTCTTGAATAACAAATGACTGAGGTATCCGGCGCGCCGGAGGGTTAGCGGTAGGTCAATTGGAGGATCGATTATGGGAGGCCTGTTTCGTTACGATGGGTTCTTATTTCGTTTCATTAACAAAATGGTGGATGCGGTGGGGCTGTCGCTACTTTGGCTCATTACTTCACTGCCCCTGATTACAATGGGCGCAGCTACCACTGCATTGTATTACACCACACATAAAGTGATTCACTATGATCGGGGGCGGGTTTGGCCGGAGTATTGGAAGTGCTTTTTGAGCAGTTTTAAACAGGCAACCCCCTTGGGACTTTTGCTGCAGGCGCTAATTTATCTGCTGGGAATGAATGCGTATTCCTCTTACCTGATGGTCATGTCTGATGATGCTACATTGTGGATT
>JAZRBJ010000100.1:0-4354 GCA_045635065.1 Faecousia sp. | reverse complement strand
ATGGGGTCGGAAATATGCCGGGGAGAGCCGATCAGGTCGTTATGGAACAGCAAAACGGTGTTGTTCATCTCGTCGGTCAATGCCAGACAGGTGGAATAAAGTGTGTCGATCACCTTTTCGCTCATGCGGGAAGAGGTGTTGCCAAAACCTGCCAGAGGCACGGATTCGGTGGGGGAAATGTCGATTCTGGAAAAACCTGCTTTAATCATCATAAAACCTCCGGGGTGTTTCTTTGCAGAGTTCAAGTTAGAGTGTTTTCGTGGTTATTGTAGCACAGTAAAATCCGGGAAACAATGGGAAATATTTATAAACAAACCGGGTGCAGATTAGGCAAAATGCGTATCTGCACCCGGAAAGGAAATTATATGGATTTTTCTGCTTTTAAATAGATGGAAAGAGGGGTTTTGCTTAAAGCAAAATAAACAAGAAGAATCAGCATTAAATCCGGGAGCATATAAGCCCCGTTATATAGTGCGGAATAAAACCAGGGGGTGGTCATGGTCATGCCAAAAAAGGTTTCCGGCATGTATTCAGCCCACAGGGTAGCACCCACAACATAATGCACGAAGAAGCGCAGGGCGCAGGCAACGGTAGCGCCCAGATAGAATTTTCCCCGGAACAGGCCGGCAACGCCCAGCACGGCGTAGGCCAGAAGAAAATCACCTAGAATACTTTGCCAACCAATGGCGATTCCGCCTTCAAAAAGAGTTTGCAGCAGGGCATGGGCGCAGCTTGCCAGCATACCCGGGCCAAAGCCCCACCGGCAGCAAAACAGCAAAACCGGCAGCGTGGCAAAGTCGATACTGCCGCCCCAGGGCAGCTTGTAAAGTGGCAGAAAACCGAGAATTTCCGCCATGGCGATGAAGATTGCGCCCTCGGTGAGCGCACGGATGCGGGTGTTTTTCATGGGATTACCTCCAAAATAAAATTGGATCACATTACAGCCGTCTGGGTGCAATGTGATCCAAATAAGGAATCCCATATATGCATCTTTCCCTCCGACGGTACTAGCCGTATCAGGTTCACGGGTCAAGGCTGCGTCAGCCTTATCTCAGCCGGATGCATCCGGCCCCCCGAAGACGAATTTGCGTTGTGATCTGGATTTATAATACCATAGCGGGGCGATTTGTCAAGCCATTTCTGTGTTCAGCGCCTTGCCGCCCAGAATGTGGAAGTGCAGATGATTTACGGTTTGACCGGCATCGCTGCCGCAGTTGGAAACCACCCGAAAGCCGCCGGAAAGACCCTCTTTCTCTGCAATGGCGGGAATGACCTCAAAAATGTGGCGCACTACATCGCTGTTGGCGGGGGTGATATCTGCCACAGAGGCAATGTGACATTTGGGAATTACCAGAATGTGGGTGGGCGCCTGGGGGGCAATGTCCCGGAAGGCAAGCACCAAATCATCTTCATAAACCTTGTTGGAGGGGATTTCTCCGGCAACGATTTTGCAGAATAAGCAGTCCATTTTGAATCCTCCTTAAAAACCGATGGCGGCAAACACGCCGGTGCTGGCAAGACCCATAATGCAGCCGGCAATGATAACGCCCAGGCAAACCGCTGCAACAGCGGACTTGAAGCCCATTTTCAAAAAGCTTGCGCCCAATGCGCCGGTCCATGCGCCGGTGCCGGGAATGGGAATGGCCACAAAGAGCATCAAAGAAATAAACAGGCCGCCCCGACCGGCGGAGCCAGCCAGCTTTTTGCCTGCCTTTTCGCCCTTGGCAAGACAGAAACGAAAGAATTTGCCAATGTATTTTTTGTCAGCGCCCCACAAAAGAACCTTTCTGGCAAAGAAATAAATGAAGGGAACGGGAATCATATTTCCAAGCACACAAAGAGCCAGACTGAGCCAGTAATTTAAATTCATACCCATGGCCATGGGCATAGCGCCCCGCAGCTCAATTATGGGAACCATGGACACAAAGAAAATCATTAAATACTTTTTAAGCATGCCATCACCTTTTCTTATGAATTCGCCTTATTATAACACAGGAAACAGGGATATGCAAACAGAAAATGCAAGAACCCGGGCAGCTGCCCGGGTTCGGTTTTAAGATTCTTTTACTACCACAAAGCCATCTACAAGATTGGCTTCAGTAAGCTGCCCCTCGATGGCAACCTGACGGTCCATAAGATCGGTGAGGATCACACAGCCATCTTTGCACTCAATGCGCGTGACATTGCGCATGACTACAGTTTCGGGGGTCATTTCATTTTTGTAAACAGTAGAAAGGCACATAGGCGTCTCCTTATTTGTCGTTCAGGCTGGCCAGCACTACGGACAGGCGCATATTGCCCTTTTCAAAATCGGATACAGCGGCCATAACCTGCTCGTAGGCGGCGTGGCTGCCGGCTTTTTCCAGCTGAACAGCCAGATCTGCCAGTTCCTTGGCGTGGGCGGCATTGTGACCTGCCATGTATTTCATCAATGCAATCAGATCCTCCATGGGGGTGTGATTGCAGGAAGATGCGCAGCTGTGGCAATCGTGGGAGCAGCCATGGCTGTGGTCATGGGCATGGCCCTCCCCGTGAAGGTGATCGTGCTCATGGGGATGGGCGTGATCATGGGTGTGTGCATGAACATGCTCGTGGGTGTGGGCAACACCGTCGTGGGTGTGCTCGTGGGTATGGGCATGCTGATGGTCGTGGGTGTGGCCGCCGGCAACATGATCGTGATGAATATGCATAGTATCGCTCCTTTAACTATTTTTCACTATTATATCTGTTTATAGCGCAGATGTCAAAGGAAAAGGGTGTTATTGCGCCGGTGCGGTCTTGGAAACCAATTCAAAGGAGATCACATCGCCGGTTTTGTTGTCGGTGACAATGGTGACGGTGGCAATGCGTACCAGATTTTCATCCTTGGATGCGGGGGTTTTCTTATAGCTCCACATATTGTCCGTAATGGATGCGCCATCCTTTGCCTGATAAAGGGCTACGCTGTATGTGGTTTCCGAGCCGAAGAAGGGCTTGGATGCGTATTCAATAACGGCAACGGTATCCTCTGCGGATACAGTTGCGTCCTCTTCCAGAATAATCCCGTGTACCAGACGGTTGTATTCCACCACTTCCTCTGCGGAGTAGTCCTTGGTGATGGAATTGTTGTTGTAGTAGTAGTTCAGATAGCCCATAGCGCTGCCTGCGCCAATGGCCATCAGCAGCACCAAAGCGGCAATTTGCTTTTTTGAGAAGCTGAGGTTGGCGTTGTGGTCATAGGTCAGCTTTGCTCTGGCAGTAACAGGTACCAGTACCTTTAAAAACAGGGTGATAATAACCGTTTCAATGGGGAAGAAGAACAGGTTCTTCAAAAGCCGGGCAAGGGCCATAATGCCCATAATGGAATCCTTGGCCTTGGCGGGGTTGCCCATGTAGGTATACTGCCATGCAAAGATCAGCTGCTGCAGCACCACGTTGACCACGAAACAAATGAGGAAACGGGCAATCATTACCCGGGTGGCATTGGGCTTTGCCCGGTACAGACACAGGGCATAGAACATGGTGCTGGCGATTTCCGTCAGCATAAAGGGCAGAAAATAATCGCCGGTGGGATAGATCATGAAGCCAATGGTATCCGAAATCATGGCGGCGGGGATGGCCATAACAGGTCCAAAGATCATAGCGCCCAAAGCGGTAGCCAGTGTGGCGGTTTGAATGGACATCTGAGGGCCAAGAGGAATTGCCAGAGGCTTCAGAGCAATACGCAGGGCGATCATCAGCGCGGTGATCACCAGCATTTTGACATCTTTCAGCTCAGCGGCGGCATCTCGCCAGTAGGCCTTGGAAAAGGGATGGGAATACAGGGTAGTGGATTTTGTTTTTGCAGACATAAAATAACCTCCTTTTTTTGGGACGGCTCGATGTATCCATAAACAAAAAACCCCTGCGCAGAGCGCAAGGGAGTGTAACGGATATACACCGACAGATGATCAGCAGCGTTTCAGCCGACCGTCCGACCGAGTATCGTTGCAACATAATGGAGGTGTTCCAATATGGGCAGCGGGTGCGGAAGCCTCATCGCGGAACAAGTCCTTCGTCTGTCACTCAACTCCCCATTTTGACAGCACTTCACGCGAGGTCTCCTACTCTGTTCCCCCTTATGATACACAAGTTAGAGGCAGTTGTAAATCCCCTTTTTGCAAAATTCGGTAAATTTTTATAGATAAGGAAAGTTTTTTCTCCGGGCGGGCGTGTTTTCGTGGGGTTTCCCCACCGTATAGGGATAAAATAGGCTCACGAATTACCAAGGGGGCGCACAGCATGCAATGTCAGAAATTGAAAACCTATATGGAAACCGGGCGGGTGGTGTTTTTGCCTGCCAGAAGCATCCGACCTAATCCTGCGCAGCCTCGAT
>JAZRBJ010000099.1:0-46140 GCA_045635065.1 Faecousia sp. | reverse complement strand
CCGCTGAATCCCACAGCCTGCTGGCAGATTTTCAAATACAGCCCGCCAGTAAGCCCGCCATTGGCGTATTCCATGGCGACCCCACCCAGGCAAATTCTCCCTACAGCCCCATTACCACAGAGCAGGTAAGCAACTCCGGACTAGACTATCTGGCCCTGGGTCACATTCATAAAGGCGATTCCTTCCGCATGGGAAAAACCCTGTGCGCATGGCCCGGCTGTCCCATGGGCAGAGGCTTTGACGAATTGGACGAAAAAGGCGTTTTGATTGTCACTTTAGATGATAACGGCGCACAAAGTAAGTTCCTTCCTCTGCACACTCCCCGGTTTTATGATTGGGAATGCAGCGGTGAGCCTGCAGAAGCACTGGGGCGTTTACTCCCCGCCGTGGGTAACTATGACTTTTACCGCATCACCTTTACCGGCGAATGTGAACCTCCCAATTTAGAAGCCCTGCAAATGCAGTTTTCCCATTTCCCCAATCTGATTCTGCGGGACCGCACCGTGCCCCCTCTTAATGTTTGGGAAACAGCGGACCGGGATTCCCTGGAGGGCGTGTACTTTTCCCTGCTGCGCAATCAGCTGGAGGAAAACCGGGAAAATGCCGAACTGGCAGCCCGGATTTCCCGACAAATTCTGGAAGGTCTGGAGGTGGAGCTGCCGTGAAAATTCTATCCATGACCGCCACCTTCGGCAAACTGGAAAACAGCACCTTAGACCTGAAAGACGGTCTGCACATCATTCACGCCCCCAATGAATGGGGTAAAAGCACCTGGTGCGCTTTTATTCTTGCCATGCTCTACGGCATCGACACCAAGGAGCGCACCAAAGCCGGCTCTCTGGCCGACAAAGAACATTTCGCCCCCTGGTCCGGCGCAGCCATGTCCGGAAGAATGGAGGTCGAGTGGCAAGGCCGCCACATTACGCTGGAACGCAGTTCCAAAGGCCGCATCCCCATGGGCGTATTCCGTGCTTATGAAACCCAAAGCGGTATGGAAGTGACGGAACTGAACGGGGATAACTGCGGTGAAATGCTTCTGGGTGTGGAAAAAGAAGTGTTTAAACGGGCAGGCTTTCTGCGACTGGCGGATTTGCCTGTTACTCAAGACGATTCCCTGCGCAGCCGACTGAATGCCTTGGTAACCACCGGTGACGAAAGCGGTACTGCAGAAAAGTTATCTTCCTCCCTCCGGGAGTTGCGCAACAAGGTTCGCTCCAATCGCAGCAACGGCCTTTTGCCCCAGGCAGAGGCCCAGCGGGATGAATTGGAACGCAAACTGTTGCAGTTGGCGCAGCTGCGGCAATCCTGTGAAGACATACAGAATCAGCAAGCGCATCTGTCTGCGCAAAGCAACCGGCTTGCCAACCATCTGTGCGCTTTGGATTACGAAGAAAACCAGACCTATCAGCAAAAGCTGTATGCCGCCCGGGCTGCCCAGGAAATCGCCCGGGAAAAGGAAAAATTACTGGAAACACAATGCAAGGAATTGCCCTCCCGGGAGACCCTGCAGGAAAAGCTGCAGCAGCTGCGTATCCTGCGGCAACGCAAGGATGAACAGCAAAATATACCCTATGATGCAGAACCCTCAGCCCCCTCCGTCCCCGGCTTTTTCCAGGGTCTGGATGGGCAAAGCGCCATCCGGCAGGCCGCTGCAGATACACAGGCCTACCGCAAATCCCAGCTATCCGCCGATAAAAAGGGTCTGGGAACATTAGGCTTGATCCTTCTCATTGCTGGCTTGCTTCTGCTGCTGATTCCCCATTGGGTTCGATTCCCCCTGTGCGCAGCAGCTGTGATAACCGGATTTGTTCTTTGGCGTATGAACGCAGCCTCCCGCAAGCAGGCTGGGATAATTGCAGATAAACTGAATCAGAAATACTATTCCGTTGCTGTGCAAAACTGGGAGCCCTTGGCCCGGGACTATGCCGCCTCTCTGGAGGACTACCGGGCAAAGCTTGCCCAATACCGAACCGCTAAGCAATCCGGTGACCGGCAGGCTGCTGCGCTGCAAGCCCAGATTCAGGAATTCACCCAAGGAAACACCCTTTCCGCCTGTGAGCAAACCTGGACGGAAGCCCTGTCCAATCTGGCTGCCTGGGAAGATGCCAAGCGGGAGCAAACACGAACTGCGCAACTGGTGCAAGCCTTGGAAAGCAGCAAAAAAGAAGTTCTGCCCCCCAAGGAAGAAGATACCCTTACCCTGACCCGGGAACAAACCCTGGAGCAGCAAGAGCGTTGCAACGGGGAAAGCCATCGGTTACAGCTACAGCTGGGACAATGCCAGGGACACATGGAAAAGATTGGACAGGAAGATTCTCTGCGCAAGGAGCTGGCCCAAGTGCAGCTGCGTATTGCCAAGCTTACCGCCACGTTGGATGCGCTGACTCTGGCACAGGATACACTTGCCCAGGCATCTGCGGAATTGCAGCGGCGATTCGCCCCTCAAATATCCCGCCAGGCTCTCAGCTATTTCAGCACCCTCACCGGTGGCAGATATGACCGGCTAACCCTTGCTGCCGACTTTACGGTACATGCAGGCGCGCAAGACGAAAGCACGCTTCACGAAGCGATATGGCGCAGTGAGGGAACGGTGGATCAGCTGTATCTGGCGCTGCGGCTTTCCGTAGCCCAGGCCATTGCCCCGGATGCACCCTTGATTTTGGACGATGCCTTGGTGCGTTTCGATGACACCCGACTCTCCGCAGCCCTTTCCCTTTTGCAGGAAGTGGCGCAGGACCGGCAAGTAATTCTCTTTACTTGTCAAAGCCGGGAAACCGCACTGCTGAATGCATAATGAAATTCGGACACCATTAGGTGGCCGGATTTCATTATGCAAAGAATTAAGCCTGCTCCAGCACCAAAGTCTTGGTAGTCACATCGCAGACCTCGCTGGGTCCAAAATACTGGATCGCACCGGGATACACATAGCAGGTATCCACCGCCCACTTCTCTCTGTTGGCTTCAAAGAACTTGAAGGGCTTGCCCTCCAGCTCCACCAGAGCCTTGCGGATAACAGGCTTGTCCGCGCCGTGACGGCGCTCGATGTTCATCATCTTGGTAATGGGCATACCGCCGGCAACCCACTCCTCAGCGGGATTGCTCAGGTTGGAAACCTTGGACAGGTAACCGGTATAGCCGTACTGAATCAGCATAAAGGCATTATAGCCCAGGGAGTAGCAGTAGTGAGCATCAAAGTTGGAGGGGAAAGCGCAACGGCCTTCGTAGCCCAGGAAGGGATGCAGGAGGGAGAACTTACCCTTGTAAGCGCCGGCAGCCTTACGGGCAGCCAGATTGTTCTTAACCATTTCGGAGAACAGTTTCTCAGACTCAATCAGAGAAACCTGCACATTACCGTGGGGGTCACGCTCCAGGAACAGCTGCTGCTGAATGGTCTGGGGCAGAATAGCGAACACAGCGAAGGAAGCCTCGGTAAGACCTGCCTTGATGAAAGCATACTTTTCTTCCCAGGTAGCCAAAGCGTTAAAAGCATCTGCCTTGCTGCCTGCCAAAAGCTCATTGATCTCAGCAATCAGCACGGAGAACTCGGGAACGAACTCCACAATACCCTCGGGAATAATGGCAACACCAAAGTTCCAGCCCTTGGCTGCGCGGTTTGCCACGGAATCGGCAATGTAATCCGCAATCTGTGCCAAAGACATCTTCTTGGCAGCCACTTCCTCACCGATGAGACAGATATTGGGCTGGGTCTGCAAGGCAGTTTCCAGCGCCACATGGGAGGCGGAGCGGCCCATAACCTTCACAAAATGCCAATATTTCTTGGCAGAGTTGGCATCGCGCTCAATGTTGCCAACGATTTCCGCATAGGTCTTGGTAGCGGTATCAAAGCCGAAGGAGCACTCAATGTCCTCATTCTTCAGGTCGCCGTCAATGGTCTTGGGACAGCCGATAACCTGAATGCCTGCGCCCTGTGCAGCAAAATACTCAGCCAGAACAGCGGCATTGGTATTGGAATCGTCGCCACCGATGATAACCAGGGCGTTGATGCCGTGCTTCTTGCAGTTCTCTGCTACCACAGCAAACTGCGCCTCGGTCTCCAGCTTGGTTCTGCCGGAGCCAATAATGTCAAAAGCGCCGGTATTGCGGTACTGATCAATATAAGCCTCGTCAAACACGATGTAATCATCATCAATCAAGCCGCTGGGACCGCCCTTGAAGCCGTAAAGAACATTGTCCTTATCGGTAGCCTTCAGCGCATCATACAATCCGCAAATTACATTGTGGCCGCCGGGTGCCTGTCCACCGGAAAGAATCACGCCCACCACCTGCTTTTTGGCAGGCGCGGTGTTCTGACCCTTCTGGAAAGTAATTTCGTTTTTGCCGTAGGTATTGGGGAACAGGGCCTTGATCTTCTCCTGGTCTGCAACACTCTCTGTAGCATTGCCATCCTTCACGCAGATCTCGGAAATGCCGTTTCTCAGCATGCCGGGCAGCTTGGGGTTATACTGGTATCTTGCCATCTGAAGCGGTGACAGTTTCATATCATAACACTCCTTGTTGAAAAATTTTTTCGCATATACTCACAAAATACATTATATGTCATTTTCCCCCAAAGGTAAATAGTTATTTTTGATAGTTTTTTCTTCTTTCTGCCCCATACTTTTGGATGGGTAATTGGAATTTCCTGTTGAAATGCAGAAAATTTATGCTATAATGATAAATGTAAAAATTCGGGTCTTATCCCGTTAAGAAAGGAACTGTACATTATGGCTCTGGTTACTACTACCGAAATGTTTAAGAAAGCTTACGACGGCGGCTACGCCATTGGCGCTTTCAATGTCAACAACATGGAAATTGTTCAGGCAATTACCGAGGCCTGCCGTGAGGAGAAGGCTCCTGTTATTCTGCAGGTTTCCAAGGGCGCTCGCGCTTATGCCAACCACACCTACCTGGTGAAGCTGGTTGAGGCTGCTGTTCTGGAGTGCCCCGACATTCCCGTTGCTCTGCACCTGGATCACGGCGACAGCTTTGAGACCTGCAAGAGCTGCATCGACGGCGGCTTCACCTCCGTTATGATCCACGCCTCCAGCAAGTCCTTTGAGGAGAACATCGCCATCACCAAGAAGGTTGTTGAGTACGCTCACGACCACGGTGTTGTGGTTGAGGCTGAGCTGGGCTCTCTGGCCGGCATTGAGGACGAAGTGAATGTATCCGCTGAGGCTGCATCCTACACCCGTCCCGAGGAAGTGGAAGAATTCGTTGCCCGCACCGGCTGTGACTCCCTGGCTATCGCTATCGGCACCAGCCACGGCGCATACAAGTTCACCCCTGAGCAGTGCACCGTCAACGAACAGGGCATCCTGGTTCCCCCCGCTCTGCGCTTCGACGTTCTGGAAGAAGTAACCAAGCGTCTGCCCGGCTTCCCCATCGTTCTCCACGGCTCCTCCTCCGTTCCTCAGGAGTATGTTGCCATGGTCAACGCCAACGGCGGCAAGATGCCCAACGCTATCGGCGTGCCCGAGGAGCAGCTGCGTAAGGCTGCTGCCCTGTCCGTCTGCAAGATCAACATCGACTCCGACCTGCGTCTTGCCATGACCGGCACCATCCGTAAGTTCTTCAACGACGAGCCCTCCAAGTTCGACCCCCGTGAGTACCTGAAGCCCGCTCGTGCCAACATCAAGGAAATTGTTCGCCACAAGCTGATCAATGTCCTGGGCTGCGCCGGCAAGGCCTAATCCATAATGCTATCGGCCTCCCAAATCCGGGAGGCCGATTTATATTTCAGGCGTACGATAAGCAGAGGGTGCTGCGCCGGTATACTTGGTGAAATTCCGGTAAAAGGTGGAAATGTCCTCATATCCCGCCATAGCTGCGATCTGCTGAACAGAAAGCTCCGTGCTGTGCAGCAGCATCAGCGCATAATCAATTCGTTTTTTTGTAATATAGCGTTTAAGGGTCATGCCTGCGCATTGAGGAAACAGTACACTCAGGGCTGAACGGGAAAGTCCAAACGCCCGGCAAAGATCCTCCATAGACAACGCCGCGGTAAAGTGGCTGTCAACATAGGAAATGCAATCTGCCATGGTGCGGCTGTACCGGTCCGCTCTTTGCATCCGGGCATCATCAGCCAGAAAATATCCCTGGGATATAATGCACACCACAGAGGAAACCAGGCTTCCTGCAGCAGTCAGCGCTCCGGGGCAGTCGTTTTCCTGCTCCCGCACCAAGGCTTCCATTAAAGTCAGCACCGTCTGCCGCCGGGCAGCATCCAGACTAACCTTACTGCGAACAGGAATTCGGTCCAATGTATCCAGCTTCAACGCCGTCAAAAACCGGGATACGCTGGACTGGGAAAAGCCGGGATGGAACAGCGTTTCGTCAAAGGAAAGAAAATACAGATACACATTTTTTCCGGAAATACGATTCTGTGAGCGCAACCCGGAGGCACCAAAAATGCATCTCCTGCGTTTAAAAGTACCGGCGCATCATCCAGATAATGCTCGATATGTCCGCACTCCACAAAGCACAGCTGAAAGAAATCATGGCGATGGGCTTCCTCTGCCACCAGGCTGCTGTCAATGCGGTGAATATGATATTTCCGGTCTTCCGGTAAATTGAAAAAATCCAGGGATAAGGTGCGCATGGTTCATCCCTCCTTTGCCCTGATTTTATCACATTTTTAAATAAAGTAAACAGACGCCCTTGGGCGGCTGTTTACTTTATTTACAGACTACTAAGGTCATAGGAAGTCAGATATTTTTTGGTGTTCATCACCATTTCCTTAAACAGCTTTCTTGCCTCTTCTCTGGGAATGGTCACCAGAGGGTCAGCTGCGAAGGCGTTAAAGATCAGTTCCACATCCCGCTGGGCAAAGCCCTTGTCCAGCATTTCTTGCTCGGTGCAAATCCGGGAAACCATGGGGTGAATCTCCACCGGCACTTCACCGGCCATAACAGGTGTTACCTGATCGCAGCAGAATACTGCGTTGGTCTCCACCACAGCGCCCATGGGCAGATTGGGAATCTGGCCTGCATTGGGAATGTTCACATTGGTAACCAAAGGCTCTCCAATGCCCAGCAAAGCCCGCATCTGGTTGATGCCTTCTTCACCGGAGGGGGTGACCTTCAGCTCTCTTTCACCGGTACGCAGAGCGCGGCTCTTTTCCAGACGGTTCTGCAGATCTTTTTTGCGCCACTCCACAGTGGTCAAGCCAAAGCCCCACGCCTTCACGGTTTCGGGATCCTTCAGGTACCAGTTGCCGGGCACAAACTCCGCCAGGTGGCGGTCACCGGCGGCGGCAATCCAACCATATTTCAGGAACAGATCCAGCTTAACCCGCTGAGAGGTGGCAAAAGAATTATTCATCCAGTTAGCGTCCAGATTCTTGGTATAGCCGGATTCCACATATTTCTTGGCAAATTCCCGGTAGACGGGGAACAGATCCATGTTTTTGTAGTAAGCCTTGGTCAGCCAGGTGAAGTGATTGACGGAAATGGGGTTGACCTTAATATCGCTGCGCTTTTCCGCGGTAATGCCGCAGATCTCTTCCAATGCGGTACGCAGAAAACGCTGGGTGCCGAACACCTCATGGCAGCAGCCAAAGGCTTTGATCTGGGGGAATGCCCGATACAGGGTCTTGACGCACAGGGTCATGGGGTTGGTGTAGTTAATAACCCAGGCGTTGGGGCAGTATTCCTTGATATAGCCTGCAATCTCCTCAAACATGGGCACAGTACGCATAGCCCGGACAATACCGCCGGGTCCGGAGGTATCACCTACGGACTGATAAATGCCATACTTTTCAGGGGTATGGACATCGGACTCCATTTCATCGAAAGTGCCGGGGAGAATGGAGATCACCACAAAATCTGCGCCGGTCAAAGCCTCCTTGGGGGTCTTGGCAGCATGGTAATTCCAATGAGACTTAGCGCCCTCCACATCGTTGTACTTATTACCAATGACTTCATTGTGGCAAGCCGCCTCAAAGTCAATGTCGTACAGATACACATCGCCGGACATATCTGCACAGCCCACCAGGTCGCTCATAAGATTCCATGCCCAGCCACGGGAGCCGCCGCCGATGTAGGCAATGCGCACGTTTTCTGCACGATTTTCTACATAATTCATAGAGTATCCCTCCTAATTTTATGATTCTTCTTGCATTGTACTGCAATATTTTAGAAAAGTAATTAAAATATCTTGCCAAATACCGCGATTTGTTTTAAAATATTGCTGTAAGGAGGGATGATATGCCCAGTCGTGCCCGTAAAACCGGATATTTCATGGAGACCCAGGCCCACAGCTATAAGATGCCCTCCATGCATCACCATGACTTATATGAGCTGTATTTCCT
Organism: Faecousia sp.; assembly: GCA_045635065.1. Taxonomy (GTDB): domain Bacteria; phylum Bacillota; class Clostridia; order Oscillospirales; family Oscillospiraceae; genus Faecousia. The sequence goes on along the minus strand of JAZRBJ010000099.1, from coordinate 37,829 downwards.
CCACGAGGGTAACCGGGAATATTTTGTAGAGGACAGCTTCTTCTCCGTTTGCGCAGGCAGCTTCGTTCTCATTGCGCCGGGAAAACTCCACCGTACCGGCGGCACCTACGCCCTGCGTACTCTGGTGATGTTTTCAGAAGAATACTTACAAAGCATTTTTTCCTCCCAAGCCTGCGACTCTCTGCTCCAATGCTTTGACCGTCTCCACATCACCCCTCCGGAGGAACAGCTTCCCGCCCTGCGCAGCCTTTTAAAAGCCATGGAGGATTGCACGGACAAAGTGGAGTTTGGCGTCCATCTGGGAAATCTTCTGTGCGCCCTTTCCCATTGTCCCGAGGAAACGGACTGCCACCCGGGTATCAGCCGAATCATTCGCTATATCAACCAAAACTACGACCAGATCCGCAATATCGATGACATTGCCCAGGGCTGCTTTCTATCCAAGTATTACCTGTGCCACAGCTTCCGCAAGCACATGGGCATAACGGTGATTGACTATCTTAACCAGGTGCGAATTAAAACCGCCTGCGCCCGTCTGGTCACGGAATCCCTTTCCGTTCAAGACCTGGCCGCAGACTGCGGTTACAGCAGCGCCGCCTATTTTTGCACCGTATTTAAAAACCACACCGGTCTCAGCCCCTCGGAATACCGCAACAAAGGAAAATAACCCCGGGTTTAAAACCCGGGGTTATTTTTTAAATAGGCAAGCTATAAATCACAATACCCAACACCGCAGAAATCACAATCAGCGGAATAGAGGCCACCTTTTTCTTGCGAATCAGATGAGAGCCCAGGGACAGCGCCGCCAAAATCAAAGTAATGATCAGGCTTTGCCATTGAAAATCACCCTCAGCAGGCAGCACATTTCCCAGCAGCATATAGCCGCCAATGGCCAGCACAATACCTGCAACACAGGGCTTCAAGCCATCCATAACCGCTTTAACATAGGGATTTTTCAAGAAACGGTCCATAACGGCCACAATGCCCAAAATAATGAGGAACGCCGGTAAAATCACCGTCAACGTAGCCACAGCCGCGCCTAAGATACCACCCTGGCTGCTGCCCACATAGGTGGCCAGATTCACAATAATGGGGCCGGGGGTGCTTTCCGCCACAGCAATGAAATACAGCAGCGTTTCTTCCTCCAGCCACCCGTAAGACAGCACCACATCCCGAATCAAAGGAATGGCCGCATAAGCGCCGCCAAAGGAGAAGCAGCCCACCTGCAAAAAGCCCAAAAACAGCTCCAGGTAAATCATTTGCTCCCACCTCTCTTTCCCATGAGGAATACCGCCATGCTCACAGCGGCGCAAATTGCCATAAGAGAAATAGAGGAGAAGTTCCAGGAAAAGATATTCACCAGCAGCATTACAGAGCAAGCCCCCAGAAACAGCAGCCGGCTAAGCCAGTTTTTCGGCAGCTTTTTCAGCATGCCCCAGCCCGCCTCCACAATCAGGAAGCCTACGCCCAACTTAATGCCCCGAAAGGCGTTGGCAATGATCTGAATTTCCAAAAAACCGTCCAAAAACAGAGAAATGAGATAAATGATTACAAAAGAGGGCAAGATCACGCCAATGGTGGCGGCAATTCCGCCTAACACGCCGGCCTTGCGATAACCCACAAAGGTAGCGCAGTTAATGGCAATGGGGCCGGGGGTGGTCTCAGCAATCACCGTAATATTCATCATATCCTCATGGGTAATCCACTTCTTTTTTTCCACGCAGTTGTCAGTAATCACCGACAGCATGGCATAACCGCCGCCAAAGGTAAACAAACCGATTTTGGCAAAGGTCAAAAACAAATCCAGCAAAACAGGCATGCCTTACTCCTTTACCAAATCGCCCACACCACTGACAATATACTTGGGACGGTAGGGGAAATTGTCGATGTCCTCTGCCTTGGTCACGCCTGACAGCACCAGCACCGTATCCACATTGGACTCAATACCGGCAATAATATCCGTATCCATGCGGTCGCCCACAAAGGCAATTTCATGGCTGTGGCAGCCCAGAATACGCAGTCCATGACGCAGCATCAGCGGGTTGGGCTTTCCCACAAAATAAGCCTTCTTATTGGTGGCAATCTCAATGGGGGCGATCAATGCGCCGGTGGCGGGAATAATTCCCCGCTCCGTAGGGCCGGTAATATCGGGATTGGTACCGATCAGCTTAGCGCCCTTATTGACCAGCTCAATGGCTTTTTCAATTTTTTCAAAGCTGTAAGTCCGGGTTTCTCCCACCACCACATAGTCGGGGTTAACATCGTTCATGTAGATGCCTGCGTCATACAAGGCCTTGGTAAGGCCTGCTTCACCAATCACATACGCGGTGCAGCCGGGCTTCTGACCGCTGAGAAACTCTGCGGTGGCCATGGCGCTGGTATAAAAATGCTCTGCGCTTACATTCAATCCCATACGCTGCAGCTTCATGCTCAGCTCATGGGGTGTACGCTCCGCGCTGTTGGTTAAAAATACAAATTTTTTATCATGCTCAATGAGCCAGTTGATAAAGTCCTGAACCCCGTCCAGAATCTTGTTTCCATGATAGATCACGCCGTCCATATCGCTGATAAAGCCGGCTTTTTTCATGATTTCATGCATACAAATCCTACCTCCTTTTTTCTCCGTTATTTTAATCTGCCGCCTAAAGAATGTCAAGATATTCCCTCTGGACATTTCCTGAGTTATCCCTTATAATTATTTTATCCCCTTATTCTAAAACAGGAGATTTTGTATGAGAAGTATTGTGAATTTAAATGAAGGCTGGCGCTTTGCCAAGGACATGCCCACCGCCCCCGACGCCCTGCAGGAGAACTGGGAAACCGTAACCTTACCCCACAGCTGGAATGCAGTGGACGGACAGGATGGCGGTGCCGATTATTTCCGGGGTAAGTGCTGCTATACCCGTCAGCTGAACAAGGCTGACCTGCCTGAAGCGGCCCATTACTATCTGGAAATCCGTGGCGCTAACTCCTCCGCAGATGTATATGTAGGCGGCAAGCACCTTTGCCACCACGACGGCGGCTATTCCACCTGCGTGTGCACATCACCGAGGCTCTGGGTGGCGGTGCTTTGCTTTCCGTAGTCGTGGACAACGCTCCCAACGATACCGTATATCCCCAGATGGCAGACTTTACCTTCTACGGCGGTCTTTACCGGGATGTGAATCTGATCTGCGTGGGCGAAAATCATTTTGATCTGGATTACTACGGCACCCCTGGCATTCAGGTCACCCCCATTATAGAGGGCAGCAATGCCAATGTTTCCGTAGAAGTTTTCCTGCAAGGCTCCGGCGCTGTGCGCTACACCCTCACCGATAAAGAGGGCAACGCTGTAGCCACCGCCGAAACTGCCGACACCAAGGCAGATTTCACCATTGAAAACGCCCATCTGTGGCACGGCCGCAAAGACCCCTACCTCTACACCGCCACCGCCGAGCTTCTGGCGGACGGCGAGGTTGTGGACACCGTGTCCACCCGTTTTGGCTGCCGCAGCTATGTAATCGATCCCGAAAAGGGCTTCATTCTCAACGGAGAAGCATATCCCCTGCGGGGCGTCAGCCGCCACCAGGACCGCTGGGGAGTGGGTAACGCCTTGCTCCCGGAGCACCACAAGGAGGATATGGAGCTGATTTGCGAGGTAGGCGCCACCACCATTCGCCTTGCCCACTATCAGCACGACCAGTACTTCTATGACCTGTGTGACGAATACGGCCAGATTATCTGGGCGGAAATTCCCTACATTTCCCAGCACATGCCCACCGGCCGGGAGAACACCATCTCCCAGATGAAGGAACTGATTACCCAGAACTATAACCACCCCTCCATCGTTGTATGGGGTCTGTCCAACGAAATCACCATGAACGGTGCCTCCGACCCGGACCTGCTGGAAAACCACCACATTCTTAACGACCTGGCCCATTCCATGGACCCCACCCGTCCCACCACCATGGCCTGCATTTCCATGTGTGACATGAAGGAAGCCTATGTGCAGATCCCCGATGTGGTCAGCTACAACCACTACTTCGGCTGGTACGGCGGCACTACGGACATGAACGGCCCCTGGTTCGATAAATTCCACGCAGCCTTCCCCAACAAGCCCATCGGCATTTCCGAGTACGGCTGTGAGGCTTTGAACTGGCACACCTCCGACCCCCGTCAGGGCGACTACACCGAGGAATACCAGGCCTATTACCACGAGGAGCTCATTAAGCAAATCGCTGAGCGTCCCTACCTGTGGGCAACCCATGTGTGGAACATGTTTGACTTTGCCGCCGACGCCCGTAATGAGGGTGGCGAAAACGGCCAGAACCACAAGGGTCTGATCACCATGGACCGCAGCTACAAGAAGGACTCCTTCTATGCCTACAAGGCATGGCTCAGCAGCGAGCCCTTCGTGCACATTGCCGGCAAGCGCTATGTGGACCGTGTGGAGGACACCACCAAGGTTACGGTTTACTCCAATCAGCCCGAGGTTGAACTGTTTGCCAACGGCGTCAGCCTGGGCAAGCAGCAGGGCAAGTGGTTCTTCTACTTCCAGGTACCCAATGCCGGCGAAACCAAGCTGGAGGCCGTTGCCGGCGATTGCCGTGACGAAAGCCTGCTGCGCAAGGTTGACGAAATGAATCCCGACTATATCCTTAAAGAAAAGGGCGCTGTTCTCAACTGGTTCGATGTGACCACCCGGGAGGGCTACTTTGACCTGAACGACCCCATGGGCGACATTATGAAGACCCTGCGGGGCAAGCTGCTTCTGCTTTCTCTGGGCATGAAGATCATGCGCAGTATGAAGAAGAGCAAGGACAGCCCCATGGGCGGCAAGGGCGGTATCAAGCTGGGCTCTAATGTAATGGATATGCTGGGTGGCTTCAGTATCCTGCGGGCCAGCAGCATGATGGGCATGGTAGGCGTGAAGGTCACCAAGGAGCAGCTGCTGAAAATCAACCGCAAGCTCAACCGCATCCGCAAACCCAAAAACTAATCTGTTCCCTTTCCCTGCTCCTGCCCGCCCGGGCAGGAGCAGTTTTTCTTTAGTGTTTCCGATTTGTTTTTTTTATTGACTTTACTGTCCCCATCATGCTATGATGACCCCAAGCAAGCATTCCCTTATTTTGAACCCAAACATTATCGTTTAAGGAGAGGAACATTATGTCTCGTTACATACCCATGCCCGCCTATTACGATGCCATGCCCGTGGATATTTCCTTTGTGTTCGAGGACGAAAAGCCCGCCGGTAAGCACGGTTTTCTGAAAGTCGATGGGGAGAATATGCGCTTTGAAGACGGCACCCTTGGCAAGTTCTGGGGCGTTAACTTCAATGGCGGCGCCAATTTCCCCGAGCATGACTATGCAGAAAAGGTTGCCCGCCGTCTGGCTCAGGCCGGCTGTAACATCGTGCGCTTCCACCAGCTGGATGCCGAGTGGGACACCCCCAACATCTTTTCCTACTCCAAGGGCAAGCGTGTCAAGACCACCCGTGAGTTAGACCCCAAAAGCATGGACCGGTTGGATTATCTGATCCATTGCCTGAAGGAAGAGGGCATCTACTGCTACATGGACATGATGACCTACCGCAAGTTTAAGGAAGGCGACGATGTGCCCTTCCATAAAGATCTGATGGACAGCGCTAAGCCCTGGTCCATCACCAACCCCCGCATGATTGAACTGCAAAAGGAATTCGCCAGCCAGTTCTGGAATCACTACAATCCCTACACCAAGCTGTGTCATAAGGACGATCCCGTTTTTGTCATGGCTGAGATCACCAACGAGTGCGATCTTTTCCGCAACGCCAATGGCAACCGTTGGGCCTACAAGCCCATTCCCTACTACGAAAACGAATTCCGTGGTATGTTCCGGGATTGGCTGCAGGAAAACGGCATTGAATACGATTGGGAACACTGCGACTTTTTCTCCGCCGACGATCCCATGATTCAATTCAAGTTGTACATTACCAAGAAGTACTACAAGGAAATGGCCGACTATCTGAAAAACGAGTGCGGCGTCAAGTTCCCCATCACCGGCACCAACTGGTACTACAACACCGCCCTGAACAAGTCCCATGAAGATATGGACTTCTGCGATACTCACCACTACTATTACGACTGGCGCTGGGGCAACACCGAACGCACCTGTAAGCACATGCAGCTTACCGAAAGTCTGGTCACCTTCCCCAATGCAGCCAAAATGCGCATTGCAGGCAAGCCCTTCTTTATCTCTGAGTGGGATATGCCCTGGCCCAACTCCTACCGGGCAGAAGCCCCCATTTACTACGCCGCCATCGGCGCCCTGCAAAACTGGAGCGGCTTTGCTATCCATACCTATTCCTACGGCACCCGCCTGGAGGACATGAAGATTTTAGGCAGCGAGCTTTCCTCCCCTGTTGGCGGCGTTCCCTACCGTGAGGGTATCTTCTCCGTTTGGAACGACCCTGCCAAATTCGGTCTGTTCTACCATTCTGCCCTGATCTTCCGCCGTGGCGATATTGCCCCCGCCAACAAGAAAATTGCCGTAAACGCGCCCATTCTGGCCCACAATACCATGACCGCCTTTGCCTACGGCATGGATCGGCACCAGATGTCCACCGTATTCGACAACAAGCTGCCGGAGGGTTACGATGAACTGATGCAGGATACGGAAACCCTGCCGCCGGAAAAGGCCGGTCTGTTTGTTTCCGATAACGGTCACCACACCAAAAACATCAATGCTAAAATTGGCATGGTGGACAGCCCCCGTTCCAAGGTTATCTACGGCCAGATCAGTCGCAACCGTTCTCCCCAGTCCACCAACAAGTGGAATCCCGCTCCTCTGGATGTACCCAGCGGCGGTTTGATTATCGATTCCTACACCGACTTCGGTGTTATCGCTGTGTCCAGCTTGACCAACGAGCCCACCGAAACCTCCGACAACATGCTGCTGTCCGCCATCGGCAGAGCCAGAAACACCGATGCACAGTTTGACGGCACCAAGATGCTGAATATCGGTAAGCCTCCCATTCTTGCAGAGGTCATTCACGCCCATGTAAAGCTGAAGACCGAATTGGGTGATGACCTGAAGGTTTGGGGTGTCAACGCAGAAGGCTTCTATGCCGCCCAGCTGCCCACCACCTACGAAGACGGCTATCTGTGCTTCGAAATCGGTGATGAAATGAACCCCGCCTGCTACTACCTCATTGTAAAAGAATAAACAAATGAGCGTGTTGCTTACAAAGCAACACGCTCTTTTTAATCAAAAGCAAATCCAAAATATGTGGGTGCCTTTATATTTTCCTGCAGCGCCCGATACATGGCAAAGCTTTTCTCACCCGGCATACGAAATACGCCCTTTTCGCAGGAAAGGCCTTTCAGCACCCCGGGGCACAACCTCTCATCACCCAAAAATTCCAGCGCAAACAACGCCCCTTGGGTGTGCCGGGCTGCCATTACAAAACCCTCTCCGGCATACAGCCGGGCCTGGGTCTGCAGGAAGTCCAGATTTTCTCCCTCCTGCACCACACCACCTGGTGGCAAGCGCTTTCGCCGCAAAGCGGCATAGGTGTCCTTGTCCACTTCCTTGACCTCCACCGGCAATTTGGCAGCTTTACAGCCTACTTCCCGGATTCCACCAAAGAAGTCATACCCCATGGCTTTATACAATCCGCTAAGCGCCGGTGTTCCCGGCACCAGAACCGTTCCGGCATAGCCCTCATGCTCCAGTTTTTCATGCGCAGCCGCCATTAAGGCGTGACACACGCCCTTTCCCCGGCTATGCTCTGCCGTTGCCACACCGTAGAGATACGCCCACTTCCGGCCGCAGACCTCCACATCCAGCCAATACAATGCGCCCAGTAATTTTTCTCCCCACCGGGCGCACAGACACCGCTCCGGAGAAAATGCCGTTGTAAAAAAGCTATCCAGAAAGGCATCTCCGTCACCAAAGGCTTCCTTCCACAGCTGCCGCAGCGGCAGCGTGTTTTGAGGCTTGTCAATAATCATAGCCTTCCTCCAGCAGACATGCCCAGCATTTTTCCACCAAGTGATGGGGATAATAGCTCAGCTTTGCCTTGCGCAGACCCTCCAGACCCATATCGTCCTCTCGGTTCAGATACCGCAATTCAGGGAACTTTTCCCGAAGATGCCGGGCAAATTCGCAGTTAATGGCAGCATAAGCCCCCTCTGCCTCCGGACGGGCCTTTTCAAAATGAATGTCAAAGGTATCGTCGGAAAGGCGGCTGCCCAGAGTCACCGCCAGCACCGTATCTCCGTCCAGCAGTACCAGGCCTTCCATTTCCAGGGCCTGAAAATGCTCCAGCGCTTTCTTCAGCGCCACCTGCTCCATGTGGTAATCCCCCTGGGGGTCCTCCCGTAAACGGGTTTCATACCAAGATGCAATCATCTGCTTTGCCGCTACCAGATTGCTTGCATCCAGGGGCTTCACCTGATAGTAGGGAAACCGATCCCGAAAACGGTTGTAATGATTGCGCTTTTTCTGATATTTCTTTCCTTTCAAATCTGCCAGATCGTGAATATCATAAACATAATCATAGAAATCCCGATCGCAATGAAAGCGAAAACGGCCGGGAAACAGCTGTTCCACCAGCTCCATATCCTCCTGATTCAGACCCGTAAGCCGGCAGGTAATTCCCCGCTGGCGGGCATCCTCCATAATTGCTTCCAATACCCCCCGCTTATCTCCCGTACCTGCAGGGAAGGGATATACGCTGCGGCGGTTATACTGGGAAAACAAAACCAGGTGGTCATGCACCACCGCGCCCCGCTGCCGCCCCCACAGAAACAAATTGGCAAAGGAGAATTCACAGCCTCGGGTTTTCCCGTCAAAAAGAAACTGCTGATAAAGCCGTTTTTTCTCCAGGGTCACCGGCTGAAAATCGATCATAATATCACTTCCTTTGGAATTATTATACCACAAAAGACCTTGTTTTCAATCCTTTCCAAAAAGCCGCCGGTCAAGCCTTTGCTTTTTCATAACAGAATACAAAATCACACCCAGGGTCAGCAGCACCGTCAGCTCCCCAATGGCCACATACAGGGCATTGACCCAGAATGCAACCCCGTAATAGGCGGTCAGTTCCCAGCCCACAAGCAATGCGTTAAAAACAGCAGGCATCAAAAGGCCCAGAACCGGAAGCTTTTTCACAGTTATCTTCCGGGTGAGATACATAGCTGTCACAGAAAGGGCAGTGGCAGCGCTGCCCACCAGTACATCCAAGGGCATTGCCCCGATATAAGTAAGATTAAACACAGCGCAGCCCACAGTTAATCCGGCAATGGCGGCAGGCGTAAAAAAGGCCAAAACACACAGGGCCTCCGACACTCGAAATTGAATTGCCCATGTGGCAGACCCCGGCACCAAAAGATTCTGCAAATGGGTCAACGCCGCATACATGGCACCAATCAGCGCTGCATGTACCAAATAACGCACTTTTCGATTCATATTACCTCCATAAAAATACGGACGCCCGGCGTCCGTAAACAAAAGGTGGGCGCAAAATACGCCCACCCTCTCAAATCCTAGTTTTGTTTACCGACAGGATGGTTACGAACTGTCCTATTTTTTTATCATTATATAAGCGCCACGGCGCTTTGTCAAGCTTGACCTCCACAGGGATACCTTCTAAAAAAGGTCAAATCTTTTTAAGATACCATAACGCTTTTTCTCATAGCGCCAATGGCATTTTTCTCCAGCCGGGAAACCTGGGCCTGAGAAATCCCCACCAGATTGGCCACCTCCATCTGGGTTTTTCCGTCATAAAACCGCATGGACAGAATTTGCTTTTCCCGGTCTCCCAAATTGCGAAAGGCTTCCTTCAAGGCGATATGCTCCATCCAGTTACCCTCGGTGTTTTTGGTATCCCGCACCTGATCCATCACCGTCAAAGGATCCCCGCCGTCGGCATATACCGGATCATACAGACTTACCGGTGCGCAAACCGCATCCATGGCCTGACTGACCTCCTCCACGGGAAGCGCCAATTCTCCGGCAATCTCCTCCAGAGTAGGTTCTCTGCCCAAACGCACCAACATGGCCTCCTTGCACTGTAACACCCGATAGGCCACATCCCGAATGGACCGGGAAACCCGGATTGGACTGTTATCTCTCAGGTATCTGCGCACTTCTCCGGCGATCATGGGTACCCCATAAGTGGAAAATCTTACCTGCTTATCCGGATCGAAATTAGAAATTGCCTTAATCAGACCGATACACCCCACCTGAAATAAATCGTCGGGACTTTCTCCCCGTTTGTCAAAGCGCTGAATCACGGAAAGCACCAGCCGCAAATTGCCTTCGATGAGTTTTTCCTTGGCGGATTCATCTCCTTCTCTGGCCCTTCGCAGCAGTTCATCCATTTCTTTTTGGCTTAAAACTGTGAGTCTTGCTGTGTTTACGCCGCAGATCTCTACCTTTCCCGGCATAATGTTCCTCCTGTATAAAAGAGATAATAACAGTATTTCCCGGCAGCAGAAAAACATACCGTTTTAGGCAGTTGTTAATCTTTGGTTAAATTGCACAAAACTTTTGTCAGAAAACGGAAAACGATTCCTTTTACATGACAGGTTTCGACAAATGCTCCAACTTTTTGTCCCTTTTTCCCGGGTTTTCTTCGGTGGTTCCCCGGAGACATAACTTACCGGTTTTCTTTCCATTCCCCAAATTATTCAGTTGTTTATTCATAGTCGCAGGCTGTGGAAACTTAGGTAAATTTCGGGAAATAGCCGTTGAAAATCCCAAGTTTTCCACATTGTCCACAGGCTTTTCCACAAGCCTCCTTTTCCGTCATTGTCCCACATCATTATGCATTTCAGTTTACATAACAGTTTTCGACACCCTTCTACATTTTCCCCCTTTTTGCACCTGCCAAAATTTTGACGACAGCGTTTTTTCTGTCCAAAAAATAATGCTTGACAACCCTTGTAACCCTCCCCAAAATCAGTTCTTTGAAAAAATTTTAAAAAAGGGGTTGATTTTACGGACAAACATCACTATAATGTGAAACTGTATGAAGAAAAATGGGAATAGGAGGTGTGAACATGCCCAATATCAAGTCCTCTAAGAAGGATGTCATTTCTTCCAAGATTGCTTACGAGAAGAACAAGGCCAACAAGTCCGTCCTGAAGACCACCATCAAGAAGTTCGAGGCTGCCGTCGCCGGTGGCGATCGCGCTGTTGCCGAGGCTGCCCACAAGGCTGCTGTCAAGGCTGTGGATCAGGCTGTGACCAAGGGTATTCTGCATAAGAATACGGCTGCCCGCAAGAAGAGCAGCATGACCCTGCAGCTGAACAAGCTGGCTTGATTCTCTGAAAATATCTCCTTCCGACCTTTTTCGGAGGGAGTTTTTTCATTTTATGCGAAATTTCTTTTTCCTTTCCCGCCGGGATATGCTATACTAAAGAAAAAGGAGGTGACACCATGGCACGGCTTTCTGACCCTATTACCATACTGAAAGGCATTGGCCCAACCAAGGCCAAACAATTTGCCAATCTGAATATTTACACCCTGCAGGATTTGATTTGTCACTTCCCCCGGGGCTATGAGGACCGCACCCGGCTGGTAACCATTGAAAAGCTGGAGCCGGATGTTCCTGCCTGTTTCCGGGCCATGGTAATGGGCACCCCCCGCACCTCCCATATCCGCAAGGGTCTGGATATTACCAAAGTGCAGGTAGCGGACCATACCGCCCGGCTCACCCTGACCTTTTTTAACCAGAAATTTACTGCCGAGCAGCTGCAATACGGAAAAGAATACATATTCTACGGCGCAGTATCCGGAGATTTTATCGGCTACTCCATGACCTCCCCCAGCTTTGAAGCGCTGGATTCCCCGCCGGTGACCACCCGGCGGGTGCTGCCCATTTATCCCTTGACCGCAGGCCTGTCCAACGCCGCCATGGTGAAAGCCATTCATCAGGCACTTTCCATTTGTGACCCTCCCGCAGAAATCCTGCCTCCGGAGCTTCGGCAGGAATACGGCATTCTGCCCGCAGAACGGGCCTATTATGCCATTCACCAGCCCGCCTCCATGGAGGAAGCGGAGCTGGCAAAGACCCGGCTGATTTTTGAAGAATTCTTCATCTTCTCCGCCGGTCTGGCGCTGATGCGCGCCCATAGAGCGGGCAAACAAGCCGTCCCCTGCAAGGACCTGGACCTGACACCTTTTTTAAAGCAGCTGCCTTTCTGCCTCACCGGTGCCCAGCAACGGGCAATCAACGAAATTCTCGCTGACCTTGAAAAAGGCATTGTTATGAACCGTCTGGTGCAGGGCGATGTGGGCAGCGGTAAAACCATGGTGGCTGCCGCCGCCGCCTATCTGGCTGTTAAAAACGGTCACCAGGCCGCCATTATGGCTCCCACAGAAATTCTGGCAGAGCAGCATTATGCCTCCCTGTCCCGTCTGTTTGCCCCCTTAGGCATGGAAACCACCCTGCTTACCGGCTCCATGACCCCGAAAAACAAACGCCTGGCACGGGAAGCCATTGCCGCAGGCAAAAGTCAAATCATCATCGGCACCCATGCCCTGCTTTCCGACACCACGGATTTTCACGATTTAGGTATGGTCATTGCCGACGAGCAGCACCGGTTCGGCGTTTCTCAGCGCTCCGCCCTGTCTGCCAAGGGAAAGAACCCCCACCTGCTGGTCATGTCCGCCACCCCCATTCCCAGAACCCTGGCGCTGCTGATGTATGGCGATTTGGAGCTTTCCATAATTGACCGGCTGCCCCCGGGCAGAGAGCCGGTGGACACCTTTCTGGTGGGTGAATCCATGCGCGCCAGAATCAACGCGTTCATTCGCAAGCAGGTAGCCGAAGGTCACCAATGCTTTGTGGTCTGCCCCGCCGTGGAGGAAAATGAGGAGCTAAACCTGAAATCTGCGGAAGCCTGGGCGGAAACCCTGCAAAAAACCGTTTTCCCGGATTTGCGCATTTCCCTGCTTCACGGACAAATGAAGGGGGCAGAAAAGGAAGCGATTATGACCGCCTTTGCCCGGGGCGAAGCCGATGTATTGGTTGCTACCACCGTCATTGAAGTAGGCGTGGATGTTCCCAACGCCACCTTAATGGTCATTGAAGATGCAGACCGTTTCGGCCTGAGCCAGCTGCATCAGCTCCGGGGACGGGTGGGCAGAGGCAAAGCCAAAAGCTACTGTATTCTCACCTCCCACAATAAAAATCCCCAAACCCAGGCCCGAATGAAAGCCCTGTGCGCCACCAATGACGGCTTCCGCATTGCGGAGGAGGATCTGGCTTTGCGGGGTCCCGGCGATTTCTTCGGCGCCCGGCAATCCGGCCTGCCCGCCTTCCGGGTGGCAAGCTTAAGCTGCGATCTGCAAACTTTGAAGCAGGCCCAGCAAGCCTCCAGCGACTGGATCAACGCCCACGGCAGCGACAACACTCCCCAGGCCCAGGCCCTGCGTCTGCGTATCAAGGAGCTGTTTCTCCGCTCCCAAGGCACCATGAACTGATATTTCTTGTCCGGTTTTTAATACTTTATTAACATTTCTCGGAAGAATGGTTAAATTTTACCGTTTCTTCCGGGAAATGTTTCTATGTTTTTGTGAAATTTTCAAAAAAAGGTTGTATCTCAGGCAAAAATGATGTAAAATAATACAACTGATAAAATGCCCGTAGTGTGACAGCTGCGGCTTATGGAGGTAATACTCTTATGGAAAAACCCATTGTTCTTGTAATCATGGACGGCGTGGGCAAGGGTGACGGCGGCAGCGGCGATGCTGTTGTGGTAGCCAAGACTCCCACCCTGGATCACCTGCTTTCCACCTGTCCTCATACTTACCTGAAAGCCCACGGCACCGCCGTAGGTCTGCCCTCCGATGAGGATATGGGCAACTCCGAGGTCGGTCACAATGCCCTCGGCTGCGGTCAGGTCTACTCTCAGGGCGCCAAGCTGGTTGGCGAAAGCATCGAAAACGGCAGCCTGTACGCCTCCGCCACATGGAAGGAGCTAGTCGCCAATGCCGAAGGCAAAGCCATGCACTTCATCGGCCTTTTATCCGACGGCAATGTTCATTCCAACATTGCCCACCTGATTGCCCTGCTGAAGCAGGCAAAGGCTGATGGCGTGAAGAAGGCCTACTGCCACATTCTGCTGGACGGCCGTGATGTGCCTGCCACCTCTGCGCTGGAGTATGTTTCCCAGCTGGAGGATGTGCTGAACACGCTGAACACCGATGGCTGCGACTATGCCATTGCCTCCGGCGGTGGCCGCATGGTGGTGACCATGGACCGTTACGAAGCCAACTGGGGCATGGTGGAAACCGGCTGGAGAACCCACGTGCAGGGCATCGGCCGGCAGTTTGCCTCCGCCGCAGAAGCCATTGAAACCTACGGTGCCGAAACCGGCTGTATTCACCAGGATCTGCCCGCCTTTGTGGTGGCAAGAAACGGCGAGCCCGTGGCAAAGATCGCCAACGGCGACTCCGTAATTCTGTTTAACTTCCGGGGCGACCGGGCGCAGGAAATTTCTCTGGCCTTTGACCGGAAAGATTTTGATAAGTTTGACCGCGGCGATTACACCGGCGTGAAATTTGCCGGTATGCTGCAGTACGATGCAGACCTGAACATCCCCGCAAACTACCTGCTGCAGCCCCCCGTCATTCAGAACACCCTCACCGAGGTTCTGTGCCAGGCCGGCATCCATGAATACGCCGTGTCCGAAACCCAGAAATACGGCCATGTGACCTACTTCTGGAACGGCAACCGCTCCGGCAAGGTCTGTGAGGAGCTGGAAGTTTACGAGGAAATCCCCTCCGATGTGATTCCCTTTGAGCAGGCACCTGCCATGAAGTCCAAGGAAATTACTGAGAAGATGGTGGCTGCAATGGCCTCCGGCAAATTCCAGTTCCTGCGCTGCAACTTCCCCAACGGCGACATGGTGGGTCACACCGGCGTTATGGACGCCGTGGTCTACGCCATGGAATGTGTGGACAACGGCTTGAAAGCCATTCTGGAAGCTGCCGACAAGTACGGCTATACCGTGCTGATCACCGCCGACCACGGCAACGCCGACCAGATGACCGAAACCAAGAAGGGCAAGACCAGCGTGCGTACCGCCCATTCTTTGAACCCCGTTCCCTTCATCATCTACGACAACAGCAAGGTCTGGACCATCAAAGATGGCGCCTACGGTCTTGCCAATGTAGCCCCCACTGTGGTAAAGATGATGGGCCTGACCGCTCCCGACTGCTGGGAAGCCAGCATGGTTTAACTCCCTACTGAACGAACAGGAGGCTATTTTATGATTCATCATGACAACGAAAACGGCAGTGTAACTGTTACCTCCGGTGTCTACACCAACATTGCCGGCAATGCTGCAACCAACTGCTTCGGCGTGAAGGGCATGGCTGCCCGCTCCGTCAGAGACGGTGTGTATCACCTGCTGCGCAAGGAATCCATGGCAAAGGGCGTCAATGTGGTGCTCAACGACGACAACACCATTTCCATTGACCTGCACATCATGGTGGACAACGGCGTAAATCTTAACGCCGTAGGCGCATCCATTATTTCCGAGGTGCGCTATATGGTCCACAAGTATACCGGCACCGAGGTCCGCGCAGTCAATGTGTATGTGGACTCTTTGATGATCGGATAACCCAGGAGGTAAAAGTTAGTGAAACAGACCATTAACGGAGCGGATCTGCGCCGGCTGTTTATCAACGCTGCCGCCGCCATTGAGATCAACAAACAAGCTCTGAATGACCTGAATGTGTTCCCGGTTCCCGATGGCGATACCGGCACCAATATGTCTATGACCATCAACGCCGCTGCTTCCGACCTGCGCAAGCTGGAAGAGCCGGCGCTGGATAAGGTAGCTGCCACCGCTGCCTCCGCTACCCTGCGGGGCGCCCGGGGCAACTCCGGCGTTATCCTGTCCCTGCTGTTTAAGGGCTTCAGCCGCAAGTTTAAGGGTCAATCCGTCTGTGACGGCGCTCTGTGGGCAAATGCTCTGCAGGAGGGTGTGGACAGCGCCTACAAGGCAGTTATGAAGCCCGCCGAGGGTACCATTCTCACCGTTGCCCGGTTGGCCGCCAAAAAAGCCCGGAAAGCAGCAGCGGAAAATAATGACATCGAATTTGTTCACACCGCCGCTCTGGAAGAAGCAAAAATTGCTCTGGGCAATACCATTAACCAGAACCCTGTTCTGAAAAAAGCCGGTGTTGTGGATGCCGGCGGCAGAGGCTGCGTGGTAGCGCTGGAAGCTATGCTGCAGGCTCTGCAAGGTGAAGATCTCACCGTTCCGGAGGGTATGGCCGAGGCCCAGGAAGGCGCCTCTTTCTCTGACTTCGATACGGAAGACATCACCTTCACCTACTGCACCGAGTTTATCATCTCCCGGGAAAACAAGCTGGACCCTGCCAAGCTCCGGGAGTTCCTGTCCAGCCTGGGTGACAGCCTGGTGCTGGTGGATGACGAAGAGATCATCAAGGTCCATGTGCATACCAACGACCCCGGTAAGGCGCTGCACGAAGCCATGGATTACGGCTCCTTTGTCACCGTAAAAATTGAAAATATGCGTCTGCAGCACACCGAAAAGGTGATGAACGAAACCGAGCAGCCTCCCCAGATCGCCGAACCGGAAAAGCCCCTCGGTGTAGTTTCCGTGTGCGTGGGTGACGGCATTGCCGAGGTGTTCAGCAATCTGGGCGTAGACGCTCTCATTTCCGGCGGTCAAACCATGAACCCCAGCACCCAGGACATTCTGGAGGCTGTCAATAAAGTTCCCGCAGAAACCGTGTTCGTTCTGCCCAACAACAAAAACATCATCATGGCAGCCCAGCAGGTGGATGCTCTGACTCCCAAGCATGTGGTAGTTATTCCCAGCAAAACCATTCCTCAGGGCGTAACCGCCATGCTCAGCTTTAATCCCGACGGCACAGAGGAAGAAAACACCGAAGCCCTTACGGAAGCCCTTTCTTTGGTGGACACCATGCAGATCACCTATGCCGCCAGAAATTCCGACTTTGACGGCCACCAGATCCAAGAAGGTGACTATCTGGCCATCTTCGGCAGCGCTCTGTTCGGCACCAGCCAGAACATCGATGTTCTGCTGCGCTCTCTGGCAGAAAAGGTTCGGGACGACGGCAAGGAATATATCACCATTTACTACGGCGCAGATATTGAAGAAGCCGACGCCCAAAAAGCCGCAGAGCTGTTCCGGGAAGTATGCCCCGATGCAGATGTCAATCTGTTAAACGGCGGTCAACCTGTGTACTACTATCTCATTTCTGCCGAATAATTCCCTTTCAGAAAACCCGCTGCCCTTTCCCGCAGCGGTTTTCTGCGATTTTACTTCAAAGAAAGGAGGCGCCCATGAAAAAACATCTGAATCGAGTCATTTGGTTCGGCAAGCGTTTCGCAAATATTCAGGTTTCTCTCCACGCCGCCCATACCAGCTTCTTTCTGATTTTTTCCGTGTTCCCCTTTCTTGTTTTAATGATGAGCATCCTGCGCTACACTCCCTTTAACATTCACAATTTCATCAATCTTCTGGAAGGTGTTCTGCCCCCGGCCTTGCTGCCAAGAGCAGAGCATTTAATCCTTAACACCTATCACGGCACCTCGTCCACCATGGTGGGCGTATCCGCCGTAACCGCTCTGTGGTCTGCCAGCAGCGGAATCTACGGTCTGCTTACAGGCCTTAATGCAGTTTACGGCGTTCCCGAACACCGGAGCTTTCTCCACACCCGTTTGATCAGCCTGCTGTACACCTTCTTTTTCATTGTCATGCTGCTGCTGACTCTGGTGCTGCACGTGTTCGGCAATACCCTGCTGGATCTGCTTTCTGCCGCTCCCTGGCCCCTGATGCAAACCCTGCTTCACCTTATCGATCTTCGGTTTTTCCTGCTGTTGGCCTTGCAAACCGCTTTGTTTATTGCCATGTACATGGCGCTTCCGGATCGAAAGAACTCCTTTGGCAGCAGCCTGCCCGGCGCGCTTCTGGCGGCCATCGGCTGGACGATTTTCTCTCAACTATTCTCCCTGTATATGGATTATTTCCCCTTCTATACCAATATGTACGGCTCCGTATATGTGGTAGTGCTGTTTATGCTGTGGCTCTATTGCTGCATCCTTATTATCTTCTACGGGGGCCTGCTGAACCGGGCGCTCATGCGAAGTTCCAAAGAATAACCGGTTGACAAGCAACCGCCCCTATGCTAATATCAATCTGACAATTAGATACCCATTCCGTGGCAGATAGGGCGCTGAACCCTATTTGCTGAACAAGATAATCGGGTGTAATTCCCGAACGGTACCGCCGCTGTAAGTGATGAGCGTTTTCTTTCGACGAAAGTCGGTCACTGGGTTCTCCCGGGAAGGCAGAAAATGCGCAGGAGTCACAGCCTCCCTATTCACAAGTCAGAAGACCTACGGAATCGGCCTCTCCATCTGTCTGCGTGTATACAGGCAGTTGCGTTTGTCGCAGGAAAACGGCTGCGGCACCATTTTTGGTGCCACAGCCATTATGTTTTTAGGAGGAACGAATATGAAAAACAAAAAACTCATTCTCGCAGTAGTAGGACTCATTGCTCTGGTTGGTATTCTGCTGGGCGTGTATTTCCTGGCCGGTCCCGGCGCAAAAGTCGACACCGGCGCCACAGAAGGCACGGACACCCTGGGCAACACCATTACCGGCTGTCACTTTACAGTGATCGTAGTCCACAGTGACAACACGGAAAAAACCTTCACCTACACCACAGATGCAGAGAAATTAGGCGCATTTCTGGAAGCAGAAGGTCTGATTGATTCCGCCGGCGCAGATACCGGCATGTTCCACACGGTCGATGGTGAAAAAGCAAGCTGGGAAGAAAATAAATCCTACTGGGCGCTGTATATCGGCGAAGAATATGCCATGACCGGCATTTACGATACGCCCATCACAAACGATGGAATTTACAAGCTGGTGTATACCCTTGGATAAAAAATTAACGCTGCGGCAGATTGCCCTGTTCGGTATTCTTGGCGCTATGACCTTTGGCGCCAAAGTGGCCATGGCCATGCTGCCCAATATCGAGCCGGTCTCTCTGCTGGTGATGATATATGGAGCGGTATTTGGCAGAAAAAGCCTGTACCCCATTTTTGTATATGTGGCCATGGAGATTCTATTATATGGCCTTGGTACCTGGAACATCATGTACCTGTATATCTGGCCCGGTCTTTCGCTGATTGCCTGGCTGCTGCGTAAGCAACGCCACCCTCTGGTGTGGGCGCTGATCAGCGGCTGTTTCGGCCTGCTGTTCGGCGCATTGTGCGCACCGGTGGATGTATTTATTGGCGGTTTTTCCTATGCTGCCGCCAAATGGGTCTCCGGAATTCCCTTTGACCTTACCCATTGCATTGGTAACTTTGTGATCGCTCTGCTGCTTTTCTATCCCCTGCGGCAACTGGTGACAAAGCTGTACAGCAAATTCTAAATAAAGCCTGACATCATTCCTGGCTGTGAGGAAGGATGTCAGGCTTTTCGTATTTTATCCTTCCCGGCAGAATAATCTGGTAACAGAAAGGGTATGCTCAATCCAAAGGGCCAACCATCGTGCCGGGAACATCCCGAAAGGCGGAAAGCACCTCCAGCTGCACCCGGTGTTCTTTGGCCAATTCCACACATCGGTCATGAAGCACCTGAGCGCCGCTGCGAGCCATGGAAAGCATTTCCTCATAACCGATGGCTTCAAACTTTTTCGCATTTCTGTGTTTTCGGGGATCTAGATCGTAAATTCCATCCACATCCGTATAAATCTGGCACAGGTCTGCCCCCAGGGCAGCGGCCAGCGCCACCGCCGTGGTGTCCGAGCCTCCCCGACCCAAGGTAGTAATATTTCCTTTCCCATCCACGCCTTGAAAGCCTGCCACCACAGCAACCGCTCCTGCGTCCAGTATGTCCCGAATCCGCCGGGTGTTCACATACCGAATTCGGGCATCGGTGTAATTATCATCTGTAAGAATCCCTACCTGCCAGCCGGTAAGACTAACCGCAGGACAATGATATGTGCCCAACGCCATAGCCATCAGCGCGGCAGATATCTGCTCTCCCGCAGCCATGTGGGCATCCAGTTCCCTGGGAGCATTGGTGTCAAAAACAGAAGCCCGGGCAATCAGCCGATCTGTGGTATCTCCCTGGGCGGAAACCACCATAACCACCTGATGCCCCCTGTTATGAAGCTGGGTTGCCCGATTTGCCGCCCTGCGGACCAGGCTTACATTTGCCAACGAGGTCCCCCCGTACTTTTGTACGATCAGCATACAGATCACCTCCATGGCATCCTATGCTGCTTTTGTTCCGCCTGTGCGGAATTACGACAAAAAAGCCGCCCGTTGCCGGGCGGCGAGAAATTATCCTGCCAGTACTTCCGCTTTTACCACACCTTCCGTCTCCATCAGCTGATGGAGCAGATTTTCAATGGTGGTGGTCATGGGCATGGTTTCCGCAGTAACCGTCACCAGGGCACAGCCCCCGGAAGGAATGGTTTGGTTGATGGTAAGAATATTGGCCTCCACCGCAGCGAAGGTTTTCAAAATGCCGGAAAGCACACCGGGGTTATCATGAAGCACCATCTGAAAAGTAATGATTCTTCCTGTCATCATATTTTGGAAGGGTAGTACTGCATCCCGGTACTTATAAAAAGCGCTGCGGCTGATACCGGTAATGCGGGTAGCCTCATTGACCGTGGTCACTTCCCCGGTGGACAACAGCCGTTTTGCCTCTGCCACCCGCAAAAAAACTTCGGGTAACGCAGATGCCTCTACCAGATAATATCTCGGTTTATTTCCCATATCGGCCTCCCGTTTTCCCATGATTTAATATCATTTTATCACTATTTTTCATGTTTTGCAACCCCGGAAAGGAGAAATCCATGGTAAAACCATTTTGGAACAAAATTCTCATACTGGGCGCAAGCGTGCTGCTTGCATGGTTCGCTCTGAAATATCTGTTTCCCCTGCTGCTGCCCTTTTTGCTGGGTGCTTTGCTGGCTCTCGCGGCAGAGCCGGGGGTCAGTGCGCTGAGCCAAAAGCTTCACCTGCCCAGGCCAGCAGCGTCGGTGATGGGTGTCAGCACTGCCCTGCTGTTGCTTTTGGGCTGTGTGTTCATTCTTTCCTCCTTGCTGGTTAAGCGATTGGGAACCATGAGCACCATGCTGCCCCAACTGGCAGATTCCGCCGCCGGTGGACTGCACTCACTGGAGCTGTATCTGCACACCCTTGCAGGCCAGGCACCGGAGCGGCTGCGAGAGCCACTAAATGACGGTGTAACACGGCTGTTCCGTTCCGGCGGGGATTTGACCACCCAACTGGTAGGCAGGCTGCCCAACGCCCTTACCGGTCTTGTGGGAGCAGTGTCCAGCAGCGCTTTGAGTGTAGGCACCGGAATTCTTTCCGCTTTTATGTTTTCCATTCGTTTACCTCAGCTGAGGCAGTGGCTGCAATCCAGCCCCCCGGCTGCCCGTCTAACCCAATACCGCCCGGTACTGCGCCGCATAAAGAACAGCCTGTGGGGCTGGCTGAAGGCCCAGCTGTCCCTATCCGGTATCAGCTTTCTGATTTTAACTGCCGGCTTTCTGCTTTTAGGAATCTCCAACGGCCCGGTATGGGCCTTTCTCACCGCCCTGGTGGATGCCGTCCCCATTTTAGGAACAGGAACGGTTCTGTTGCCCTGGGCCTTGGTTTGCTTTGTGCAGGGCAATACTTTGCGGGCAACGGGGCTTTTGATACTCTATGTCACCACTTTTTTGGCCCGTACCGCATTAGAACCCCGTCTGGTAGGCAAACAAATCGGCCTGGACCCCCTGATCACATTAATCAGCCTGTATGTGGGCTTTCAGCTCTGGGGAATTCCGGGACTGCTGCTGGCCCCCATGGCAGCAGTGGTAATCAAAGAACTTTCTGCATCACCGCCTTCCCCTTAGGGAAGGCGGCTTTCTAAGTTTTTCCCGGAAACCTATTGTGTAATGGGTTGTTTTTTGTTATAATACTTAGAAAAGTTATAATTGGATGTGTTTTGCTTTGAAATACGGAATTTGGAATGTATCCCAACCAAATGCCGCCGCTGTCAATGAGCTTGTCAGTGCCGGCTATAAGCCCCTCACCGCTATGATTCTGGCAGCCCGGGGAATGGAATCCGCCCAAGCCGCCCACAACTATCTGAGATGTGATGCTGCCATGATCGATCCCTACAGGCTGAAGGACATGCCCCAGGCCGTCCGCCGCATTGCCGATGCCCAGAAAAACGGGGAAACCATCGCCATTTTTGGTGACTATGATGTGGATGGCATTACTGCCACCTGCCTGTTGACGGACTATCTGCGCAGCACAGGCGCTCGGGTCATCCCCTATATCCCCGGCAGACTGGAGGAGGGTTACGGTCTGAACCCCATTGCCATTTCCCAGCTGAAAAAAGAGGGTGTCAGTCTGATCGTCACCGTGGACTGCGGCATTACCGCCGTGGACGAAGCCCAGCTGTGTAAATCCCTGGGCATTGATTTGGTCATCACCGACCACCACGAATGTAAGGATATTCTGCCGGAAGCGGTTGCCATTGTAGACCCTCACCGTCCGGACCATACCTATCCCCACCAGAATCTTTCCGGTGTGGGCGTTGCTTTTAAGCTGGCCGCCGCTCTTTGCGGCAACCAGGAGGAAATCCTCCGCCGCTACGGGGATATGGTGTGTTTAGGCACCGTTGCAGATGTGATGCTGCTCCAGGGGGAAAACCGGGTATTCGTCAGTAAGGGTCTGGAATCCCTGCAAAACACCGGCCGCCCCGGTCTTGCAGCCTTGATGGAAGAATGCGGCTGTGACAGCAGCAATCTCAGCGCCACCGCCATTGGCTACATGCTTGCCCCCCGAATCAATGCCGCCGGTCGCATGGGTCAAATTGATTTGGCTGTGGAGCTGTTTCTCACCAAGGACCCCGCCCGGGCCAAGGAATTGGCAGTAGCCCTGTGTGAGCTGAACCGGGAGCGCCAGGGCGTGGAATCGGAAATTTACGACCAGGCCGTTGCCATGCTGCCCCAGGGAAAGACCCCGGAAGCCATTGTGCTGGCGGACAGCCGCTGGCATCAAGGCGTGGTTGGCATTGTTGCCAGCCGCATTGCAGAGGAATATTGCTGCCCCACCTTCCTGATTTGTCTGGACGGCGACCACGGCAAGGCCAGCTCCCGCAGCTATGGCGGCTTCAATCTGTTTTCTTCTTTGACCACCCTTTCCCATTTGCTGGAAAGCTACGGCGGCCATGAGCTGGCAGCGGGCTTTACCATCAACCGCCACAATATCGATGCCTTCCGCAGGGAGATTTGCGCCCTGGCCGGCAGTTTCTACTGCCAGGATACCCCCCGCACGGTATTGGATGTTGACTGCGCAGTTCCCCCGGAATTGCTGACTCTGCCCAATGTGGACTCTCTGGTTTCTTTAGAGCCCACAGGCAACGGCTGCCCCAAGCCGGTGCTTATGACAGAGGCCCTTACCGTAGACCGGATTCGCCCCGTAGGCAACGGCCGCCATCTGCGGCTGCGGCTGACCAAGGGCAATCACGCCATCAACGCCATTTATTTTTCCGCCGCCCAACTGGCCTCCGTTCAGCCGGGTGACCTGGTGGATGTGGCCTTTGTGCCTCAAATCAACACCTTCCGGGAAGAGCGCACCGTGCAGATGAATGTGGTGGATATTCGCCCCAGCTGCAAAGCCTGCTGCACCCCGGACATGGGCAATTACCATGCGCTCCATACAGGACAGCTGACTCCGGAGGCTGCCGCCCAGCTGTTGCCGGACCGAGCAACCCTGTCCTTAATTTGGAAGTATCTGGCATGCTTGCCCTCCCCCATTGAGGAATCGCCCATGTGCCTTTGCCGTAAAATCGTGCGCTGGTCCAACACCCCCTTAAGTCTGGAACAGCTGCTAATATGTCTGGAGATCTTCTCCGACGTGGGTTTGTTGCGCACCCAACGGCAGCACAAGTACATCTCTATCCGTCTGACACCCGGTGACAGCAAGGCTGACCTCAACCAAAGCGCCACCATACAGACCCTGTTACATCTGAAAGAGAGTTGAATACCGTGGAATCCTTTTCTGAACACTATGAATCCCTGCAGGCCACTGTGCAAAAATACATGCCCGGCAAGGATAACGCCATTATCTTCCAAGCCGTAGAATACGCCCGGGAAAAGCATAAGGACCAGCAGCGCAAAGACGGCTCTCCCTACATCATCCACCCCATGGCGGTGGCAGAGATTGTGGCGGAGATGGGTCTGGATACAGATGCCATTCTTGGCGCCCTGCTTCACGACTGTATTGAAGATACGGATGCCTCTCACGACGAGATTGAAGCCCTTTTCGGTGAAACTGCCGCCGCTTTGGTGGAGGGTGTTACCAAGCTGACCCGGGCAGATTTCTCCAGCACCGAAGAGGCGCAAATGGAAAACCTGCGCAAAATGTTCATGGCCATGTCCAAGGACATTCGGGTGGTGCTGATCAAAATTGCCGACCGGCTACACAATATGCGCACCATGCAATAGCAAAGCCCTGCCAAGCAGGTAAAAAAATGCCGGGAGACCATGGACATTTACGCGCCTCTGGCTCACCGTCTTGGTATGCAAAAAATCAAGTGGGAGCTGGAAGATATTGCTCTGCGCTATCTGAATCCCTCCGCCTATAACGAAATTACCAGCTATCTCAGCGCCCACCACGAGCAGGACGAAGCTTTTATGCATACCATTCAGGAACGCATTACAGAGCGCCTGTCCTCCATGGGAATCCACAATACCACCTACGGCCGCATTAAGCACGTGTACTCCATCTACCGCAAAATGCAGTCCCAGAACAAGACTCTGGCAGAGCTGTACGATTTGTACGCTTTCCGTGTCATTGTGGACAATATCCCCAACTGCTACAATGTTCTCGGCCATGTTCATGACCTGTTTAATCTGGTACCCGGCCGGTTTAAGGACTATATTTCCACCCCCAAGCCCAATATGTACCAAAGCTTGCACACCACGGTCATCGGCAATCAGGGTATTCCCTTTGAGGTGCAGATTCGCACCTGGGAAATGCACGAAACTGCGGAATATGGTATTGCCGCCCATTGGAAGTACAAGCAAGGAGTGGGCAACGGCAACGAAAAGGACTTTGAATGGGTGCGCCGGTTGCTGGAAAGCCAGCAGGACACCGACGCAGAAGATTATGTTAACTCCCTCAAGATCGACATGTTCGATGACGAGGTGTTTGTTTTTACCCCCAAGGGCAAAATCGTATCCCTGCCCGCAGGCTCTACCCCCATCGACTTTGCCTACGCCATTCACTCCGGCGTGGGAAACTCCATGGTAGGCGCCAAGGTCATGGGCCGTATCTGCAATATTGATGCCACCTTAAAAAACGGCGACATTGTGGAGATTCTCACCTCCAAATCCGCCAAGGGCCCCAGCCGTGATTGGCTGAATATTTGCAACAGCAACCAGGCCCGCACCAAAATCAAACAATGGTTTAAGAAGGAAAAGCGGGAGGAGAATATTCTCCATGGCAAAACCAGCTTTGAAGCAGAGATGAAGCGGCTTTTGCTGCCGCTCAGCGCTTTAACCGATGAAGAGCTGGAACCCCAGCTGCTGAAAAAGCTATCCTTTGACAACTGGGATGATATGTATGCCGCCATTGGCTACGGTGGTCTTACCGCCACCAAGGCCGTGGGACGCATCCGTGACGACATCAACCGCGCAATCAAGACACAGGAGGCAGATAAGCTTCCCAAAGCCATTCGCACCAATCCCGATCCCGAATCTGTACGCCGTAACCGCCATGCGGTCAACGGTGTTATCGTGGAGGACATTGATTCCTGCATGATCAAGTTCTCCAAATGCTGCACCCCTGTTCCCGGTGACGCTATCACCGGCTATATCACCAAGGGCTTCGGCGTTTCCATTCACCGCTGTGACTGTCCCAACGCCCAACCCTCCGACGATCCCAAGCAGGCAGCCCGCTGGGTGCGGGTTCGCTGGGCAAACCAGGATTCTCAACCCTTTGAAACCACTCTGGAACTGGATTGCATTACCCGTGACGGCCTGCTTCTGGATGTAGCCACCACCATGACTGCCGCCCGTGTCCGTGTAAAGGAGCTGTACGGCAAGGACCTGCCCGACGGCAAAAGTACCTTTACCGTGCGTTTTGAGGTCACCGATGTGGCAGAGTTGGAATCCATTCGTACCAAGCTGCTGAACATCCGGGATGTGGTAGGTACCCGTCGCGGTCAAAACTAACCGAAAGGAGCATGCCCTATGCGTGCCGTTTTAACAAGAGTCAATTCCGCCTCCGTAACCATTGACGGCGCGGTGGTGGGCAAAATCGGCAAAGGCTTTCTGATTCTTCTGGGCGTTGGCCCGGAGGACACCGAGGCCCATTGCAAATATCTGGCGCAAAAGGCCCTGGGTCTGCGTGTATTTGAGGACAGCGCAGGCAAAATGAATGTGGGTCTGGAAGATGTGGGTGGTCAGGTGCTGGTGGTAAGCCAATTCACCCTTTACGGCAACTGCCGCAAGGGCCGCCGCCCCAGCTTTACCGATGCTGCCCCTCCCGCTTTGGGAGAAGCGCTGTATGAGCAGTTCTTAAAAGAATGTGAAGCCTTGGGCTTTCCCCCTCAGCACGGCCGTTTTGGCGCAGATATGCAGGTGGAATCCGTCAATGACGGCCCTGTCACCTTGATTCTGGACACCCAGCAGCTTATGGAAGAACCCCGGAGGAAATAAAAATGGTGAAAATCGACACCTTATGCCTGGGTTCTTACGCCACCAACTGCTATATTGTAAGAAAAGCCCATTCTTCTCAATGCGTGGTCATTGACCCGGGGTATTCCCCGGAACAGATTCTGAAGTTCTTGCAGCAAAACGGCCTTTCCCTGCAAGCTATCTTGCTGACCCACGGTCACTTTGACCATGTGGGCGCTGTCCGCAGTCTGGCTGCGGATACGGATTGCGCTGTGTATCTGCATGAACAGGAACTTTCTCTCCCTGCCATGATGACCGACGGTGCTTTATACTATACCCACACCTACAAGGAAGGTGACACACTTTCTCTGGCAGGTCTTACCTTCCGGGTTCTGCACACCCCCGGGCATACCCCCGGCTCCGTATGTCTACGCACGGAAAACATTCTGTTCTCCGGTGACACTTTGTTTGCCGGTTCCTGCGGACGGGTGGATTTCCCCGGCAGCTCCCCCAAAGATATGCGCCAATCTCTTTCCCGGCTGTCTGAATTGCAGGAAGACTTGACAGTTTATCCCGGTCACGCAGAATCCACCACCCTGCGCTGGGAGCAGCAGACCAATCCCTACATGAAAGGCATGCTATGAAACTGACACTTGCCGGTCATGATGACCGTTATGCCGTAGAGCAGCTGCAAATGGCCCTGTTTGGCACAGAAATCCAGGGAGAAACCGTCAGCCGTCTTTGCCGGGGAAACACCTGGCTGTCTGCGGTGACTGTGATTACCCGAAACGGGAAAACCACCCGGGCAGTAAAGCGTCTGCCCGCAGCAGAAGAAACTGTGCGTCTGCGCCGCCAATGTCTGCAGCAAAGCTTTTATGCCGCCGCTCTTCCCCACCTGCCCCATACGCCCGCCTGGGGCGCTTTGTCCGGGGTACGGCCCACCAAGCTGTCCACCAAACATCTTCTGGAGGGCGGCACAGCAGAAACCGCCCGCTCCCTTTTGGAAAATGTTTATTATGTGACACCCCAGCGCAGCCAACTGGCAGTAAACTGCAGTCTTGCCACCGTAAGAGCAGCCTCCCTGCTGGATCAAAAGGACATTTCCCTGTATGTAGGAATTCCCTTTTGCCCCACCCGATGCAACTATTGCAGCTTTGTCAGCCGCACCGTAGGAAAACGCACCCAGCTGCTGGAACCCTATTTACAGGCGCTTCTGCGGGAATTGCGACATACCGGCGCACTGCTGGCAAAATCCGGCCATACTGTGCGTACTGTTTATATCGGTGGCGGCACACCCACCACCCTGTCCACCCAGCAAATGGCCCTTTTGCTGGATACCATCCGTGACCATTTTGACCTGCGCCGCTGCATAGAATTTACTGTAGAGGGCGGCCGTCCGGACACGCTGGATGAAGAAAAGCTTCGTACCATCCGTAATCACGGCGCTGATCGTATGAGCATCAATCCCCAGACCATGGAAACTTCCGTTCTCCGGGCCTGCGGACGGCCTCACGATGCCCAAGCCATACTTCGCGCCTTTCAGCTAGCCCGGGACGCAGGCTTCACCGCCATTAACATGGATCTCATCGCAGGACTTCCCACGGATTCCACCGATGGCTTCCGCCGCTCCCTGGACACAGTAATTTCTTTGGATCCCAGCAATATTACCGTGCACACCCTGGCGCTGAAAAAAGGCGCTGACCTGTTTGAAAATCCCCGGAATCTCCCCGCCGCTGCTGAAGTGCAGGAAATGGTGGACTACGCCAATACCGCCCTGCCCGCCGCCGGTTATACGCCCTATTATTTGTACCGGCAAAAATACATGTCCGGCAGCTTTGAAAATGTGGGCTGGAGCAAAGAGAACCAGGATTGTCTGTATAATATCTAGATGATGGAGGAGCTGCACACCATTCTTTCTCTGGGCGGTGGCGGCATGAATAAGGTCAATCTGCCCGACGGAACCCTGCAGCGCTTCCACAACCCCAAATTCCCGGAGCAATACATTGAACAGCTGGACAGCGTGCTTTCCCAAAAAGAAGAACTGTTCCGGCTGATGGAAACCCTTTGAGAAAGGAAGTACACCCTCTTGGATACTTTGATTTCGAATGTAACCGTGGCAACCATGAATCCCCACATGGATGTGCTGTTTGGCGCCTATCTGGGTGTCACCGACGGAAAGATCTCCTATCTTTCCAAAACCCCGCCCAAAGAAAAGCCCGCCACCATTGTGGACGGCACCGGCATGGTAGCCATGCCCGGTTTGATCAACTGCCATACCCATCTGGCTACCACGGCGCTGCGCAGCTGCTTTGACGACCTGTCTGCCAGAGAGAATCTGGAAGCGCTGCTGCAAAAGGAGGCCAAAATGGACTCCCGGGCAGCCAAGGCCGCTGCCACCTTGGGCATTGCGGAATGTCTGCGTTTCGGTATCACCTCCGTGTCCGATTTGTATTATTATCCGGAGGCCACCGCCCAGGCGGCGGCAGATACGGGCATTAAGGCAAACATTGCCCTTTCCGCCTACCGCTTCATTGACGAAAACGAAGATTTTGATTTTGAAACCGACGAGCAATGTCAGGAGCTGGTTCGGGTAGCAGAAAAATGGCACGGCCATGATGATGACCGCATCCGTATTGACACAGGTTTCTATGCAGAATATACCAGCAACCGCCACCTGTGGGAAAGCCTCAGCGCCTACGCCTGCGAAAAGAAGCTGGGTATGCAGCTGCACCTGAGCGAAACCCAGGAGGAGGCGGACTCCTGTCTGGACCGCACGGGTCTTGCCCCTGCAGAGCTGCTTTCCTGCCACGGTCTGTTCCGCAGCCCCACCACCGCCGCAGGCTGCGCCTACCTTTCTGAAGAAGAATTAACCCTTTTGGGTAAATATCATGTGTCCGCTGTGGCCCTGCCCCTTACCGCTGCCAAAGCCGGTCAACGCAGCGCTCCCATTGGCAAATGCGTTAAAGCCGGCATGAATGTGGCTCTTGGCACCGGCGGCGCTGTGGATTGCGGCAATCTGGATTTATTTGAAGTCATTCGCGGCGCTGTTATGGCAGAGCGCGCCGCTGCCGGCAACACCGCCGCCATGCCCGCCCCCGCCGCCCTGATGATGGCTACTGTATGCGGCGCCACCGCCCAGGGCCGCTCCGCCCAATGCGGTATGCTGGTGGAGGGCATGGATGCCGATGTAGTGCTGGTGGACTTCTCCGCGCCCCACCTCATGCCCTGTCACAATATCATCAACGGTCTGGTGTTCTCCGCCAAGGGCGGCGATGTGGCCATGACCATGGTTCGGGGCAAGATTCTTTATCAAAACGGCCAATTCCCCACCATTGACCTGAAGGCCGCTGTGGAAGAGCTGACCGCTTACGCCATTCCCCGGCTTTTTGAAGCTGCAGAATAAGGAGGCAGCCATGTCACAAAGTCAAAAAAAGCAATCCTTCCTCCATGGCGCTGCCCTGCTTGCCGGCGCCACCGCCATCGTTAAAATCATCGGCGCGCTGTATAAGCTGCCTCTGAAAATGGTCATCGGTGACCAGGGCTACAGCTATTTCTGCACCGCCTATGACATTTATTCCGTGCTGCTTTTGATTTCCACCGCCGGTCTGCCGGTGGCTATGAGCCGCATGATCAGCCAGTCCAGCTCCCTGGGACAATACCGTCAGGTTCGCCGGGTGTACAACACCGCGCGGCTGTTGTTCCTGACGCTGGGCGCAGCAAGCAGCCTGCTAATGATTCTCTTCTGCAAACAGCTGGCAGCCTTCCAGCAGCAGCCCAGTGCCGCTGCGGCTATTCTTGCTCTGGGTCCCTGCGCCTTTTTAATGGGGCTCATGTCCACCTACCGGGGCTTCTTCCAGGGACAGGGCAACATGATTCCCACCTCCACCAGTCAGATTCTGGAAGCCCTTTTCAAGCTTGCGGTGGGTCTGATTGCCGCCCTTGCATTGCTGAAGGTAACCAACAGCATTTCCCTTGCCGCTGCCGGCGCTATTTTGGGTGTCACCGTCAGCTGTGTAGTTTCCTCCGTTTACCTGTGGAGTTGCTTCCGGAAGGCCTACGGCGGTCTGCCCCAAACGGAAGAGGCCGTCACCTCCTACCGCAAGACCATCGGCCAGCTTCTTGCCATTGCCGTTCCCATTACCATCGGCGCAGCCGGCCTGCAAATGCTTACAGTGGTGGAAACCCGCCTGTATATGCGGCAGCTGCTTACCGCAAACGGTCTTTCCCAGGACCTGGCTGACACTCAAAAAGGCATTTATAACATGGCGCAAACCATCTACAATATGCCCAATGCCTTTATTGCGCCCATCACCATCAGCGTAATTCCCGCAGTAACCTCTCACCTGACCCTGAAAAACCACCAGGGCGTCAAATCCACAGAGGAATCCGCTGCCCGGGTCACCGCTCTTCTAAGCCTGCCCTGCGCCGTAGGTCTGATGCTTCTTTCCCGTCCCATTATGGCGCTGCTGGGTGGCTACAGCGGAGAAAAGCTGGAACTTGCCTCCATGCTTATGTCCCTGATGGGCATCAGCGTATTCCTGCACGCCATTGTGCTGTTCACCAACTCCGTTATGCAATCCCACGGCCATGCCAACATTCCGGTGGTGAATATGCTGTGCAGCGGCGTACTGAAACTGGTTCTGGTATATATTCTCACCGGCAATCCCGCCATTGGCATTTTAGGTGTTCCCATGGGTACCGCCCTGTGCAACCTGTGTATTGCCGTCTTAAATCTTCTGGCAATCCGCCTGTGCATTCCCCAGAAGCCCGCTTTAATCCGCAATCTCCTGCGTCCCCTGTTGCCCGCCCTCATTATGGGCGCTGCCGCCTTTGGCGCATGGCAAGCTCTGATTCGTTTTCTGGGCGCAGACACCAGCCGGGTAATTCTCTGCGGTGTTCCCATTGCCGTGGGCGGTGTGGTCTATTTGTTCTTTGTGGTAATGCTGAAATCCATTACCCGGGAAGATTGCCTGCTGCTGCCCAAGGGCGAGAAAATTGCAAAGCTTTTGCGGTTATAATTTTTATAAAACTTTGCAAAACCCCCTTGCTTTTTATAATTATTTGTGGTAATTTAATAGTGATTTAACTAAAAAAATTAAGAGAGGTATATATTATGAACAAGACTGAACTCATCGCTGCCGTTGCCGAGCAGGCCGGCCTGACCAAGAAGGACGCAGAGCGCGTTCTGACCGCTGCCTTCGACACCATCACCGCTTCCCTGGCCAAGGGTGACCGCGTACAGGTTTCCGGCTTCGGTATCTTTGAAGTGAAGGCTCGTGAAGCTCGCGTTGGCCGCAACCCCCGCACCAAGGAGACCATCCAGATTCCCGCTACCAAGACCCCTGTTTTCAAGGCTGCTAAGGCTCTGAAGGACACCGTAGCAAAATAATTTCTTATGCGTCTTGATAAATATCTGAAGGTTTCCCGTCTGATCAAGCGGCGCACCGTTGCCAATGAAGCCTGCGATAACGGCAGAATCAGCGTCAACGGCCGCGTGGTGAAAGCCAGCTACGAGGTCAAGGTGGGCGACCGGATAGAGATTGCCATGGGTGCCAGGACCGTAGCCGTCGAGGTGGTTCAGGTGGCTGACAATGTCCGCAAGGACGATGCCGGTGCCATGTATAAAGAGGTATAACATCAGGGGGTCAGTTTGACCCCCTGAAAATTTCCTCTTGACAGGCAGGAAAAACCGTGCTACAATACCCCAGTAATAAAGAAGGCTGAACATCCGCCTCACCGCCAGCAAAAGCAAAGCGGTTAATATTCCACCTCTCCCTTATGGGATTTGTGCGAATGTGTGCGGGTGCTAGGCATCCGCTTTTTTTGTTATTTTTTGGAGGTGCTTACCATCGCAAAGTTAGATCATCAGCTCAACGAAGAGATCCAGGATAAGGAGATTCGACTCATCGGTGCCGACGGTGCGCAGCTGGGCATTCTGTCCGCTGACGAAGCCAACGCAATGGCCGAAGAGCAGGGTCTGGACCTGGTAAAAATTTCTCCCAATGCTGTCCCCCCTGTCTGTAAAATCATGGACTATTCCAAATTCTGCTACGATCAGAAGAAGCGGGAAAAGGATGCCAAGAAGAACCAGCGTGTGGTGGAGATCAAGGAGATCCGTATGAGCCCCAGCATCGACACCAACGACCTGAACACCAAGGTCAAGAGCGCCCTGAAATTCCTGGGCGACGGTAACCGTGTGAAGGTAAGCGTTCGCTTCCGCGGCCGTGAGATGGCACATACCGACATCGGCGAAAAGCTTCTGATGGACTTTGCTGCGGCTTGCTCCGAAGCAGCTTCCATGGAGAAGAATCCCAAGCTGGAAGGCCGGTTTATGGCTATGTTCCTCACCCCCAAAAACAGTAAGTAATCCACTAAAGATACGGAAGGAGATACACCTATGCCCAAGCTGAAAACCCACAGCGGTGCCAAGAAGAGATTCAACCTGACCAAGTCCGGTAAGGTTAAGAGAGCCCGCGCCTACAAGAGCCACATCCTCACTAAGAAGGACACCAAGCGTACCCGCCGTCTGCGTACCACTGCATACGCTGACGCCACCAACGTCGCCGCGATCAAAGAGATGATCCCGTACAAATAAGGGAAGTTAGGAGGATACTGAAATGGCAAGAGTTAAAGGCGCAATGATGACGCGCAAGAGAAGAAATGCTACCCTGAAGCTGGCCAAGGGCTACTGGGGTTCTAAGTCCAAGCACTTTAAGATGGCCAAGCAGGCCGTTATGAAGTCCGGCAACTACGCATTCGTAGGCCGCAAGCAGAAGAAGCGTGACTACCGCAAGCTGTGGATCACCCGTCTGAGTGCTGCTGTGGCTCCCTACGGTCTGAACTACTCCAAGTTCATGAACGGCGTGAAGAAGGCCGGCATCGAGATGAACCGCAAGACCCTGTCTGAGATGGCTATCCACGACGCTGCTGCTTTCGCAGCTGTTGTTGAGAAGGCTAAGGCCGCTCTGTAAGCAACCGCAAACAAAAGACCTCGCTTGCAAGCGAGGTCTTTTTGCACCCAAAGTTTTTGGAGGTGATTCCATGGAACTGAAGCATACCGCCGCCCGCAGCGGCCGCCTGTCCTCCTTTTTGCGGGAGGAAATGGGCATGTCCGCCGGTCTTATAAACCGGCTGAAATGGCAGGATAAGCTGTTTGTCAACGGCATTGCTGTCCATACGGATCATCCGGTGCAACCCGGCGATGTGATCACTGTACCCCTCCATGAGGAAACACCGGATTACCCGGCAGAAAACGGGGCGCTGACCGTCCTTTACGAGGACGAACACCTGCTTGCGGTAGACAAACCTGCCGGCATACTGATCCACCCCTCCCGCAGCCGATTGACCGGCACCCTTGCCAATCTGGTTGTGGGTTATTACCGCCGTACCGGCCAGGAATGCTCCTTCCACCCCATTACCCGGCTGGACCGGGACACCTTTGGCATTGTGCTGCTGGCAAAAAATTCCCATGTCCACGCCCTGCTGCAATCCACACCCCTGGAAAAAACCTATCACGCTCTGGTCTACGGCTGTCCCCCGGAAACCCGTGGCATCATAGATGCGCCCATTGCCCGCAGACCCCTGCCCAGCCTGCTGCGTTTTGTTTCTCCCGAGGGAAAGCCCTCTATCACCCACTACAAAGTGCTGATGCAACAAAAGTGTTATAGCAAACTAACGTTGCAGCCCATTACCGGCCGCACCCATCAGCTGCGAGTGCATTGCGCCTATATGGGTTTCCCCATTCTGGGTGACCCTCAATATGGCACAGAGGAATCTCAAAGCTTCTCCCAAAGATTAGATCTTCCCTATCAGCAGCTTTGCGCATACAGTCTGACATTTTCCCACCCCATTACCGGAGAACGCCTTCACCTTCACTCCAATATGGATGTAAAAGACCTGCCACAGATTTAACCGTGGCAGGTCTTTTAATCTTCCAGAATATTCACTTCCATCAGGGTTTCGCCGCAAAGCTTCACAGTCTTGATTTCATAGGGTGTCAGAGAAATCTCCCACAGCTTGCCATAAGCCGCCAGCTGCGCCGTACATGCCCGACCCCGGGTTTCCACCACACGGAATACCGGGCAGCTGTCATCCTCGCATTGCTTGATGGTTGCCAGCTGCACGCCCTGCGTCAGCATTTCGAAGAAGCTGTGACTGCTGGGCAGATCACCATCATGGCAGCTTTCCGGAATCACCACCGGCTGATTGTTGAAGGCCTCTGCCATATCCCAGGGGTCTCCCCGGAAGCTGACCCGAATATCGCCCTCCACGATTCCCCGGTCGATAATATCGTAATCCAGACTCATGTCAATGGGCGCAATCCGCAAATCGCCGTAAATGGGGCTGCGCAACAGGGTCAAGCCCAGGCTGCCGCCCAACATTCTGTAAGCAAACACACCGGTGGCAGCCAGCGTCATCTTGTCCGCCTGAAGCCATGCGCCCATGGGAACATCCTGGGTAGCCGCGCCCCGTGCTACCTCACCAAAGGGCACCGCCGCAAGGTGCTGCTCCTGAGAAACCGCAGTTTCCAGCTTCAGCACCGCATGCTTTTCCTCCCAGTTCACCCGATAGCGCACATCAAAGTAGGGCGCATCTGCATAGAACCGATAATACAGTTCCAGCAGAGAATGACCTAACCGGTAAGTACCCTTGATTTCTGTCAGCAAGTCACCGGCCTCATTAACCTGGAAGCCCTCAAAGGCAAAGTGTCGGGCATCCTCCTCATATCCGTCAATGTTAAAGGCCCAGGTATCACCGTTGTCGGTATAACATACCGGCACCAGGGTGCTGCCGCACAGGGTCTCTCCGGTCACACGGTCTGTTACGGATTCAATACACCCGGTCTCCGGAGAGAACTTCACCGTCAGCCGGTTTGTTTGAATACAGCCCGTATCCACCTGAGGCTTAACCACCGGCTCACCGGTCTGAATCAGCTTAAACACCTTGTAGCCCACAGCGGGAATTTTGGCATGGAAAGCAAAACGGGAACGGAAAGCAGGAATTACGGATTTCTCCCGAATAATCTGACAGGGATAAACCACCCCGTCCTCGTCCTCCATACGGATTCCTTTGTCGTACCAATCAAATTCGTGAACCCATTGCACCTCTGCCTCAACCGAGCCCTCATAGGGCTTGGCATTGAGATTCCACACCACAATGTTCCAAATGGTGTCCGGGTTCTTACCCGGGGTACGAATTCTGCGGGTCACGGATTGCAGGCTGAAATGCATGTGCTCATTGGAGGTAGCGATGGAACGACCCAGCATATTCTCCGCATGGAAATAGGCGCTCTTAATGCATGCGCCGCCCAGAATATCATGGAACTGGTTAAACAAAATATCCTTCCAGCAATCCGTAAGGGCGTTTGCATCATAATCTCCGGCAATCAAGCCAGCCTTCTCCGCATTTAATACGCCATATTCCGCTATGCGATTGAGTTTTTTTATCTTGCTGTAATTGGAATAGGGGCCAAAGTCACCGGTCAGCAATTCCCGGGTCACCGTATGGGCGGGGGTATGCTCCTCAAAGAACCGGCTGACGGTGGAGAACTCCGCCTGGGGGTCATCCTGAATCCACTGAATAGACTCCTTTGTGGGCGCACCGCCATGGTCGGTAACGCCATAAACAATAAGCGCGTCCTCATTTTCCGCCTGTTTCTGGGCAGTGGGCCGCCAATCCTTTTCATAGGCGTCTTTCGCCCGGTAAGCAGTTACAGCGCTGCCGTCAACGCTTTCCCAACGAAACAGCGGGGATTCCAATTCAATATGCCGTTCTTCCGGACGAACAAAACAGTAGTAATCCACACCACTCTTCTTCAGAATCTGCGGCAGCATGGGGCTATGGCCGAAACTGTCAATGTTAAAAACCGTCTGGGAATAGCTACCGAAATTCTCTTTCAGGTACCGCTGCCCATACAAGCCCTGACGGGCATAGCTTTCACCGCAAGCGCCGTAGCAATCCGGCTGCAGCCACCAGCCCTCCGCCAGCTCCCATTGGCCGTCAGCCACCTTCTGACGAATCCTCTCAAACAGCTCGGGATCCGTCTTGCGAATCCACTCAAACACCGGAGGTGTTACAAAAGAATACCGAAATTCCGGAGTCTCCTCCATTCTATCCAGCGCAGAGCGGAAAGTAGCCCGAATGGATGCCATAGCATCATCCCAATGCCACAACCACACCGGATCAAAATGGGTGTTACCAATCATGTATTTTTTACTCATAGCTTTTCTCCCAAAATCAGCCTTCCGCCAAAAGGGTCACAGTTTCAAAGGGGGTCAATTCCGGAAGCGTCACCATGCCGTAACCATCTTTCTGGGTAACGGGCAAGGTGGTTTCCTCACCGCTTTTCAGACATTTCACAGACTTAGCGCCCCAGATACCATAGTTAGATGCGGTCGCATTATCCATGGAAAGATTGATCACCGTAGCCATGGTGCGGCTGCCGTCGGTACGCAGGAACTGCGCCGCCAAACCCATGCTCTCCATAACCGTCCAGGTTTTGCCGGCCAGCCACTTTGCCACCCGGCGCATTTGCCGCAAACGGGCATAGGAATCGATTCTGCTAAAAGCCGCATAGCCCAGCACACAAACTCTACCACCCAGGCTGTTTTCATACAGACATGCACCGGCTTCCAGAGGTTCTCCCACCAGAGAGTGCAGCTGACTGATCACCTGCACCTTGGGGTCCTGAGGAATCAGCGCCCAGCCGCCCTTGCCAAAAAATGCCGGCCGTACATCCCGCAGATAACCAACCACGCCCTCATTCACAGGGTGGTCAGTAAAACATTCCTCTACGCCGTCCATGTACTCCTGGCCTACCTTAACGCCAATATATTCACCCAAACCTCTGCGAATAAAGGCCTTGGCTGCAGCGGCATCCAAAATCACGGATTTTTTCAGGAATTCTAACAGCTCTTCCTTAGTAAAGCCGTCTGCCAAATCACCGGTAAACACCGCGCCGCAGGCACGCTCAGGCTCTACCGTCAAGGGAATGCCGATATGTGACAACGTGTAAGTATTCAGCACAT
This sequence comes from Faecousia sp., assembly GCA_045635065.1. Lineage (GTDB taxonomy): Bacteria > Bacillota > Clostridia > Oscillospirales > Oscillospiraceae > Faecousia. Next base: position 122 of record JAZRBJ010000099.1, on the reverse strand, counting down.
TGTGCCGGTCGTTCAACTCATAAGTATCAAAGAAGGTTTCTCCGTCGTGGAGAGGACGGCGACTGTCATAGTTGCGGTTTACCGCAGGATAAAAGCCCCAGCCGTGCATGCCTTTTGCAAAG
>JAZRBJ010000098.1:0-10419 GCA_045635065.1 Faecousia sp. | reverse complement strand
CGGGATGCTCGGCAGTCTCGCCGCCGATGAGGGCAGCACCGGACTGGACACAACCTTCTGCCACGCCGGAGACGATCTCGGCAATTTTTTCGGGGATATTCTTGCCGCAGGCGATGTAATCCAGGAAGAACAGAGGCTTTGCGCCGACACAGATGATGTCGTTGACGCACATGGCCACGGCATCGATGCCGATGGTGTCATGCTTGTCCATGAGAATGGCCAGCTTCACCTTGGTGCCGCAGCCATCGGTACCGGAAACCAACACAGGCTCCTCCATACCGGTGGGCAAACCAAAGCAGCCGCCAAAGCCGCCCACATCGTCCAGGCAGCCTTCATTGCGGGTACGGGCAACATGCTTCTTCATCAGCTCAACAGCCTTGTAACCGGCGGTAATATCCACACCGGCAGCTGCGTAGCTGGCAGATTGAGAATTCTTATGGTCCATAGTCTTATTCCTTTCCGTTCCAACAGTAGGTACACAGCTTGCAAGGCTCAATACCGATGGCCTTAATCACGCCGTCCACAGTTTGGAAGCCAAGAGAAGCAAATTTAAATTTATCACAAATGGCTTTGCGCATAGCCTTGCCGCGCTCAGAGTTGCCGTCAGCATATTCTTCAATATACTTAAGACCCTCTTCCCCTTCCAGCTCCACAATGACCCGCCGGGTAATCAAATCCATATCGCTGGTGGAGCGGGAGAAATTCAGATACTTGCAGCCATACATAATGGGTGGACAGGCCGACCGCATATGCACGGATTTTGCGCCGTTTTCATAAAGGAAATCAACGGTTTCCTGCAGCTGCGTGCCACGAACAATGGAGTCGTCCACAAACAGCAAATTCTTGTCCTTAATCAGTTCATGAACAGGAATCTGCTTCATTTTGGCAATTTTATTCCGATCTGCCTGCCGGGCAGGGGTAAAAGAACGGGCCCAGGTAGGAGTATACTTAATAAACGCTCTGGCAAAGGGCTTGCCTCTGCGGTTGGCATAGCCAATGGCATGGGGTGTACCGGAATCGGGAACGCCACCCACATAGTCAATTTCCATACTTCTGCCCTTTTCCATATCCCGCTCGGCAATGTATGCGCCGTTGCGGTAGCGCATAGCCTCCACATTCACACCCTCATAGGTGGAGGTGGGATAGCCATAGTAGCTCCACAAAAATGCGCACATACGCATTTCCTCACCCGGCTCTGCCAGCTGGGTCATAGAATCCGGGGTCAGCTCCACAATTTCACCGGGGCCTAACTCCTTGACATACTCATAACCCAGCTTGGTAAACGCAAATTCCTCAAAGGAGGCGCAGTAGCCATCCTCACTTCTGCCAATCTGCACAGGAATTCGGCCCAGCCGGTCTCTGGCAGCAATCAACTTACCTTCATCGGTGAGAATGAGAATATTTGCCGTGCCTTTAATCATGGATTGGGCATAATGAATGCCCTCCACAAAATCCTTTTTCAGATTAATGAGCGCTGCAACCAGCTCCGTGGTATTCACCTTACCGCCGGTCATAGCATCGAAGTATCCGCCGCCGGCATTTAAATACAGGTCAATCAACTCCGCTGTATTGTTGATTACGCCCACGGTGGTAATGGCATAAGTACCCAAATGAGAACGGATCAGCATAGGCTGAGGATCGGTATCACTGATACAGCCAATGGCAGATGTTCCCTTCATCTCCTCAAAGATATGCTCAAACTTGGTACGGAAGGGAGAGTTTTCAATATTGTGGATCTTCCTTTGCAGGCCGATCTCCTTGTCATACGCAGCCATACCGCCCCGCCGTGTACCAAGATGGGAATGGTAGTCCACGCCAAAGAACACATCCATCATGCAATCATTATGGGATGTTATTCCAAAAAAGCCACCCATTACAGTCTCCTTTTATGCGAAGAAAAGCTTGTTCAGTGTCATGGGGTCAACATACTGACCGTCCTTGTAAACACGCATATTGCCGGATGCGATCTCGTCAATAAGCATCACACGGCCCTGTGCATCGTAGCCAAACTCAAACTTAATATCATACATATCCAGGCCCTTTTCCTTCAGATCATCTGCAACGATCTTTGTAATTGCCTGGGTCATAGCCTTCAGATCATCGTACTGCTGGGAGGTCATCACACCCAGATCCACCAGACCGTCCTTGGTAACCAGAGGATCACCCTTTTCGTCGTTCTTAAAGGTGGTCTCCACATAAGCAGGCAGATCCTGACCCTCGGTGCAGTAATCGCTGTAACGGCGGAAGAAAGAACCCACAGCCTTATAGCGGCAGATTACCTCCAGACCCTTACCGAACACCTTGCCAGGAAGAACCTCCATGGTGGTATTCTCCAGGTCAGCGCTGACATAATGGGTCAAAATACCCGCAGCATTGATTTTCTCAAAGAAGTAAATGGACATGCGCAGATTTACATCACCCACGCCTTCAATGGTCAGACCTACAGAATTTTCACCGGGATCAAACACGCCGTCCTTACCTGTGCAGTCATCCTTGAACTTCAGCAGATAGTTGCCGTTATCCAGCGCAAATACATCCTTGGTCTTACCGGTGTAAACAAGCTTCTTTTCCATAGTAAAATCTCCTTTATAGTCAGTGTTGAAACACGGGTTTACAGTTTTTCCATAACGGCGGCATCCTTTTCCAGCACCGCCTGGGCATCCTTTGCCCGTTTGGCATCCAGCTTGGCAGCCAGTTCTTCATCGGAAACCGCCAGAATCTGCAGCGCCAGCAGCGCAGCGTTTGCGCCGCCATTAATGGCAACGGTAGCCACAGGAATACCGGTAGGCATCTGCACAGTAGAAAGCAGCGCATCTATGCCATCCAAAACAGGCCCTTTACAAGGAATACCAATCACAGGAAGAGTTGTATTCGCAGCAATCGCGCCTGCCAGATGGGCAGCCATGCCCGCAGCGGCAATCAGAACGCCAAAGCCATTTGCGCGGGCATTCAATGCAAAATCTCTTGCCTCCACAGGTGTTCTATGGGCAGAGAAAATATGCACCTCAAATGCTGCTCCGAAGGATTTCAGCATATCTGTACACTTTTGAATAATGGGCAAATCGCTGTCACTGCCCATAATAATGCCAATCTTTTTCATAACAACCTCCTAAAAACAAAAAAAGGGTGCAAATGGTCCTAAAACACCATTGCGCCCAGACGGTCGGCAAGCGAAAAACATCGCTAAATACACTTCCTGTTCCCTTGTGGTGATCCACTTTTCCGTCAGTCGCAGAAAGGATATTTACTTGTTTATCATTTTAACATAGGGCAGAAATACTGTCAAGCAACACTTGCCGCAGTTTGACAAATTTTACACAATTACCACGAAACGACCCCGGCAGTACCACCTTTTTGTATAAGTTTCAGAAGGTACTGTCGGGGTCATGATTTGAAATTATTTTAATGTCTTTTTGGCTTCGCAATAATGGCAGCGATAAACCTTATTTTCCGGGTCTACGCACTTAAACTGATGCTGAATTTCCTGCTCACAAGAGGTAATACATCTGGGATTGTCGCAGCAAATTTCATCCACAAACAAATCGCTGTCGTCTGCAACTTCGTCATGCTCAGCCTCAGCCAGCAGCTTCAGAATCAACGCCATACGCATGTACTTGCCATTCAGAGCCTGACGGAAATAAGCGGCTCTGGGGTCATCATCCACCTTTACGCTGATTTCATTCACTCTGGGCAGAGGGTGCAGCACACGCATAGTGGGCTTGGCCAGTTCCATCTTCTCTGCGGTCAGAATATAGCTGTCCTTCAACCGCTCATAAACTTCCAGAGAATCAAAACGCTCTCTCTGAATTCTGGTCATGTACAGCACATCCAGCTGGGGCATAGCATCTTCTAAAGAAGTGGTCTCCTCAAAAGCCATTCCTTGTTTCTGCATCTCCTCTTTTACGAAGCTGGGAAGCTTCAGCTCATCGGGAGAAATCAGCACAACCCTGATGCCGGTGTAACGGCTCATAGCATTGATGAGAGAATGTACTGTACGGCCATATTTCAGATCGCCGCAGCAGCCGATGGTAAGATTGTCCAGTCTGCCCAGTTCCCGATAAATGGTCAAAAGATCTGCCAGAGTCTGGGTGGGGTGGCAATGTCCGCCGTCACCGGCGTTAATCACAGGTATGGATGCTGCTCTGGATGCCACGTAGGGCGTGCCCTCCTTGGGGTGGCGCATGGCAATAATGTCTGCGTAGCAGCTGATAATTTTAGCGGTGTCGGAAACACTTTCACCCTTAGAGGCAGAAGAAGAGCTCGCCTCGGAAAAGCCGATAACGCTACCGCCCAGCTCCAGCATAGCAGCCTCAAAACTCAGCCGGGTACGGGTGGAAGGCTCAAAAAACAGCGTTGCCAGCTTCTTTCCCTTACAGATTTGGGCATACTTCTGAGGATTGGCAATAATATCACAAGCCTTCTCCAGCAGCTGCTGCAGCTCCTCCACGGAGAAATCAACAATATCAATCAAGCTTCTTTTCATTACTTTGCTCCGTTCACAGCCAGATAGTTCTTAATCCGGGTTACATTCTCTTCGTTGGCAGGATCTTCCTCCAAATACTCGATAATGTCATATACATCCACCACGGAGTACACGGGGAAACCGAACTGCTCCTCAATTTCCTGCATAGCGCCCTTCTCACCCTGGCCCTTTTCTTTACGATCCACCATGATGAAGGTTGCAACCACCTTCGTGCCTTCCAGGTGCTTTAAAATCTCCATGGATTCACGAATGGCAGTACCGGCAGTGATCACGTCTTCGATAATCACAATTTCCTCCCCTGCCTGGGGTACATAGCCAACAAACATGCCGCCTTCGCCGTGATCCTTCACCTCTTTACGATTGAAGAAGAAGGGAACATTCAAACCATTCTTGGAAAGAGCAACTGCTGCGGAGATAGAAAGAGAAATACCCTTGTATGCAGGACCATACAAATCCGCCTGCTTCTTGCCCAGCTTATCAAAATAGGCCTTAGCGTAAAACTCACCCATCTTGGTGATCTGATCACCGGTTTTGATCATGCCTGCATTCACAAAATAAGGAATCTTTCTGCCGCTTTTGGCAGTAAAATCACCGAATTTCAGCACACCTGCGTCCTGCAGGAACTGAATAAATTCTCTTTTATAGCTTTCCATTCTCTACTTCTCCTTAATCGCAGAATTCAGCCACACAGCGCTCATAAGCAGCCACGGGATCAGCAGCCGCAGTAATGGGACGACCCACCACAATGTAATCAGAGCCGATCTCCTTAGCCTGGGCAGGAGTCATCACCCGCTTCTGGTCACCCACATCGCCGTCAGCAAAACGGACGCCGGGGGTCACAGTAAGGAACTTCTTGCCGCAGGTATCGTGAACCTTGCCTGCCTCCAAAGGAGAGCAAACAATGCCATCCAAACCGGCTTCTTCCGCGCACTTGGCATAGTGCATAACCACCTTGTCAATGGGTTCATGAATCAGAAGATCGTTTTCCATGCTTTCCTGGTCGGTGGAGGTCAGCTGGGTCACGGCAATAAGCAAAGGACGGCTGCCGTCAGCCCGGGTCAAACCCTCCAATGCAGCCTTCATCATATTCTTTGTACCGGCAGCATGGAGATTGGTAATATCCACATCCAAATTGCTCAGCACGGCCATGGCTTTCTTAACCGTATTGGGAATATCGTGCAGCTTCAAATCCAGGAAAATCTTGTGGCCTCTGGCCTTGATCTGCTTCACAATTTCGGGGCCCTCGGCATAGTAAAGCTCCATACCGATTTTTACAAAGGGCTTTCTGCCGGTAAACTTATCTAAAAACGCAAATGTCTGCTCTGCAGATGCAAAATCACAGGCAACAATAACATCCTTACCCATTACTTAACGCCTCCTATAATATCACTTAGCTGATTGATTCCATACTTATCCATAACCCGGGGAAGATCTTCCACAATATCCCGACAGGCAAAAGGATTCACAAGATTCGCTGCGCCAACCTCAACCGCTGTTGCGCCGGCCAGCATCATTTCCAGCACATCCTCTGCGCTGCTGACGCCGCCCATGCCAATCACCGGTACATCCACCGCGTTGGCAACCTGATAAACCATACGCACAGCCACCGGAAAAATGGCGCTGCCGGAGAAGCCGCCCATTTTATTAGCGATCACCGGTTTTCTGCTGCGCAAATCAATGCGCATACCAAGCAAAGTATTAATCAGACTGATGCCATCTGCGCCGGCATCGGCACAGGCTTTCGCAATGGACACAATATCCGTCACATTGGGAGAAAGCTTGAGAATCACAGGCTTTTTGGTGACCTTTTTCACCGCAGAAGTAACTTCTGCCGCAGCTTTGGGGTCTGTGCCGAAGCTCATGCCGCCGCCATGCACATTGGGACAGCTGATATTTACTTCCAGCCAGCCCACCTGCTCGCAGGCATCCAGCTTTTCGCAGGTATAGGCATAGTCCTCCACGCTGAAGCCGGAAACATTGGCCATCACCGGCTTGTGGAAAACCTTTTTCAGCTTCGGCAATTCTTCCGCAATCACCTTTTCCACGCCGGGATTCTGCAAGCCCACAGCATTGATCATGCCGGCGGTACATTCTGCAATCCGGGGTGTGGGGTTACCAAACCGGGAATCCCTGGTCGTTCCCTTAAAGGAAAAGGTTCCCAGACAGTTAATATCATACAGCTCGGCATATTCATAGCCAAAGCCAAAGGTGCCGGAGGCAGGAATCACCGGATTGTCCAGCGGGATTCCGCAAAGATTCACATTCAGTTTTCCCATGCGATTTCCTCCTTGCGCATAACCGGTCCGTCCTTGCAAATACGCTTATAGCCCGTCAAGGTCTTACAGGAGCAGCCCATGCAAGCGCCGAATCCGCAGCCCATGCGCTCCTCAAAGCTCATTTGTCCGGAAGTAGTGCTTGCCTTGTAAACTGCCTTCAGCATGGGCTCCGGACCGCAGGTGCAGAAGTGAGTATATTCCACATTCTTCAATGCGTCGGTAACGAAACCCTTAATGCCGTAAGAGCCGTCAACGGTGGTAACCAGAACCGGGCAGCCCAGCGCCTTGAATTCTTCCTCATAAAACACTTCCTGCGATTTGTTAAAGCCAAGAATCACAGTGGGGGTTTTTCCCTGCTCTATCAGCTTTTTCGCCAGCAGATACATGGGCGGCACACCCACGCCGCCACCCAGCAGCACAGGCTTTTCTCCGCACAGGGTCAGATCATAGCCATTGCCCAAACCGGTCAGCACATCCAGTTGTCCTTCCTGCATCCGGCTCATGGCCTCTGTACCCTTGCCCACCACCTTGTAGATAATGGTCAGCACATCCCCCTGCACATCACACACGGAGATGGGGCGGCGCAGGAACATACCCTGCAGCTGAATGTTTACAAACTGACCCGGCGCAGTAATGGCAGAGGTATCGCCTTGCAACCGCATACGGTACACGCCGCTGACCAGAACAGTATTTTCTATAATTTGGAACATTCCCTGTTTCATAGGATACCTCTTAAGCATCAATGGTGGAAATGGTCAGCGTGGTCTCCTCCAGAACATCCAGCAGCACCTTGACCGTATCCAGAGCAGTGAAAATCGTCACATTATGCTCGGTGGCAATCTGACGGATCTGGTGGCCGTCGCTGGCAGGGCCATCGGAACCAATGTCCTTGGTGTTAATAACATAGGCAATGTGACCCTGACGCAATGCATTGGGAATTTCCTCGCTGCCGTCGCTGATCTTACCCAGCACATGGGTGCGAATACCGTTGCTCTTCAGGAACATGGCAGTACCCACAGTTGCCTCAATGTTGAAGCCCAGATTGTAGAACCGTCGGATCAGAGGCAGCGCCTCCTCCTTGTCCTTATCTGCAATGGTGGCAAACACAGTGCCGTAATTCTGCAAATGCATACCGGCAGCCTGCAGCGCCTTATACAACGCGCGGTTGAGCTTATCATCATAGCCGATGGCCTCACCGGTGGACTTCATTTCAGGAGACAGATAGGCATCCAGACCGCGAATCTTGTTAAAGGAGAACACAGGCGCCTTCACATACCAGCGGTCCTTCTCATCGGGATAGATGTCGAAAATGCCCTGCTCTTTCAGGCTCTTGCCCAGAATAACCTCTGTGGCAATATCCGCCAGAGAGTAGCCGGTTGCTTTGGAAAGGAAAGGAACAGTACGGGAAGAACGGGGGTTAACCTCGATGATATACACATCATCCTTGTCGTCCACAATGAACTGAATATTGTAAAGACCCACAATACCGATACCCAGACCCAGCTTCTTGGCATACTGCAGAATCGTGCCTTTAACCTTGTTGGAAATACTGAAGGAGGGATACACGCTCATGGGGTCACCGCTGTGAACACCGGTGCGTTCCACCAGCTCCATAATACCCGGTACAAATACATTGTGGCCATCACAAATGGCATCCACTTCCACTTCTCTGCCCTGGATATACTTATCCACCAGAACAGGCTTGTCTTCATCAATTTCAACGGCGGTGCGCAGGTAAGTACGCAACTGACGCTCGTTGGCAACGATCTGCATAGCTCTGCCGCCCAACACAAAGCTGGGACGCACCAGCACAGGATAGCCGATCTCTGCAGCTGCTGCAATGCCGTCCTCAATCTTGGTAACCGCCTTGCCCTTGGGCTGGGGAATATTCAGCTCCTGCAGAATCTTCTCAAAGCTATCCCGGTTTTCTGCCCGCTCAATGGCCATGCAGTCAGTACCGATAATTTTCACGCCACGGTCCATCAGAGGCTGCGCCAGGTTAATGGCAGTCTGACCGCCCAGAGAAGCAATCACGCCCTCAGGCTTTTCGAAGTCGATAATGGCCATGACATCCTCGGGAGTCAGCGGCTCAAAATACAGCTTGTCAGCCGTGGTATAGTCGGTAGAAACAGTTTCGGGGTTGTTGTTGATAATAATGGCCTCGTAGCCGGAGTTCTTAATAGTTGTCACTGCATGCACAGTGGAATAGTCAAATTCCACACCCTGTCCGATACGAATGGGGCCTGCGCCCAGAACCACGATCTTCTTCTTATCCGTCAGCACGGAGGCATTTTCATCGGAGTAAGAAGAGTAGAAATAAGGAATATACGCGCCGGTGTGGCAGGTGTCCACCATCTTAAACACGGGAATAATGCCCTTTTCCTTGCGGAAGTGATAAACCTCAACCTCCTTCACGCCCCACAGCTTGGCAATGAACTGATCACCAAAGCCCATTTTCTTGGCCTTGCGCAGCACATCAGCATCCATGGGCGCAGCCTTCAGCTGCTTTTCCATTTCCACGATATTGCGGATTGCCTCCAGGAAATAGGCGGTGATCTGAGTAACCGCATGGAGGGTTTCTACCGTTTCTCCTCTGCGCAGCAGCTCTGCCACAGCAAAGATATTATCATCCCGGAAGGAGCGAATGTAGTCATACAGCTCCTGGGTCTCCATATTATCAAACTTCGCCATATAGAAATGGCACACGCCAATCTCCAGAGAACGCACGCCCTTCAGCAGGCATTCCTCCAGATTGGAGCCGATACCCATGACCTCACCGGTAGCCTTCATCTGGGTACCAAGGGTATTGGTGGCAGAAGCAAATTTATCAAAGGGGAAACGGGGCAGCTTGGCAATCACATAGTCCAGCTGAGGCTCAAAAGAAGCATTGGTGTTGGCAATGGCAATTTCACTGAGCTCCATACCCACGGCAATCTTAGCGGTAACCCGGGCAATGGGATAGCCGGAAGCCTTGGATGCCAGCGCAGAAGAACGGGAAACTCTGGGGTTCACCTCAATGAGGTAATACTCGCTGGAGTTGGGATTCAAAGCAAATTGCACATTGCAGCCGCCCTCAATCTTCAATTCCCGAATCAACTTAATAGCAGAATCGTTCAACATCTTCTTATCGTGGTCGCTGAGGGTCATAATGGGCGCAACCACCAAACTGTCACCGGTATGAACACCCACAGGGTCAATGTTTTCCATACCGCAGATGGTAATGGCATTATCCGCAGAGTCACGCATGACCTCAAATTCGATTTCCTTGTAGCCCTTAACGCTCTTCTCAATCAGCACCTGATGCACAGGAGAAAGCTTAAAAGCATTCAGACCCACTTCCACCAGTTCTTCTTCGCTATAAGCAAAGCCGCCACCGGTACCGCCCAGGGTAAAGGCAGGACGCAACACAACGGGATAGCCAATGCGTGCAGCTGCCGCCTTGGCTTCCTCGATGGAATAAGTAATCTCAGAGGGAATGGTGGGCTCACCGATGGACTGGCACAGCTCCTTAAACAGCTCCCTGTCCTCTGCGCGCTCAATGGACTCGCTGGAAGTACCCAGCAGCTTCACACGGCACTCCTTCAGAATACCCTTTTTTTCCAGCTGCATTGCCAGGTTCAGGCCTGTCTGGCCACCGATGCCGGGAACAATCGCATCGGG
>JAZRBJ010000097.1:0-16817 GCA_045635065.1 Faecousia sp. | reverse complement strand
ACCGACGGCAATAACGGCGGCAACAACGGCGGTAACACCGACGGCAACAACGGCGGTAACACCGACGGCAACAACGGCGGCAATAACGGCGGTAACACCAACGAAACCACCGGTGAGACTACCGACGGAACCACCGGCGGCGATGGTGAGAATGAAACCACCGGCGAAACAGAGGCTACCGAATCCAAAGATGAGGAAGCCGATGCCGTAGTGGATTTCCAGGACATTATCAATGGCAATTCTTAAATACACGGGAAAGAAAAACGCCTCGGCCCTGCTCCGACCCTATCGGAGCAGGGTTCGGGCACTTTGTTTTTGTACGGTGCTGTCCTCTCTTTTGCAGGTGGCAATGGCCTTTGCCACCAAGCAACTGATGGATGCGGCGATACAGCAGCAGGACGATTGGATGCTATGGGGCGGCGTATTGGCGTTGGTTCTTCTGGGCTTGGTGGTGCTGCATACCACAGTGAGCTGGCTGGGCGGCAGCACGGCAGAAAAATGCATGGCGCAGCTGCGCCGCGCTGTGCTGAAGAAGGCGGTACATGCCGAGGATGCAGAGCTTTCCGGGTATCATAGCGGCGAGCTGCTTAACAGAAGCATGGAGGATGTGCGTACTCTTTGCGACGGCATGGTTAATGTGATCCCCTCCATGGTGGGTCAACTGGTGCGTTTGGCTGCCAGTTTTGCCGCCACCATGATCCTGTTCCCAAAGGTGACCTGGCTCGTTGCTCTGGTTGCGGTTTTGGTTGCCACAGGCGCCGCCATCTTCCGCCCTTTGATGAAGAAACGCCAGCAGCAGGTCCGCAGGGCGGACGGTCGGGTAATGACTGCCATGCAGGAAGACCTTCAGAATCTGGAATTGATCAAAAGTCTTGGCGCAGAAGAACAAAGTCTGAAGCGCTTTGATGTGCGTCTAAAGGAGTTTTTAACTGCCTATGGCAAGCGCCGCGGGCTGACCGTTGGCAGAAATACGGTCATCTCTCTGGTTAGTCATTTTGGCACCGGCGCGCTGCTTCTCTGGGGCGCCGGCCAGATCGCAAATGAGGCAATGACCTATGGCGACATGGCTGCCATGCTGCAGCTGATTGCGTTGCTGAGGAATCCAGTGTTTGGGCTTTCCGGTTTGTGGACCAGAATGGCCGCTGTGGATGTGGCGGCGGAACGCCTGGCTCAGATTCTTCCCAAAGATGGGCAACTGGAAGAGAAGACGGATGCAGAGAACATATCTGCCATTGTGTTTGAAAATGTGACCTTTGCTTATCCCGGGGAGGAGATCCCGGTGTTGGAGAATTTCTCCTGCCGGTTTGATCTTCAGCGCTGGGTTTGCCTTACGGGCATTTCCGGCAAGGGTAAAACAACGCTGTTTAAATTGATCCTGGGTCTGTATCGGCCCCAGAAGGGCCGGGTTTATTTGGTTACACCCCAGGCGGAAATCCCCTGCGGGCCTGCGACCCGCCATTTATTTGCTTATGTACCCCAGGATTATGCGCTGCTTTCCGGCAGTGTTTTGGATAATCTGCTTTTGGCTACCCCCAATGCATCCCCTGAGCAGATTGAAGAAGCTTTGAAGCTGGCCCAGGCGGAATTTGTTTGGGAGCTGCCCGCCCGGGAGGAGACCTTGGTGCAGGAAAACAATGCCGGTCTTTCCATGGGTCAGCTGCAGCGGCTTGCGGTTGCAAGAGCTATTTTGATGGATCGACCCGTGCTGCTTTTGGATGAATGCACTTCCGCATTGGACGGAGAAACGGAAAAGGCGCTGCTGGGTGCAATTCTGCCCCTAAATAAATGCGGAATTCTGGTAACACATCGGCCGGAGGCGGTAAGCGGCGTATCGGATGTGATCATGAAATCGATATAAGGAGAAAGTTATGACTGCCATCTGCGACCTGCACAATCACATATTGCCGGGTATGGATGACGGTTGTCAGACCCTTGAGGAGAGCCTTGCTGTGCTGGCTGTTGCTGCTGAACAGGGCGTTTTTCACCTTGTTTGCACCCCACACTACTATGGGGAGGAGCCTGTTGAGGCTTTTCTGCAACGCAGAGATGCGGCGGAACGCTTGCTGCGGGAGCATCTTCCCCAGGGAATGCATATCTGCGTGGGCGCTGAGGTTGCTTATTATAACGGTATTTGCCGCTGTGAGCAGTTGGAGAAGCTTTGTTTTGGCAATTCCCGGTTTTTGCTTTTGGAGTTGCCTTTTACATCCTGGAACAGCGATATGTTCCGGGAACTTCAAAATCTCAATCATATTCGTGGCATAATTCCCATCATTGCTCATCTGGAGCGCTATTTGCCCCTGCAAAGCAAGCAGGCGGTGAAGCATTTGCTGGAAAATGATGTGCTGGTGCAGATGAATGCTGAGGGTCTGCTTCATCTGGATAGCGCTTTTACTGCTCGCAGATTGCTGAAAAACGGAACGGCGCAGCTTCTGGGATCGGATTGTCACAACCTGACAACCCGCCCGTTTAATTTAGGAACGGCCTTGAAAAAACGGGGGCTTTCCAGAGAATTTACCCGTGCTGCTGCTTTGAGTATGGAAATATTTGCAGCTGCAGAAAAAATGTAGAAAGGGGAACGATGAAATGGAAAAGAGACAAAACCGCGTAAAAAAAGCGTTTCGGCTGGAACATTGGCATCAAATTACCCTGTGTTTGATTGTGTATGATATGCTGGCGGTTACAGTTGCATATTTTGCGGCTCTGTGGCTTCGCTTTGATTGCAGCTTCTCTGCAATTGCAGATTCTCATATGAAGGTTTTTAGCTACATGGCACCGCTATATGCAGTGGCCTGTGCTGCTGTTTTCTGGCGTTTCCGTCTGTATAGGAGTATTTGGCGGTTTGCCAGCTTCAAGGAATTGGTGCGTGTTATTCAGACGAGCCTGGTTACATCCGTACTGCAGATTTGCGGAACGGTTTTATTGTGTTATTTATTTGACTTTGAAAGCAAATGGCGTATGCCCATATCCTATTATGTATTCGGCGCGATTATCCAGTTTTTACTGGTGCTGAGCGTGCGGTTTTCTTATCGGTTTGTACTGCTCCTTCGGGGAATTTCCAGCAGGGGAGATGTTGCTACAGAGTTTCGCCGTGTCATGCTGATTGGAGCAGGCGCTGCCGGTCAGATGATTCTGCGGGATCTGCGTGGCTCCGGAGACCGGGTGTGCTGCATTATTGACGATAATACCAATAAATGGGACAGAGATATTGACGGTATTCCCGTGGTTGGTGGCAAAGAAAGTATTTTGGAGGCGGTTGAAAAATACCGCATTGAAAAGATTTATGTGGCAATTCCCAGCGCTACCCCTGCCCAGAAACGGGATATCCTTAATATCTGTAAAGAAACCGGTTGTGAATTGAAGAATTTGCCCGGCATCTATCAGCTGGTTAACGGCGAGGTCAATGTAGCGGCTATGCGTGATGTGGCGGTAGAGGATTTGCTGGGCAGAGATACCATAAGGGTGGACATGGAGGGTATTTTCCAGTGCATTAGGGATAAGGTGATCCTGGTTACCGGTGGCGGTGGCAGTATCGGCAGCGAGCTTTGCCGCCAGATTGCCGGTTATGCGCCCAAGCAACTGATTATTTTTGATGTTTACGAAAACAATGCCTATGAAATTCAGCAGGAACTGAAAAAGAAATATCCCCAGTTGAATCTGGTAGTGCTGATTGGCTCCGTGCGGGACAGCCGCCGGATCAACAGTGTATTCGCTACCTATCATCCGGATGTGGTGTATCATGCCGCTGCTCACAAGCATGTGCCATTGATGGAGGTCAGCCCCTGTGAAGCAATCAAGAATAATGCCATCGGCACATATAAAACAGCATACGCAGCTATGATGAACGGCTGCAAGCGCTTTGTGCTGATTAGCACGGACAAGGCAGTAAATCCCACCAACATCATGGGCGCCACCAAGCGCCTGTGCGAAATGGTGATCCAGACCTTTGATAAGCTGGTCAAGGAGGGCCGCATGGATCAGTTGCCCCAGCTACACGCTCATGCCTATGACGATACGGAAGCTGACACCCTTACCCCCACAGTCAAGCCCCAGACGGAGTTTGTGGCGGTGCGTTTTGGTAATGTTTTGGGAAGCAACGGTTCTGTGATCCCTCTGTTCAAAAAGCAGATTGAGGCTGGCGGCCCTGTGACCGTGACTCACCCGGATATTATCCGTTATTTTATGACCATTCCCGAGGCGGTGTCCCTGGTGTTGCAGGCAGGTGTTTACGCTGCCGGTGGCGAGATTTTTGTGCTGGATATGGGTGAACCGGTGAAGATCGATACTCTGGCAAGAAACCTGATTAAGCTTTCCGGCTTAAAGCCTGATGTGGATATTCAGATTTCTTATACGGGTTTGCGCCCCGGTGAAAAGCTTTACGAAGAAAAGCTGATGGAGGAGGAAGGTATGCGGACCACTCCCAATCATCTGATTCATATCGGAAGTCCCATTCCCTTTGATTCCCAGGAGTTTTTGGTGCAGCTGCGCCAGTTAATGGATGCCAGCTATGCTGAAAGTAAGGATATTGGTAATCTGATCGCAAATACCGTTAAAACCTATCATCCTGCACAGCAGGAGCCTGCATTGACAAAATAAAGGACGAATTATGGAAGAACAGAAACTGCTGCAAATTCTAAAATGCATATTGAACGGGCAGCAGACCTGTGACTGCCATATGACACCGGCAGAATGGGTTTCCGTATCCCGGCTGGCAGCGCAACATAAGCTGTTGCATCTGATGGGCTTTGCAATGAAGCTTTTTCCTGCTGAGTCGTTACCGGAAGCTAAACTGCTTGCAGAGTTAAATAGACAAATGGCTGTATCTGTAGTGATTAGCAGCAATCAAATGCATGCCGCATCCCAAATACAGGACACCTTTGAAAAGCAGGGGATCCACAATCTTCTACTGAAAGGCTGCAGCACCAGGCAGCTATATCCCAATCCGGATATGCGCACCATGAACGATGTGGATGTGCTGTACAATGGCCAGCAGGACAAAAAAGTTCATAAGGTTATGGAGCAGTTGGGATTTCAAGGCTTTCAGGAAGGAAGGAAACACGATTGCTATGATCGCCCACCTTATGTTCGTGTAGAAATGCACCGGCAGATGGTAGCGGCAAGATCCCCTTACAGCAAATATTACCGAAACATTTGGAAACGGTGCATTCTTAAAGAGGGTTGCAATTGTTCCTATGAACTTTCTGCAACCGATGCCTTTGTATATAATCTTGTGCATATGGCAGAGCATTTGGAAGAAGGCGGAATTGGAATCCGGTTTGTAATGGATGTGTTCATGTTCGACAAATGCAAGGATGTAGACCGTGATAGGCTGAAGGAAGAGTTGGAAACCATAGGTTTGTGGCGATTGTATGAAAATGTTTCCTGCTTGGCAAAAATGTGGTTTGCTCCCGATATGAGTGTGGCGGATGAAAAACAATTGTGCTTGATGCAGCAGCTGGGAGATTTTGTGCTGTCAGGAAGATTGTTCGGTAATGCCAGTGACGGTAAAGCCTTAGCTGTGCAGAAGGATGGACGGATGGGCTTTCTGATTAAGGCCTGCTTCCCCGGTTACCGTGAAATGTGTTCCATGTATACCTGGCTGGAGAAATGGCCGGTTTTGCTGCCCTGGGCATGGTTTATCCGGGGTGTGCGAAGTCTGCTTTTCCGCAGAGGAAATGTGAAAAGCCAGTTTACAGCCAGCAGAAACGGCGATGTAAACAGGGGAGAGCAGTTGCGGGAGTTATATCAAAAAATAGGCTACGAAAGATGATAAAAGGCGTGTTGCAAGTTCTGCAACACGCCTTTTGCTTTATAGATTTGCTACGCCCGCGCTTTTCAGCTGCAGCTGCAGCTTGTCTGCGATCAGGGCGATGAATTCGGAATTGGTGGGCTTGCCCTTTGTGTTACTGACCGTGTAACCAAAGAACCGCTGGAGGGTATCCAGATCCCCTCTGTCCCATGCTACTTCGATGGCGTGGCGAATGGCGCGCTCCACTCGGGAGGGTGTGGTCTGGAAGGTCTTGGCTACCTGGGGGTACAAAACCTTGGTTATGGCGTTTATCACATCCATATCATTGACCGCAATGATGATGGCCTCCCGCAAATACTGATAACCCTTAATGTGGGCGGGAACACCGATTTCATGAATAATGCCGGTGACCATGGTTTCAATGTCGGTCTTGCCGGGGCGTTGGCTGCTGGATTTCCGGGCGTTCTCCCCACCCCGGACCTCCTGCAACCGTTCCACCAAGGCCTCCATATCACAGGGTTTCAGCATCAGATAACGCACACCCAGATTGGCGGCGGCAGATGCCACAAATTCGGTGATAAAACCGGATGTAGCCAAAGTGATGGGCGGCCGTTCCATGGAGGACAGGGCTTTCAGCACACTCAGACCGTCCCGTTTGGGAAGCATCAGGTCCAGAACGAGAATATCCGGCTTGCGTTCGGTTACCATGCGAATGGCCTGTTCTCCGTCGCCGGCAGTTCCCAGCACCTGGAACCCTCCGGCTTTTTTCAGCGCAGCAGTTAAGCTGCTGCAAAATTCTTCCGTATTGTCTGCGATGATTACGGTTGACAAATGGTTCATGACTTCCTCTCCTGTCATTTGAAGATACCCCCTTAGTTGCGACAAATATAATTTAGCATAATGTAGGTTATTTTGCAAGGAGATTTCAAAACAATCGGTCGACAAAAACGACTTGTTTTCGACAAATTGTAATAAATTAGAAACAATTTGCAGGAAATTCACAAAAGAAAAACAAGGTTTGCAACAGTTGACGGAACCATAAAAAATGTAGTACAATCGAAGCATAACTTTTTTGGAAGGGAGAAACCCGAAATGAATGAAGTTTGGAACCTGGACCCGATCTATAAAGGCTTTGACGATCCTGCCTTTGAGGAGGATGTTGTCAAGCTGCAGCAGATGGTGAGCGAAATGGCTGCTTTTGCCCAAAACCTGGAGACAGCTGATCCCGTGGAGGGGCTGCGCACCGGCATTTCTCTGCAGGAGCAATCTACTTATCTGGTGGGCAAGCTGGCCGGCTATTCCAATTTGCGTCAATCCACCAATACCAGAGATGCTGAGGCCGGTTCTCAGATGGGCCGGATTATGGGTATCGTCAGCGGTACCGCCGCTCCCAGAGCTGCTTTCCAGGCATGGGTGAGCAAATTGTCCGATCTGCCCAAGCTGATAAAAGAAAATGAAGATTTGCGTGAGTATGCGTTTATGCTTACCAACATCACGGAAAACAGCAAGTTCCTGCTGCCCGGTCTGGGCGAAGAGATTGTTGCCCGCATGAGTATGTCCGGCGGCGATGCCTGGAGTGACTTGCAAAGCTATCTGACCAGTACCGTTCCTGTGGATTATCGGGGAACTGTGACCAATCTCTCTGCTATCCGTAATCTTGCTTATGATGCGGATCCCGCGGTGCGTAAGGATGCCTATGAAGCAGAGCTTGCCTGCTATGAGCGAATTAAGGATTCTGTTGCCTTTGCCTTGAATTCTATTAAGCTGGAAACTATCTCTGAGTGCAAGCTTCGCGGTTACGAATCTCCTCTGGCAGCGACGCTGAAAAGCTCCCACCTGCAGAAGGAAACCCTGGATGCCATGCTGGAGGCCATGGATGAATATGCACCCAAATTCTGGCAGTATCTGAAGGCAAAGGCCAAGGCGCTGGGTCACAAAAATGGCTTGCCCTGGTATGACCTGTTTGCGCCCATGGGTAATGCGTCCACTAAGTTCACCACCCAGGAGGCCCGGGATTATCTGGTTGGCCTGTATGCTGAGTTTGATAAAGAGCTGTCTGACATGGTAGCGGAGGCCTTTGACAATGCCTGGATCGATTTCTACCCCCGGGACGGCAAGCGGGGCGGCGCGTTCTGTGCCGGTGTGAAGTCCATTGGCGAAAGCCGCATCCTTACCAATTTTGACGGGATGTTCACCGATGTGGTTACTTTGGCCCATGAGTTGGGTCATGCTTTCCATAATCAGTGCATTCGGGATCACCGGGCGCTGAATCAGCGGTATTCCATGCCTGTG
Organism: Faecousia sp.; assembly: GCA_045635065.1. Lineage (GTDB taxonomy): Bacteria > Bacillota > Clostridia > Oscillospirales > Oscillospiraceae > Faecousia. Next base: position 8,779 of record JAZRBJ010000097.1, on the reverse strand, counting down.
GCAGAAACCGCATCCACCTTTAACGAGTGCGTGATCATGGCATCTGCCATTGGAAAAGCGGCAGATAAGGATGAAAAGCTGGCGTTGATCGAATCCCAGCTTCAGGATGCCACCCAGATTATTTGCGATATTTATTCCCGCTACCGTTTTGAAGCCGGTGTGTTTGCCAGCCGGGAAAAGCAGTTCATGAATGCGGATACCCTGTGTGAGATGATGTTGGATGCCCAGAAGAAGTCCTATGGTGACGGACTGGATCCCCATTGCCTGCATCCCTACATGTGGGTGTGCAAGAGCCATTATTACGGCCCCATCTTCTATAACTTCCCCTACGCCTTTGGCGGTTTGTTCGCCCGTGGTCTGTATGCCCAGTATGAGAAGGAGGGCGCAGCCTTCGTTCCCAAGTATAAGAAGCTGCTGTACACTACCCCCATTGCTTCCGCAGAGGATACTGCCAAGGTGGCGGGTATTGATTTGACGGATAAGAATTTCTGGCGGAGTGCATTGCGGACCATTGCAGATCAGATCGATCTGTTCTGCCAGCTGGTGGAGGAATAAAATGGATAAAAGAATTCAGGAATTAATGCAGTTTCTGGACGGTTCTCACAGCACCTATCATGCGATTGCGGGAATTGTTGCCCAGTTGAAGGATTATACTTGCCTGTCTGAAAGTGACCGTTGGGAACTGAAGCCCGGCGGCAAGTACTATGTAACCAGAGGCGGCAGCGCAGTGATCGCCTTCCGGATTCCGGAGGGAAATCCCAAGGGCTTTTTGATCAGCGCCAGCCATGCGGATCGCCCCACCTTTAAGGTAAAGGAAAATGGGGAGCTTACCGGCACTTATACCCGTCTGGCGGTGGAGCGCTACGGCGGTATGCTTATGGCTCCCTGGTTGGACAGACCTCTTTCCGTAGCCGGTCGGGTGCTGGTTGAAACAGAAAAGGGTATTGAAAGCCGTTTGGTGGATATTGACCGGGATTTGCTTTTGATTCCCAATGTGGCTATTCACATGAACCGTCAGGCTAATGAGGGCTATAAGTGGAATCCTGCCGTGGATCTGCTGCCTCTGTTGGGTGGAAAAGAAGCAGCAGGTAAGCTGACTGCCTTGCTGGAGGAAGCGGCAGGCGGCAAGATTCTGGGTCATGATTTGTATTTGTATGTACGGCAAAAGGCAACGGTTTGGGGCGTGGAAGGGGAGTATCTTTCCTCTGCCGCGTTGGATGATCTGGAGTGCGCCTGGAGCTGCACCCAGGGCTTCCTGAAGGCTGGGGAAAGCCAAAACATTCCTGTGCTTTGTGTGTTCGACAGCGAGGAGGTTGGCTCCAGTTCCCTGCAGGGTGCGGCATCTGACCTGTTGCAACGCGTGCTGCGGCGCATTTGCGACAGTCTGGGCGCGGACTATGCCTGCGCGCTGGCCCAGTCCTTCCTGGTATCTGCGGATAACGGTCACGCTCTGCACCCCAATCACCCCGAATATGCGGATGCGACCAATGCGCCGCTGCCGGGAAAGGGCATTGTGATCAAATACAATGCCAACCGGCGCTATACCACCGATGGGGTATCTGCGGCGATTATGCGTAAGGTTTGCCAAAAGGCAGATGTGCCGGTACAGACCTATTGTAACCGGGCGGATCTTGTGGGCGGTTCTACTTTGGGTAACATCTCACTGACGCAGGTGGCGGTTCCCAGTGTGGATATTGGCCTTGCCCAGCTGGCAATGCATTCCTGCTATGAAACCGCAGCAGTTGCAGATGCCATCTATCTGGAAGAAGCCATGACTGCCTACTATGGCAGCACCCTGGAACATTCCGCAGACGGTGTTTTTGAGCTGAAATGAGAAAAGAGGGTCTCGCGGAGATATGCTGCGGGACCCTTTTTTATTGGAAAATATATGTTAAAAACAGCCAAAAACCGGGGGCGAAAACTGTCAAAATCCACCATTGCGGGATGGACAACGATATGATATTATATTAGCATCCGTACGAATGCACGCTACTCCACAAAATAGTTTGTGTTCGTAAAAAAGGAGGAAATTATTTACCGTTGGACTCACGGTGCGGCAGTGTGGAGACCTGTCGTAATATTGCCGCTGTTTTACCCGGTGGCAGTGAGAGCATGGGCGAGGAGTCGGCATGCTTAGAGTTGGAAAGTATGGCAAGTTTAACCCTGAAAAATGTCAAGAAGGTGTACCCCTTCAGCGGCGACGACATCAAGAAGCAGAAGGCTAAGGCTAAGAAGGCCAAGAAGCAGAAGGCTGAAGTTGTCAGCGAGGAGAACAAGGTCAATCTGGAAGTTACCGACAAGGGCGTCGTAGCTGTTCAGGAGTTCAACCTCGAGGTTGCAGACAAGGAATTTATCGTTCTGGTCGGTCCTTCCGGCTGCGGTAAATCCACCACTCTGCGTATGATCGCCGGTCTGGAAGAGATCTCTGACGGTGAGCTGTATGTCGGCGACCGTCTGGTCAATGATGTGGCTCCCAAGGATCGCGACATCGCCATGGTCTTCCAGAGCTACGCTCTGTATCCCCACATGACTGTGTATGACAACATGGCTTTCGCTTTGAAGCTGCGTCATATGCCCAAGGCTGAGATTGACCGCAAGGTTAAGGAAGCCGCTGAGATCCTGGACATTACCCAGTACCTGGGCCGTAAGCCCAAGGCTCTGTCCGGTGGTCAGCGTCAGCGTGTGGCTATCGGTCGTGCTATTGTCCGTGACCCCCAGGTCATGCTGATGGACGAGCCTCTGTCCAACCTGGATGCCAAGCTGCGTAACCAGATGCGTGCAGAGATCATCAAGCTGCGTGAGCGTATCAATACCACCTTTATTTATGTTACCCACGACCAGACTGAGGCTATGACCCTGGGTGACCGTATCGTCATTATGAAGGACGGCTTTATCCAGCAGATCGGCACTCCTCAGCAGGTCTTCAATCACCCCTATAACCTGTTCGTTGCAGGCTTTATCGGCGCTCCCCAGATGAACTTCTTCGATGCCAAGCTGGTTAAGGTTGACGGCAAGTATGCTGTTGAGCTGGAAGGCTACACCGCTGTTCTTTCTGAGGAAAAGCAGGCTGCTCTGGCTGCCAACGATGTGGCTGAGCAGGAGATCACTCTGGGTGTCCGTCCCGAGCATATCGGCCTGAGCGAGGCTGATGGCGTGGATGCCAAGATTGAAGTCAGCGAAATGATGGGTTCTTCCGTCCACCTGCATGTCAACGCCTGCGGCAAGGACATTGTCATCGTGGTTTCCACCATGAACATGACCGGCGCTGAGGTTGCTGCTCTGCGTGGCGGCACTCCCATTAAGTTTGCTTTCGGCGGAAATGTTTGCCATGTCTTCAACAAGGAGACCGGCATCAACCTGGAAGCCTGATTCCATACCGTTACAGACCCGCTTCGGCGGGTCTGTTTTTTCTTTGTTAGGCTTCGAATTTATGGTCAATTCCTGGAGATTTTTCCGAAAATTTTTGTGGAAAAAGTTGAAAAATAGTTTCCGCAAAGGGTTTGGATTGACAAAGCAGCGGTGTGGTATTACTCTTTATAGTAGAATGATTTCCTGTCAGCAGATAAGCTTCTGTCACCGTGACGGAAAAAGCCTCATAAGCTGTTGTGGGGGAATCTTGTAAAGGAATTTTGGCTATGCGACAAAGCGGTATTTTAATGCATATTACATCCTTGCCGGGCAACTACGGTGTGGGAACCATGGGCAAGGGTGCTTTTGAATTTGTGGATTTTTTAAAGGCCGCGGGACAAAGCGCCTGGCAGATTTTGCCCCTGACACCAACCGGTTACGGGGATTCTCCCTATCAGTCCTGCTCTGCTTTTGCAGGCAATCACTATCTGATTGATTTGGATCAGTTGGTGAAGGATGGGTTGCTTCTGGAAGAAGAGGTTCGGGAGATTATCTGGCACACAAGGGCGGATCGGGTGGATTTCGCTGCCCAGTATGCGAACCGCCTGCCGGTTTTGCGAAAGGCCTTTTCCCGGTTTACACCGGGGAACGATTTTGAAGCTTTTTGCAGGGGAAACAGCAGTTGGCTGTCTGATTTTGCCCTGTTTATGGCTATAAAAGATTATAACAACGGAAAAAGTTGGTATACCTGGGAAGAGGGCTTGAAGCGCCGCCAGCCCGATGCGGTTTGGCATATGCGGCAGCTGCTTCGGGAGGATATCCGGTTTTATTGCTTTGTGCAGTATGTCTTCTTCCGCCAATGGAATGTCCTGCGGGAATATGCCCATGAAAATAATATTTCCATTATTGGAGATGTGCCTATTTATGTACCTCTGGATTCTGCGGATGTGTGGAGCAATCCGGAGCAGTTTCAGCTGGATGGGGATTTGAATCCCACGGCTGTGGCAGGTGTACCGCCGGATTATTTCTCTGCGGACGGGCAGCTTTGGGGCAATCCCCTGTATCGTTGGGATATTATGGCCCGGGATGGCTATAGCTGGTGGCTGCAACGCCTGGGCGCGGCAGCTAAGCTGTATGATGTGGTGCGTCTGGATCACTTCCGGGGCTTTGAAAGCTACTGGGCGGTACCTTATGGGGAGGAAACCGCCAGAAACGGTTGCTGGGTCAAGGGCCCGGGTATGGATTTTATCCGGACGGTTCAGAAAAAGCTTCCCCATCTGCAGCTGATTGCAGAGGACTTGGGAATTTTGACACAGGCGGTTTTGGAACTGCGGGAATCTTCCGGTCTTCCGGGTATGAAGGTATTGGGTTTCGCTTTTGATTCTCAGGAGCCTTCCGATTATTTGCCCCATTTCTATACCAAAAACACCGTGTGCTACACCGGCACCCATGACAATATGACCATGCGCCAATGGTTTGATACCGCACCGGAGGAATCCGTCGCCTATGCCAGGGAATTTATGCGCCTGACAGAGGAGGAGGGTCCGGTATGGGGAACCATTCGGACGGCTATGAGTTCTGTGTCTGACTTGTGCATGGTGCCTATGCAGGATTATCTGGATCTGGGCACTGAGGGCAGGATGAATTTTCCGGGTACAATGTCCTCGGATAACTGGACATGGCGGGCAAAAGATGGTATAATAACCCGTAACCTGGCTGTGAAGATCCGTCGGCTGACCCAGCTGTACGGGCGTTTGGGAAACCAGGCAAGTGTGAAACACAGATTGGAGAATGAACATGACCTATAATTGCGTAAACATCTTGAAGTGGACCGAGGCACAGCTGAAGTACACCTGCGATGTATCCCTCCAGGAGGCCACCCCCCAGCAGCTGCATGATGCATTGGGTGTGGCGGTAATGATGGCCATCAGTGAAAACTGGAGCAAATGCAAGAAAATCCGTATGCACAGCCGCAAGGCTTACTATATTTCCGCAGAGTACCTCATCGGCAGACTGGTGTATTCCAATTTGTACAATCTGGGCATTCTGGATGAGATGAAGCAGCTGTTTGCAGAGCAGGGTGTGGACCTGGCGGTGTTGGAGGATATTGAAGATGCCGCTTTGGGCAACGGCGGTCTGGGCAGATTGGCTGCATGTTTTCTGGACAGTGCTGCCAGCATCAATGTACCTTTGTCCGGCTATGGTTTGCGGTATAAGTTCGGTCTGTTTAAGCAGAGCTTTGACGGCAACGGCAGCCAGAAGGAAAATGCGGACGATTGGGCAAAATTCGGTGATCCCTGGTCCTACCGCCGGTATAATCATACCGTGAAGGTGGCCTTCCCCGACCATACGGTTCTGGCTGTTCCCTATGATGTGCCTGTAATCGGTTACGGCACCCAGAATGTGGGCACGCTGCGTTTGTGGCAGTGTGAGGCAGAGGAAGAGCTGGATTTCAATGCCTTTAACGACCAGGATTATTTGCGGGCGCTGACCCAGAAAAATAAGGCTGAGGATATCACCCGTGTGCTGTATCCCAATGATTCCACCTGGGAGGGCAAGCGTCTGCGTATTAAGCAGCAGTATGTGCTTTCTTCTGCATCCTTGCAGGATATGCTGCGGGTGTACAAGAGCGCACACGGCACAGATTTGAGCCATTTTGCCGATTACTATGCGGTGCAGCTGAATGATACCCATCCTGCCATGTCCATTCCGGAACTGATTCGTCTTCTGATGAAAGAGGGCATGGACTTTGAGCAGAGCTTTGCCATTGCCCAGAAGACCTTCTCCTACACAAACCATAGGGTGATGGGTGAAGCCCTGGAGAAATGGCCGTTGGATCTGCTGGGCAGCGTGGTGCCGGAAATCGTGGACATCATCCTGCGCATTGATGAAAAGCTGAAGCGTGAGCATCCCAATCTGTTTGTGGTGCGGGATAATACCGCTCACATGGCAAACCTCAGTGTGTATGTTGGCAGCTATGTCAACGGCGTGGCGGAAATCCATTCCCAGATTCTGAAGGATGATTGCTTTAAGGATTGGTATGCTGCTTTCCCGGAGCGCTTCCAGAATAAGACCAACGGTGTGACCCCCCGCCGCTGGATGGGCCTTTGCAATCCGGAACTGACCCAGATGATCAAGTACCGCATTGGCGGTGATTTTCTGAAGGATTTGGATCGTCTGGCTAAGCTTAAGCCTATGATCGATGACGACATGGTGCGCCAGTTTAATGCGATCAAGCGGCAGAAGAAGGAACAGCTTTGCGCCATCGTGGCTGAAAAGGAAGGGGTGCAGCTGAATCCCGACTTCATGTTTGATGTGCAGGTCAAGCGGCTGCATGAGTATAAGCGTCAGCTGCTCAACGCCCTGTCCATTGTGGATATTTATTTCCGGTTGAAGGACGGCAGCCTGCAGGATTTCCATCCCACGGTATATCTGTTTGGCGCAAAGTCCGCTCCCGGCTACGCCCGCGCCAAGGCCATTATTCGCTATATCAACCGCATCGCAAAGATGATCAATAATGATCCCGATGTGGCGGATAAGCTGAAAGTGGTATTTGTGCAGAACTATAACTGTTCTTATGCTGAGCATATTATTCCTGCGGCGGATGTGTCCGAGCAGATATCTCCTGCGGGTACGGAAGCCTCCGGCACCGGCAATATGAAGCTGATGCTTAACGGCGCTGTGACTCTGGGTACTTTGGACGGCGCCAATGTGGAGATCGTCAAGGAAGCCGGCATGGATAACAACTATATCTTCGGTCATACCGTGGAGCAGATCAATGCCCAGAAGGACAATTACTACTCCCGGGGTATTTATGATATTGATCAGCGGCTGCACCGGGCCATTGACACTTTGGTTGACGGCACGGTTCCCACCGATGATGACCAGAGAGAGCTGTATCATGCGCTGTTGGACGGCACCCATTGGCACAGAGCAGACCATTACTTCCTGCTGCTGGATTATCAGTCCTACATGGAAGCAAAGTTGCGCTGCAACCGGGATTATGCAGACCGGTTGAACTTTGGCCGCAAGTGTTTGATGAATATTGCCAGCGGCGGCAAGTTCTCCTCTGACCGTACCATTCGTCAGTATGCTGATGAAATTTGGCATATCCAGCCTACCAATTACTAAGAAAAAAGCAAGGATACCGGAAGGTATCCTTGCTTTTTTGTGGAGCGGGTAATGGGAATCGAACCCACCTCTCAAGCTTGGGAAGCTCGCATTCTACCGATGAACTATACCCGCATTGCGTGAGGGTATTATAGCAAGCCCGGGAAGAAAAATCAACCATTTTTTGTCGGGGGTAGTAAATAGCTCCTCTTTATGGTATGCTGTTCTAAAAGGAGGGACCAATATGGAATATGAAGTAGTAAGAGAAATCAAGAATCTATGCCCTAATAATCAAATGCGGGACATCTTTTTTGAGGAAGTAGAAACCCATGACCCGGAGAGTTATGTGCGGGGCTTTCTCAAGGGCAAGGCAGTAGAGGTTTCCACCGAGACAGGGGAGAATGAGGCAGTTACCGTGCATGCCACCTGTGACGGCCTGATTCAGAAGTTTGTTTTTACGCCCATATAACAGCAGGCACTTGCTTTTAAGCAAGTGCCTGCTATCTTTTACCTTAGATACCGGCCAGCTTCAGCAGCTCGGGGACTTTTGCCTCCCAGCCCAGGGCCATGATGTGCAGACCCTGGCAATAGGGACGGCACTCCTTAATGATTTGTGCGGCAATTTCTACGCCGGTGATGCCTGCCTTGGCACGCTCCTTGTCAGCGGCCAGAGCATCGATCATGTGCTGAGGTACATGGACGCCGGCTACATTGTTATTCATAAATTTGGCCATGCCGGCAGACTTGGGAATGATCACACCCAGCTGTACGGGCTTGCCAAATTGCTTGGCCTTTTCCATGAAGCTGATAAACTTTTCGGAATCAAATACAGCCTGGGTTTGGAAATATTCCGCACCAGCCATAACCTTGCGCTCCATTTTTGCCAGTTGGGCATCCACAGAGTCAGAGCAGGGGGAGACCACAGCGCCCTTGGCAAATTTGGGAGCGGGACCAACCAGCTCGTTGCCGGACAGGTCCACACCCTTTTCCAGCTGACATGCGGTGTGCAGCAGGGAAACGGAATCCAGGTCAAATACGGGCTTGGCACCGGGATGGTCGCCCATTTTGGTATGGTCACCGGTGAGACAGAGAATATTCTCAATGCCTAGCATGGCAGCACCCAGAAGCTCGGATTGCAGGGCAATGCGGTTGCGGTCACGGCAGGTCAGCTCGAGAATGGGGGTCAGACCGGCATTCTTCAAGGCCACACAGGCGGGCAGGCTGCCCATACGCATGACGGAGGACTGGTTATCGGTAACATTCACGGCGGTGATGCCGGAAAGATAGGCCTTGGCTTCTTCCACTACATGGCTGCAATCAA
>JAZRBJ010000096.1:0-14285 GCA_045635065.1 Faecousia sp. | reverse complement strand
GAGAGAGCGGGAAAAGGCGCCGATCGAGACAACGGCACAGTTGTCAGAGATCATCAAGGGAGCCATTCCGATGAAGGTACGGATGACGGGTGGTCATCCGGCAAAGCGTACTTTTCAGGCAATCCGGATCGAACTGAACCGGGAACTGGAGGTGCTGCAGGATACGTTGGAGGAGATGATCGGTCTACTGAATGATGAGGGTAGGATATGTATCATTACATTCCATTCCCTGGAGGATCGGATCGTCAAGAGTATATTCCGTAAGGCGGAAAATCCTTGTACCTGTCCGCCGGAGTTTCCGGTGTGTGTTTGCGGCAAAAAGCCTAAGGTGAGGCTGATTGCAAGGAAGCCTATCACCGCCTCGCAGGAAGAACTGCAGAGCAATCCCAGATCCAGAAGCGCCAAGCTTCGGGTATGTGAAAAAATCTAAACAGAAAGGGGAGATTATCATGGCACGCAAACCGGATGTTCAGTATATTCAGTACCGCACAGACGGAAATGCAGCCCATCAGCTGCAACTACTCAACCATGTGACCGTGAAGCAAATGCTCCCCAAAGCCCCCCGTAAAAAGGAGAGAGTGATCTATGTGGATCCCCTGGCCTGGGGCGGTATTCTGGTCAGTGCTGTAATGCTGATACTCATGGTTGTGGGCATGGCAGAACTGTTCACCCTAAAGAATCAGACCCAGCAGATGGAAAGCTATGTATCTCAGCTTTACAGCCAAAACTATCATTTAAATGCAGAATATGAAGCGGGCTACGATCTGGAGGAGATCGAAAAGACCGCCCATGTTCTTGGTTTGGTTCCGGTGGAGGAAAAAACAGTTACTGTGTCCATGCCCGAAGAGAACCTTACCGTGGAGCAACCTACCGTTTGGGAGAGAATGTCTGCCTTTTTTGAGCGGTTGTTTGCATAAAGATTGTCCCGACCAATAGAATTAGGATAGAGTAAGCTGCAATGGGCGGCAAGGGTTTCCTTGCTGCCCATTTCGGGATTCCTGAGGAAAGGTCGGAGATCAATGAAAAAACCAAAGGAACACCTGCGACTGCGGCTGGACAGTGGTCGTTATAAACGAATTCTGACAGTGGCGGCGCTTTTGGGGATAGTGGCATTTGTTCCGGTTGCTATACGGCTGTATGATCTGATGGTTGTTGAATTTGACCTGTATGCCGATTTGGCGCTGCGCAATCAATCCCGTACCACCAAGGTGACAGCGAACAGAGGTACGATTTACGACAGAAATATGAATATTCTGGCGGTTTCACAAGGAGTGGAAACAGTATATCTGGACCCCCATGAGCTGAAACAGGCCAAGGAAAATATTGAGGACATATCGAAAACCCTAGCGGATATTCTGGACCTGGATGTTGAGTGGATTGCAAAGCAGGCTGTGGACAGAACCATGCGCTATAAGCAAATCGCAGCAGGAGTGGAGAGGGAAACCGCGGATTTGATCCGGTCCTATATCAACACAAACCATATTTCCGGTATTCATCTGGAACCCAGCACAAAAAGGGTTTATCCCTATGGAAGCCTGGCTGCCCAAGTGGTTGGATTTACCAATGACTCCAACACAGGGTCAGAGGGCGTGGAGGCGGCATATAACAGCTTTCTGGAGGGTGATACCGGGAAGGTAATCACCACTAAGGGCAACAATGAAATGGATATGCCTTTTTCCTATGAAAATTATGTGGCAGCCGAAGAGGGAAACAGTCTGGTGTTGACTCTGGATGCCACGGTGCAGGCCTGTTTGGAAAAACAGATGGAAGCGGCTATCTCCCGCTACAATGTGCAAAATGGCGCTTTTGGGCTGGTTATGGATGTAAATACCGGTGAAATCCTGGCCATGGCGACTTTGGGAAGCTATGATCCCAATGCCTATCAGGAAATTTCCGATGAAAAGACTCGCAACCAATTACAGCAATTGAAAGCCGCTTATGAAAAAGAAATTGAGGGTACGCAGGCCTACACGGATGCCAAGCAGACATATCAAAATGCTTTGACACAGGCAAGGCTGAAGCAATGGAGAAACAGGTGTATCTCCGATGGCTATGAGCCGGGATCAACATTTAAGGTGTTGACCATGGCGGCAGCTTTGGATTGCGGCGCAATTGATTTGAATACGCCCTTTTACTGTAAGGGCGCAGAGCAAATTCCCGGTCGGTCACAGCTGCTGCATTGCTGGAGATCCACCGGTCACGGTTCTCAAAAAACACCTCAGGCCCTGCAAAATTCCTGCAACCTTGCTTTTGCCCACATTGCATTAAAACTGGGCGGAGAGCAGTTCTATGAGTATATTCAGCGATTTGGTATTCTGGAAAAAACGGGAATTGATCTGGCAGGGGAGAGTAAAGGGGTATTTTTTAACAAAGAGCTGGTTACCAATACGGAAAAATGGGGTACTGCTTCCTTAACTTCCGGGTCTTTTGGACAGACCTTTAAGCTTACGCCCTTGCAGCTGGTTCGCGCCATTTCTTCCGTGGTCAACGGCGGTAATTTAGTAGAGCCCTATATTGTTTCAGAGGTGTTGGATGCCCAGGGCAATACAGTGTTGAAGCAGGAGCCTACCGTAGTCCGTAAAACAATCAGTGAAGAAACTTCACGAATCATGCGGGAGTTGATGCAAAGCGTTGTGGTGGAGGGAACTGCGAAAAATGCTGCGGTTGCCGGTTATGCCATCGGCCGAAAAACAGGCACCAGCGAAAAAATCGATGTATTCGATGAAAACGGACAGAGGGTACAGGATAAAATTGTATCCTTCGTAGGGGTTGCGCCCATGGACGATCCGCAGTATATTGTATTGGTAGCTTTAGATACGCCCTCCCGCAGCACCGGGATTTATATTTCCGGCGGCGTCATGGCAGCCCCAACGGTGGGCGCTGTTATGGCAGACATTTTGCCCTATCTGGGTGTGGAGCAAAGCTTTTCTTCTGAGGATGCGGCATCTCAGCAAATTGTGTTGGATGACTTTACGGGAATGGAGCTTTCTCAGGTTGAGAAATGGTTGAAAAATCAGGGGTTATCCGCAAAAACTGTGGGGCAGGGAAAATCGGTTACAGCCCAGATTCCACAGGCGGGAAATGTAGTTCCCGGAGGCAGTCAGGTGTTGCTTTATCTGGATGAATATCCGGAAGAATCCTATGTGAGCGTACCGGATTTTACAGGTATGAATCGCCAGCAGGCAAGTGTGGCTGCGGCAAAAGAAGGCTTGTATATTCTGAGTACCGGAAATCCGGAAATTTCTCCCCAGGTAGTTGTTACAGCGCAAAGTGTTTCCCCAGGGGAGCAGGTTCCTCTTGGAACAACAATTAAATTGGAATTTACAGACGGAAGGGCCGCGGATTGACCCGGCCGGACAAAGGAGCTTATTATGAAGCTGAAAGATCTGATGAATGGTATAAAGATTCTGGAAAGCAATGTGTCCATGGACACACAGGTTGGCGCTGTGGCATATGATTCCAGAAAGGTTACCCCCGGCAGCCTGTTTGTTGCCGTTACAGGCTTTGCCACCGATGGCAACCGGTTTATTCCCATGGCTTTGGAAAAGGGCGCTGTGGCGGTGGTCACAGCGGCAAAGCCGGAGGCATCCGTACCTTATGTGCTGGTGGAATCTGACAGACTTGCTTTGGCAGCATTGAGCGCAAATTGGTTTTCTCATCCCGGCAGGGATATGACCATGATCGGCATTACCGGCACCAATGGCAAGACTTCCGCCACATTGCTTTTGCGGCATGTGCTGCAGACTGTTAAGGGTGCTAAGGTAGGTCTCATCGGTACCATGGAAAACTGCATCGGCGATTTGGTAATTCCCACAGAGCGCACCACACCGGAAAGCTATGAGCTGCAGGAGCTGTTTGAAAAAATGCGTTCTGCCGGCTGCGAATATGTGGTGATGGAAGTATCCTCCCATGCCCTGAGTCTGGAACGGGTAGGCAGCGTAGAGTATGAGGTTGCCGCCTTTACCAATCTGACAGAGGATCATCTGGATTTCCACAAGACTATGGAAGCCTACTGCGACGCAAAGGCGATTTTGTTCCGCCACAGCAAAAAGGCGGTGCTTAATTGCGATGACCCATGGTGTGACAGACTTAAAAAGGATATGACTGCCAAGGCAATTACCACCTCCGTCAAGGGAAATGGGGACTTGTGCGCCAAGAACATCGCGTTTCATTCTGACGGGGTTTCCTTTGATGCGGTATATGACGGAGAACAGGTGAAAGTCAGCTTGCAAATCCCCGGAAAATTTACAGTATATAATGCCCTTACAGTTCTGGGCATCTGTATGCAATTGGGAATTTCTCTTTCTGAGGCGGCCCGGGCGCTGACCACCGCCAAAGGCGTAAAGGGAAGGGTGGAGGTCGTCCCCACGGAAGGAAAGGACTACACCATTCTGATCGACTATGCCCATACCCCCGACGGTCTGGAAAATGTTCTCAGCTCTGTTAAGGATTTCTGTAGGGGCAGACTGATTTCCGTATTTGGCTGCGGAGGCGACAGAGATCGCACAAAACGACCGATTATGGGCGAAATTGGGGCAAAACTATCGGATATTGCCATCATAACTTCGGATAATCCCCGAACAGAAGTGCCCAGTGCCATCATTGATGATATTCTGACAGGTGTTCCCCAGGGCGCAAAAAACTGTGTTGTGATTGAAAATCGCATCAAAGCTATTCATCATGCTATGGACATTGCTGAAAAAGATGATATAATAGTACTTGCAGGAAAGGGTCACGAAACTTATCAGGAGATTTGCGGCGAGAAGCATCACCTGGATGAGCGTGAAGTCGTGGCGGAGTACCTGCAGGAGGTTTAATCAATGGGATTGATTACTTTGCGCCAGGCTGCCCAATGGTGCGGCGGTCGGGTAGAAGATAAATATGCGGATATTGCGTTTTTGGGCGCCAATAACGATTCCCGCAAGATCCAGCCCGGGCAGCTGTTTGTTGCGCTGGAGGGCGTGCGTGACGGTCATGATTTTATTCCCATGGCTATGGAAAAGGGGGCAGCTGCCGTTCTTTGCACACGCATTTGCGGTGATTATCCTGCCATTCTTGTGGATGATACCCGTTTGGCTTTGGGACGGATTGCCCACCATGAACGCAAGCGTATTGGTATGAAAGTGGTTGGTGTCACCGGCTCTGTGGGTAAAAGCACCACGAAGGAAATGATTGCCGCAGTCTTGCAGGGCAGCTTCCGGGTGGAAAAAACACCTGCCAATCATAATAATGACATTGGTATGCCCATGGCGATTCTTGCCATGGGAGAGGATACCCAGGTGGCGGTTTTGGAAATGGGCATGAATCATTTCCGGGAAATCGCATACTTGAGTGAAATTGCCTGCCCGGATGTGGCAGTTATCATCAATATCGGCACCATGCATATCGAACATCTTGGCTCCAAAGAGGGAATTATGAAAGCTAAGATGGAGATTGTAGAGGGTATGGCTGCGGATGCGCCGCTGATTCTTAACGGCGATGATGCCCTGCTTTGGTCGCAGAAGGAGTTGGTTGGCAGGGATGTTTGCTATTTCGGTTGGAGCAATCAAAAATCCAATGTGTTGGCGCAGCAGGTGCAGGAAAATGCCGGTAAGATTTCTTACGATGTTTTCTGGAAAGACGGGGCATTTTCGGTAGAACTCATGCTGGAAGGTCAGCATTATGTGGCAGATTCCCTGGCTGCAGTCGCTGTGGGCCTGACAATGGGTGTTGCGCCGGAATTGATTAAAGAAAGACTTGCAATTTTCCAAAATATGGAGGGGCGGCAGGAAATTCTGGACATTGGCGGTTATATTATCATCAAGGATTGCTATAATGCCGGCCCCGAATCCATGGCTGCAGCCTTGCGGGTGTTGGGCAAAAAATCCGGCCGCCGTATTGCGGTGCTGGGTGATATGCTGGAACTTGGTGTTTGTTCCCAGGCAGAGCATTACCGGATCGGCCGTTTGGCTGCGGAGCAGGCAGATGCCGTACTTGCATACGGTCCTAACAGTAAGCGAGTGGTTAGCGGCGCAATTACCGGCGGTATGCCGGAGGGACGCGCTATGGCTTTTGACGACAGGGAGCAGTTGGTTCAATCTTTGAAGCTGTTGGCAAAACCCGGTGATGTGATGCTGTTTAAGGGTAGCCACGGTATGCACATGGAGCTGGCTCTGGAAGGATTTTTGAAAGAAACATAAGCGGAGGAATGGTACATGACGAGAATGATCATAACTGCGGGGGCGGGGCTGGTTTTATCCGGCGTGATCGGATATTTTTTGCTGCCTGTATTGCGGGCATTGAAGGCCGGTCAGTCCATTCGTGAGGTGGGCCCTACCTGGCATAACAACAAATCCGGTACTCCCATGATGGGTGGCTTGATGTTTATCTTTGCTGCTATTCTTTGCCTGGCAGGTAACATCTATACCATGCAGGATTATTCTGTGTTCTATGTGCTGGCTTTGAGTCTTTGCTTTGGCGCAGTTGGCTTTGTGGATGATTATTGCAAAGTAAAGCATAAGCAGAATATGGGTCTTACAAGTCTGCAAAAGGCAATGTTGCAAATGGCAGTTACCGCTATTTACCTGTATGTTCTGTACAAGCAGGGAATGAAAACAGATCTGCACATTCCCTTTGCCAATGTTAGTTTTTCCATTCATCCCATTGTGTATATTTTCTTTTCCATGTTTGTAATGGTAGGCTGCGTCAATGCGGTGAATGTGACCGACGGTGTGGATGGTCTGTCCAGCTCTGTGACTTTGCCGGTTATGGCGTTTTTTGCTGTAGTGGCATTTTCTATGAAGCGGTATGATCTGGCGCTGTTTCCTGCTGCGCTGGCAGGCGGCTTGATTGCCTACCTGTTTTACAACTGGCATCCTGCCAAGCTGTTTATGGGCGATACGGGATCCTTGTTCCTTGGCGGTGCGGTTTGCGCTCTGGCTTTCGCCTTGGAAATGCCCCTTATTTTGATTTTAGTTGGCTTTGTGTATATTGTGGAAACCCTTTCCGTCATATTGCAGGTTGGTTATTTTAAGCTGACCCATGGCAAAAGACTCTTTAAAATGTCTCCCATCCATCACCATTTTGAGATGTGCGGCTGGAAGGAAGAGAAGATTGTTTTGATTTTTGCAGCTGTCAGCGCGCTGATGTGCGTTGCAGCCTGGTTTGGTATTCAAGGAATGCTGTAAGCTGAGGTGCGACTTCCCTCGGCAAACCCGAAAGGAGCTTTGTGGCCATGCAGAGAAAACCTCTGTATGCCAAAGAGAACCGCCTCTGGCAAAGGGGTGAAAGTGTAGATATTCCGTTTCTGGTGTTGCTGTTGTTGCTGCTGAGCGTGGGACTTGCTATGCTGTATTCTGCAAGCTTTGCTCAAAGTCAGTACGACACCGGCTATACCGTTTCCACCCGATATTTGCAAAAACAGGCGGTTTGCGCCGCCATTGGACTTGGGGCAATGTATGCCTTTTCTCTTATTCCCGCTCAAATTTGGCATCGTTTTGCCTGGGTTTTGTACGGTGTTGGTATTTTGCTGCTGCTAAGCGTGCTGATCATGGGCGAGTCCGTAAACGGCGCTCGCCGGTGGATCAACATTGGGGGCATTCAGTTTCAGCCCTCTGAAATTGCCAAGTTTTCTATGATCGTCATATTTGCCCGATTAACTACGGATTTTGGGGACAGGGCAAAAAAATTCCGCTACGGCGTGTTGGGCTTTGGAATTGCCCTTATGGGAATTTTGGTTCCCCTTGCATTGGAAAAGCATTTGTCCGCTATCATGCTTATGGGCATGGTTGCAGTTGTAATGATGTATGTGGCCGGCACAAGTCCCAAGTGGCTGATGGCAGGGGCTGCTGCTGCGGTGGTCTTTGTTATTATCTATGTTAGCTTTATGGGTTATGCGGGGGATAGAATTACTGCTTGGCTTCATCCCGAGGAAGACCCGGGGGACACCGGTTACCAGATCTTACAATCCCTGTATGCCATTGGTTCCGGCGGTATTTTTGGCTTGGGACTCGGCAAGAGCCGACAAAAATATTTGTACTTACCCTTCCAGTATAACGATTATATCTTTGCGGTGATCTGCGAAGAATTGGGCCTTGTGGGCGCACTTTTATTGATTGCGCTGTTTGCGGCCCTGATCTTGCGGGGCTATTGGATTGCCCTGCATGCTGCCGACCGGTTTTCTATGGTGCTGGCAGCGGGACTGGTGACATTGATCGCCGTCCAAACTGTTTTAAACCTTTGTGTAGTAACCAATCTTTTGCCATCTACCGGCATCGCACTGCCGTTCTTTTCCTATGGGGGAACAGCCTTGGCGGTGAATTTGGGGGAGATGGGCGTAGTGCTGGGAATTTCCCGGTATCGAAACCTGGCAAAAAGACAGGAGGATTTACCATGAATGTGATTTTTACCTGCGGCGGCACCGGCGGCCATATCAATCCTGCCATCGCAGTGGCGAATATGTGGAAACAGCGCCATCCCGACAGTAACATTCTCTTCATCGGTGCCAGCGGGCATATGGAAGAGAAGCTGGTTCCCGCTGCGGGCTATGAGCTGAAAACCTTTCCTACCTCCGGCATGTCCAGAAGCTTGAGTTTTAAGGGGTTAAAGGCAAATATAAAGGCTGTTGGCAATGTGCTTGCAGCTGTTAAGGGCTGTAAGCAGATTATTCGCGAGTTTAAACCCGATGTGATTGTAGGAACCGGCGGTTATGCCAGTTATCCTGCGCTGCTTGCCGGTAAAAAAATGAAAGTTCCCACTTGCGTCCATGAGGCCAATGCTGTTCCCGGCTTGACCACCAAGATGGCTGCCAAATGGGCGGATCAGGTGCTGATATGTTTCCCGGAAAGCGCCAAGTATTATCGCCATCCGGAGAAGGCAGAGGCGGTGGGCATGCCTGTGCGCCAGGAGTTTATTTTTACAGATAAGCAAGCTGCCCGTAAGGCGCTGGGCCTGGATCAAAGACCTGTTATTGTGTCCACCTTCGGCAGTCAAGGCGCTAAGGTTATGAACCAGATCACTGCCCGGCTGATGAAGTTGGAAAAGGATGCCGGCTACCCCTATCAGCATATCCACGGTGTTGGTAGCTTCGGCTGGGGCTGGATGCCGGATATGGTAAAGGAACTGGGCGTGAATGTGGAAACCGGCAACGCCATTGATATGCGGGAGTATATTTATAATATGCCTGAGGTAATGGCCGCTGCCGATGTGATTATCAGCCGTGCCGGTTCTTCTGCCTGTAATGAAATTGCCGCCAGCGGCACACCCTGCATTTTGATTCCTTCTCCCAATGTAACCAATAACCACCAGGAAATGAATGCCCGTGCTGTGGCAGCCAAGGGTGGGGCAGTGGTCCTGTTGGAGCCGGATTGCACAGCGGAAAAGCTGATGGAGGAAATTCGGGGAATTCTGGCAGATCCCAACAAGTACGATGCTATGAGTACGGCGCTGAAGGCATCCTGTGTCCTGGATAGCGCTGAGCGTATTTGCAATGTAATGGAGAAATTGGCAACCAAGGCTACAAAGGAGTAACCCAATGGATACCAAAGAGAAGAAACCTCAGAGAAAACCCTCCGGCAAGAAACCTGTTCGGTCTGCGCCGTCCAAACCCAGGGCGGAAGGCAGAGGCGCAAAGCAGGCTTCTGCCGCTGCGAAGCCAACGGCAGGGAAAACCCCGGAAAAGCGCAGAAGCACAGAGCCGGCAGTGCGTCGCAATCCAAAGCCTGTCCAGGAGAAAAAGGCGGAAACAAAGCGCAGGCAGCCGGCTAAAACCAAACCGGCAGCGCCCCCAAAGCCTACGCCGGATATTGTTTATACCCCTGCCAAGCCCTTTAACCGCAACCGTTTGCTCCTGCGTCTGACCACGGTGGTTGCCGTTGTGCTGGCATTTACATTTGGTATTTCTATTTTCTTTAAAGTAGATTCCGTCAAAGTTGCGGGAAACGAAAAGTATAGCGTGAGGACAGTAGAGTTGGCATCCGGGATTGAAAAGGGGGACAATTTGCTGACCTTCGGTAAGGCAAAAGCCAGCGGGAAAATAATGGCGGCCCTTCCGTATGTGGAAAGTGTTCGCATTGGAATAAAACTCCCGGATACGGTTAATATTGAAATTAAGGAAGTGGATGCGGTCTATGCCATCCG
This sequence comes from Faecousia sp., assembly GCA_045635065.1. Classification (GTDB taxonomy): domain Bacteria; phylum Bacillota; class Clostridia; order Oscillospirales; family Oscillospiraceae; genus Faecousia. The sequence goes on along the minus strand of JAZRBJ010000096.1, from coordinate 4,169 downwards.
GGATGGCGGAGATAACTGGTGGCTGATGTCCTCCCTGGGGCGTGTGGTGGAAAAGGTGGAAGCCGGCATTGCCGATGACTATATGCAAATCTTTGGCGTTGAACTGCAGACGCCGGTTCCTGCTCAGCAGGCCCTTGCCTTTGAACCTCAGACGCAAACAGATTCTACAGGGGAATCCACGGAGCAGCCGCTGGTTACAGTGCCGATAACGGTGACTGCAGCGGATAAGCTGACAGCGGCATTGAGTATCCTGCAATATTTGGAGAAGGAAGAGCTGTTTGACAATGTGGTTAGCTTGGATGTATCATCTCTGGGGAATATTCAGCTGTGGTACGGCCAGCAGTACAAGGTGATGCTGGGAGATACCTCACAGTTGGGGTATAAGATACATCTGCTCAATGGCGCAATCAACGGCGAGAACGGTTTGAAGGAATATGACAGCGGCATTTTGGATATCACTTTTACCACAAGTCAGGGCGAGAGTGTTATTTATGAGCCTTTTGATTAAAAATTTTCAAAAAAGTCCAAAATAATTTGGGGAAAAATGAGATTTTCTATTGACCAAATGCAAATTTCAAGGTAGAATATAGAAGTAATATTGTACAAAGAGCGGGGAAACTCGCCAGATACATAGGAGGAAAGCATAATGGCTGATTTTCAGGAACGCGTTGTTAAGATCAAGGTAATTGGTGTTGGCGGCGCAGGTAACAATGTTATTAACCGTATGATCACTGCCGGCGTTGATGGCGTTGATTTTGTTGTCATCAATACCGATAAGCAGGATCTGAACAAATCCGTTTGCCAGAATAAAATCCAGATCGGTGAGAAGCTCACCGGCGGCATGGGCGCAGGCTCCAAGCCCGAGGTGGGACAGAAGTCCGCTGAAGAGTCCAGAGCTGCTATTGCCAAGATTCTGGAAGGCACTGACATGGTGTTTATTCCCCGCGGTATGGGCGGTGGCACCGGCACGGGCGCTGCTCCTATCGTTGCAGATCTGGCCCGTGAGGCCGGTATTCTGACTGTTGGCGTTGTGACCAAGCCCTTTAAGTTTGAGGGCGCCAACCGTATGCGTCAGGCTGAGAGCGGTATCGCTGCTCTGTCCGGCAAGGTGGATTCTCTGGTCATCATCCCCAACGACCGTCTGAAGTATGTTACCGATCAGAAGATCACCTTTGCCAATGCATTCGGCATTGCTGACGATGTTCTGAAGCAGGCTGTTACTTCCATCTCTGAGTTGGTTGGCGATGCCGGCAATGTTGTGATTAACCTGGACTTTGCTGACGTGTCTGCCATCATGAAGGATGCAGGCCGTGCTCACATGGGCGTGGGTACTGCCAATGGCCGTGAGAAGGCTGAGCAGGCTGCTCTGGCTGCTGTTGCCAGCCCCCTGCTGGAGACCTCCATCAACGGTGCTACCGGCGTTCTGGTGAATGTGACCGGTTCTTCCGAACTGACTCTGGATGATGTAGAGACCGCTGCCGGCATCGTGCAGGAGGCTGCCAATCCCGAAGCAAACATCATCTTCGGTGCTACCTGGGATGAGACCTTTGAGGATGAAATGCGTGTTACCGTTATTGCTACCGGCTTTGAGCAGAGAGAAGAAGCTGCCGCTCCCGCTGCTGAGGGTGCTGCAAAGCCCGGTGATGTGGGCGAGATCGAAGAGATCTTCAAGATCTTCAACCGCTAATCCATTCATGAATGCATCCCGGACAGTTTTGTCCGGGATGTTTTTTCTGATGGCAGGAGGAATGTATGGATGCTTATGGGCAATTGGCATACAGCTATGATCGCTTGACCAATGATGTGGATTATGGGGCTGTTGTCAACTTTTATCAGCAGATTTTAGACCGTGAAGGGCTAAGACCCCGAACTGCGGTGGATTTGGCATGTGGCACCGGTTCTGTGGCAATTCTGCTTTGTAAGCAGGGGCTGCAGGTTACCGCTGTGGATATGTCCGAGGAAATGCTTTGTGTTGCGGCGCAAAAGGCAGAGAAGTTACAAAACCCGCCTGTATTTGTATGCCAGAAACTACAGCAGCTGCAGCTTCCCCGTGGGGTGGATTTGGCTGTGTGCGCATTGGATAGTCTGGATTATATTACTGACCCTGAAGATTGTCAGCAAGCAATTAAGCGGGTGTTCAAGGCGCTCAATCCCGGCGGTTGTTTTATTTTTGATGTGAACACCCCCGAAAAGCTGAAAGCCATGGACGGCCAGGTTTTCCTGGATGAGGATGACGATGTGTACTGCGTCTGGCGGGGAGAGTTTGACGGGCAAAGCAATATACTTTCCTATGGAATGGATTTGTTTCAGCGTCGGGGAGATAGCTGGCAGCGCAGTTTTGAAGAGCATTTGGAATATGCCTATTCAGCAGAGCAGTTGATAGAATACCTGTACAAGGCAGGTTTTACCCATGTTGAAGTCTTTGCAGACCGACAGTTTATGCCCCCGCAACCGGGGGAACAGCGCATCTACTTGAAAGCAAGAAAGGGAAAAGTAAAATGAAGGACTATTTGGTTCGCGGTATGAGCATGGATGGCTTTGTTAAGGTGGTTGCTATCACTTCCACCGAAATGGTAAGCCGTGGCGCTGAGATTCATAAAACAACACCAAATGCCACCGCTGCTTTTGGCAGAGTCTTGACGGCTGCTTCCATGATGGGCAATATGCAAAAGGTGGATGATGGCTCCATGACTCTGCAGATTAAGGGTGACGGCCCCATTGGCACCATCGTGTGCGTGTCTGACAGCGTGGGTAATGTGCGGGGCTATGTGTATGAGCCCAATGTACCTTTGGTTGAGAAACATCCCGGCAAGCTGGATGTGGGCGCAACCGTGGGCAGGAACGGCACATTGACGGTAATTCGTGATTTGCAGATGAAGGAACCTTATGTGGGTTCTATTCAACTGGTCTCCGGTGAGATCGGTGATGATGTTACAGCATATTTTGCCCAGAGTGAGCAGACACCTACTGCCTGTGCATTGGGAGTGCTGGTGGATCGGGATCAGAGTGTTAAGGTTGCCGGCGGATATCTGCTGCAGCTGCTTCCCGGCGCGCCGGATGAAGTGATCGATAAGCTGGAGGCCGGAATCCAGAGAGCCGGCGCCGTTACGAAAATGCTGGAGCAGGGAATGACACCGGAGGATATTCTGGGTCAGGTTTGCGGGGACCTCGGTGTTGTATTCATGGAAACCACGGAGGTCAGCTATAAATGTTACTGCGACAGAGAGCGTGTTACCGCTGCATTGATTAGTCTTGGTAAGGAAGAACTGAATGAGATTCTGCAGGAGGGTAAAACCTTCCCTGTGGAATGTCAGTTCTGCGATACCACATATTCCTTTACGCCCGGCGATATTGAAGATTTGCTTAAAAATATTTAAATTTACGGAATATTTACCGGGGAATATAAGAGTTTTTCCCGGTAAATATTTTTACAAAAAAATATGAAAAAGTGCTTGACAAAATGAGGGTTCCTAGTTATAATAAAACCCGTCGCTGAGGTGTAATAGCCAGCGGCACTCAGGTAAGGGAGCATAGCTCAGCTGGGAGAGCACATGCCTTACAAGCATGGGGTCACAGGTTCGAGCCCTGTTGTTCCCACCATATCTGGCCCGGTGGTGCAGTCGGTTAGCACGCCAGCCTGTCACGCTGGAGGTCGACGGTTCGAGTCCGTTCCGGGTCGCCATATAAAGCATCTGTGGAGAGCTCAGGCTCTCCACAATATGCCTCTGTAGCTCAGTTGGTAGAGCAGTGGACTGAAAATCCACGTGTCGTTGGTTCGATTCCGACCGGAGGCACCAGATGCGGGTGTAGCTCATCTGGTAGAGCGCCACCTTGCCAAGGTGGAGGTAGCGAGTTCGAGCCTCGTCACCCGCTCCAATAAAATAGAATAGGAACGCACTGCGTTCCTATTTTTATAAGATGGTACCGTAGCCAAGTGGTAAGGCACGAGTCTGCAAAACTCTGATCCGCCAGTTCAAATCTGGCCGGTACCGCCAAAAAGAAAGACACGATTTTCATCGTGTCTTTCTTTTTGGGTTTGTGTCCGCAAGGACACAACATCGTTTGCGAGTTTGCTCGCAACATCATTTATCCGTAGGATATACGATTGCTCTAAAGGTCGGTGATGATATGAACAAAAAGATAATGCATACAGTTGTACCGGCAGTTTT
>JAZRBJ010000095.1:0-18836 GCA_045635065.1 Faecousia sp. | reverse complement strand
AGTGGCAACCCCGGAAACCACAACGGTTTCCGGGGTTTTCTGCCCCGACATTTAAATCGACGCTCAATGTTGGCACATTGCGCCGATTTAGATATCATTTTACGCAAAAAATAATACTATTAAAAAACCAAATGCTTTCTTTTGTCGAAAAAGCGTAGTATAATAACTTAATACTATAAAAAGTCGTATTAACTTACAGGAGCGTAATAGAATATGACGGATAAATCTTGTTACAATTTAAATCCCTCACAAGACGTGGCATATATGCAATGCCAGTACAGTTTATATAAAAGAGTGATCAACATCCTTTCCTCCATCGCCATTGATGAGAAAGTGGATTTTGAACTTATGGATCAGGCTTTCAAGCTTCTGGTCGAACGAAACGACTGCCTCAGAATCAGATTCTTCAAAAAAAGAGGGAAGCTGATGCAGTACTTTGGTAATTCCGGAAAAAAGATCAAGAAAGTTCCCGTTTTGTCCTTTGAAACCAAAGAACAGCAAGACGCCTTTATCGATAAAGTTAGAAAAAAGACCATTGACTATATGCACGGCGTTGTCATCGAACCTTATTTTATTCACACCTATGACAACCGTTACATGATATTTTTCAAGATTTGTCATCTGGTTATTGACCTTTATGGAATCAACGTCTTGTATACGGATCTTTTAAATGTATATAATGCTCTGAAAAAGGGTGAAACATTGCCCCCCGCCCCTGAAAGTTTTGAGGAGATCATCAAAAAGGATATCGAAAAGAACCCCAAAAGCAATTTGGCGGAGAAACATTTGGAGTACTTCACCAATCTACTCACCAATAATCCCGAGCCATTCTATGCCGGTATTCACGGTCCCAATAATCCCATTTGGCAGAAGCAACTCAAAAAGCACCATCGGAGCATGCCTATTTTCCTTGTCCGTAACAACACACAGACCTACCGTCACAAAATCGACAAGGATTTGGTTGAAAAGGTGCTGACCTATTGTCAGAACAATCAATGCTCCCCCGCGAATTTTCTTTTATACGCAAATTCTATAGCCTTAGCTAAGCTGAACGGAAACCTCAAGAACATAATACCCATAGGTCTTTATCATTGCCGCCATTTCGCGCAGGAAAAGCACTGTGCGGGCATTAAAGTGCAAAGTGCCGCTTGTTATACCAAGATTGATTACGCCCTTTCCTTTACGGATAATCTGAATGCATTCTCGATTGCGCAATTAGGTCTTTATCGGCATATCAAATTTAAAGATAGAGATTTTGAGACCTTAATGCACAACATCTACCGTTCTTCACCGCTTCAGATGTACTATTCGTTTGCCTACTCACTCCTATCCGTTGATATGCCCGATGGTGTGGAGTTTAATCTGTATACCAACGGCAATGGTGCTCTTCCTGCCTATGTCATTCAGGTTTTGAACGCCAAAACGAAAGAAGTTGATATGGCTTATGATGTGCAGACCAAGATCACCAGTGAAGATGATGTCAGCAACTTCCATAACTACTATCTGAATGTACTAAAGCAGGTACTGGACGATCCCGGTATCAAAGTTGCAGATATTCAGCTTTCGTTGTAATAACATATTTTCAAAAAGCATTCATATAGGATCAGCACCCCAAAAGCAAAACACTTTTGGGGTGCCGTTCATTGTATCTCCCCTTTTGGGGTCCCCGGCGAATCTCCTTGGCTTTGAAAAGCCTGCGTCCCTCGCCGGACCCCGGTCACTCGCTCGTCGCATCTCTAACCCGGAGATCAGTTAAGGCTCGCTTGGTAAGCCAGAGAAACAAGAAAAATCTCCAACACCCGATGTGATGTTGGAGATTTTTTTGGTTGCGGGAGGAGGACTCGAACCTCCGACCTCCGGGTTATGAGCCCGACGAGCTTCCAACTGCTCTATCCCGCGATATGGGGCACTCTCAAGTGCCTATGTATTGTAGCACGGCGGGTTTGCTTTGTCAAGACCTATTTCCTGTCCCTTTTCCCGGAAAAGCAGAAAGTTTTGACTTATCCTGCCGGCAAGCGCATTGTGAACCAAGAAAATTGCGGATGCGCCGCCAAAAAAGCATCCTGCATTATCCCGAAAAAACAAGCAAGCAATCCTTTCTGAAAAAATGAAAGTTTTCCGGAAAAACGGGTTTTCCCCTTTCAAACATTGACATTACTCTGTAAAATGACTATAATAAATTATTCATTTTACGGAGGTTTCAGATATGCTTTTTTTGACAGCTGATGTTTCCGCGCTAAGCCTAAATCTGGGGCAGGTTTTTCTCCGTTTTCTTTGCGCTATGCTTGTTGGCTTGGTGATTGGCATCGAGAGAGAATACACCCACCGTCCCGCCGGTATGCGCACCCACATTCTTGTGGCTCTGGGAGCCTGTGCAGTGATGGTGGTTGGGCAACTGATCTTCACCGAATACAGCAAAACAGGCGCTTCCCCCGACCCCGCCCGTCTTGCCGCCCAGGTCATATCCGGTGTTGGCTTTTTAGGCGCCGGTACTATCATGCGTGAGGGCGCCAATGTTAAAGGTCTGACCACCGCTGCCAGCCTTTGGGCGGTTGCCGGTTTGGGTATTGCCGCCGGTGGCGGTTACTATGGCGTTGCCATTGTTGGCACTGTGTTTATGTTCCTCACCCTTACTGTTTTTGAATTGCTGCAGAATTTCCTGGTCAGCCCTCACAGTGGAAGCCGGGATTACTCTGTAGAAGCAGAAGATGTTTCTACTGCATTAAAGGATATTAACACCATGGCCAGTCGTACAAAATGTGAAATTCACAACATCGAAGCAGAGGCTCTCAACTCCGGTACATATCGAATCAACTTCCGTGCAGATTTCGGCAGAGGCAAGCAAAAGCATCGTCGCGACAGTTTCTTCGAAGGCCTTGCAACCAGCCGCAATATCCGCAGTATCCGCAGTTCCGATGAGACAATCGTTTCCAAGTAAAGAGAGGCATTCCGTGAATAAAGCTGCCCTTCGTCTTGCCCTTAGAGACACAATTCCGGTGCTTACCGGATACCTTTTTCTGGGCGCTGGCTTTGGCATTCTGTTAAGTGAAGCAGGTTATGGTGCCGGTTGGGCACTGCTTATGAGTATATTTGTATATGCCGGCTCCGGACAGTATCTGCTGGTAAGCTTGATTACTTCCGGCGCTTCCTTGCTCAGCACCGCCATTGCCACCCTGCTGGTCAATGCCCGGCACCTGTTCTATGGCATTTCTCTGGTGGACACCTACCGCAACGCAGGCAAGAAAAAACCTTATATGATTTTCTCCCTTACAGACGAGACCTACTCCCTGGTTACCCAGGCAAAGGTTCCGGAGGGTGTGGACAAAACCGCATACTGCTTTCTGGTTTCCTTGCTGGATCAATGCTATTGGGTTGTTGGCTGTGTGCTGGGCAATGTGGCCGGTACGCTCCTGCCCATTGATTTTTCCGGTGTGGAATTTGTTCTGACCGCCCTGTTTGTCACCATGTTTGTGGAGCAGTGGCTCACCGCAAAAGACCATATTCCCGCATTGATCGGTGTTGTTTGCACCGTGGTTTGTCTGCTGATTTTTGGCAGCGAACTGTTTTTGATTCCCTCCATGGCAGCCATTGCCGGGTTGCTGATCCTGCGCCGCAGCAAGGAGGAAAAACATGCCTGATTCCTATTTGATTGCCACCGTTGCCGTGGCAGCTGCCATTACCGCAGCATTACGCTTTGCGCCCTTTCTTATCTTTGGACGGGGCAAGAAAACCCCTGCGCTTATAACCCATTTGGGAAATGTTCTTCCCTATGCCATTATGGGCATGCTGGTGGTGTATTGCATGAAAGATGTGAAGATCACCGCCGCACCCTATGGTCTGCCGGAATTACTGGGTTGCATCATTGTGGCCGTACTGCATATCTGGCGGCGCAACACCCTACTAAGTATCGGCGCAGGTACCGTGTGCTATATGCTTATGATCCAATTCTTATTCTGACGGAGGTTTCCATGAATTCCGATCTGGAGAAAGCCATCCAATTACTCCATAGCGGCGGTTACACCTGCGTGCTATGCAAAGATACTATTGTACATACCAGCACGCATCGTGGCGTCAAACCCCTTATGGATCTCCTGCAGGAAAACTTATCCGGTTTCAGCGCAGCAGACAAGGTAGTAGGCAAAGCCACCGCCCTGCTTTACTGTTTGCTGGACATCCGGGCGCTGCATGCCAATGTGATCAGCGAAAGCGCTTTAAAAGTTCTGACCGATCACCAAATCCCCACCAGCTACACACAGCTGGTGCCGTATATTTCCAACCGCGCAGGAGACGGCAGATGCCCTATGGAACTTGCCACACAAAACATTTCTGACCCTCAAGATGCACCCAGCGCCATTCATACCGCTTTAGAAAAACTTCAAAAGGAGACCGCATAATATGCACCACGAACAGATCCATCTAAAAAACCATTTCCCCTTTTTAGGCGAAAGCGAGTGTGATCCCATCCTCACCGCCTACCTTCCCTATAACAGCACCCAGATGAATCGGCAGGATCAGCTGCGGCCCAGCATTCTCCTCTGCCCCGGCGGTGGCTATGAAATGGTCAGCCAGCGGGAAGCCGAGCCCATCGCTCTGCATTTCTTGCCGGAAGGTTTTAATGTTTTTGTGCTGACCTACTCTGTAGCTCCCCACGGTTTTCCTGTTCAGTTACGGGAGGTTGCTGCAGCCATGGAACTGATATATCAGAACGCCCGCTGCTGGAATGTAAATACGCAACAAATTGCTATTATGGGTTTCTCCGCAGGCGGTCATTTGGCAGCTCACTACTCCACCTCCTATGACTGCGCTGAGGTTCGTGAGATATTCCCGGAAAGCAAGCCTGTTCAGGCATCTATCCTTTGCTACCCGGTCATTACTTCCTATGGGAAGCAATGCCATCAAGGAAGCTTCCGGAAGCTGGTGGGACATTTCCCCCTTACAGAGAAAGAAGACGAAAAATTTTCCTGCCACCGACAAGTCAGTGACAGCACTCCCCCCGCTTTCCTGTGGCATACGGCTGCGGATGCTGCTGTACCTGTGGCTAACAGTCTTCTGTATGCCCAGGCACTTTCAGATCATAATATTCCCTTTTCCCTGCACATCTACCCCTCCGGTCCTCACGGACTTGCCACAGTGGATAAGCAAACCAACGGAGAGCTCTCCCCTGCTACCCTTTTGGCAGCGGATTGGCTGCCCAGCCTAAAAAAGTGGCTGCAAATCATCTTTGAATAATCATAACCACCGGCCGTGTGCATCTGTCAAGAAAAAGTAGACACTAAAAAACACCATAGTTTTCGAAGCACTTGCCCTATATCTAGCTTTATCTTTCCGTAGATAATTTGTCGACGAAATTTGGGAGCGAATACGATATGATATTTGCATTCCCACTTCGTGTGTGCTAAACTACTAGTGTCAAGTTTCATCTGGACTTGATTCCTCCTTTGGTTTCTAAGTGTGGTTGGCAGACCTACCCTTATTCTACCAAAGGAGGATATTTTTTCTAGGCATAGCTAAAGCTTTCTGGAACCACCGGCACAGCCGGTGGTATTCTTATACAAAAAGGGCCTGATGCAAATGCGTTTGCATCAGACCCTTTTTTATTGTTCATAATCTGTTTCATAGCTACCCGCAGGCAAAAAATAACCGCAAACACATTTCTCATCGCTAACCAGCGTTCCGGTTTTGCCAATGGCGCCGCCCATTTGCACAAACACCTCAACAATTTCTCCGCAGTTGGGGCATTTTACTTCTGTCAATCGAGGTGTTCCCTTTCCTTCCTGACATCCGTTAATCAGCACATCTTGCCTCCCATTCCTTTTTCAAAATTGCATACTGCATGGTATTCTCATAAATGGGATTTCCCTTTTCATCGTTTACAAAGGTAACAAATTCCACATAAAGACCTTCTCTACGCATGCCCAGCTTTTCGCACAGATGCTGGCTGGACAAATTGTAATCCTCCGTATAGGTATAAATACGGCGGGCGCCCTTTTCCCGGAACAGATAATCGAAAAAGGCGCTGGCTGCTTCGTAGGCATAGCCCTTGCCGTGATAGTCCTTATTCAGCATCCAGCACGGGCTGAAGGTATCCATTTGCACATTTTCTCCCTTGTCCGGTTGGGAGCTTTCCGGAAGCGCATTGATTTCACCAATGACCTTTCCCGTATCTTTCCTCACAATGGCAAAATAGAATGCCTCGTCCTTCGCCCGTTCCTGAACTGCCTTTTTTGCCTCCTCCGGAGTATTCAGCTTCATGCAGGCAAAACAGTGAACCATGGGCTCTTTCAGATATTCATAGAGATCCTCTTCGTCACCCTCCCGAAATGGACGGAGAATCAATCTTTTGGTTTCAATCATGCTTACACCTCTTTACAAACAGCATCTGCAGGGTCTTTCCTCAAAATTTCAATGCCGTATTTTTTCAGATCCACCGTTCCGTTGCTTTCAAATACAACACCCTCGTTTTCCAGTTTTCTTCTTTGCGCCTCCGCCCCGCCAAAGGCATAACGCTCCGCCACCCTGCCCTTGCTGTTCAGTACCCGATGGCAGGGATACCGGGAAGGGTCAGGATTCTCGTGGAGAATGTTTCCCACTGTCCGGGCAAAGTACTTATTTCCCAAACACTGGGCAATCTGCCCGTAAGTGGTCACCTTCCCTTTGGGAATGGTCTGTAAATATGCATACACTTTTTGTTTCATAGTTCACCAAATAAACGGGATCATTCTATACTTTACTTTCTGCTTATACTCGGCATAGCCGGGCCGTTCTCCGGTAAGCAGCGCTTCCTCATCCTTTAAGCGCACAACGATAATCGCCGGGTAAAACGCAAAAACAATCAAGGCATACCAAGACCCCAAGATCAACGGGATCATCAAAAACAACAAAACAGTCACTGTATACATAGGATGGCGAACAATACTGTATAACCCGGTGTCCACCACCTTTTGCCCCGCTTCCACCTTCACCGTACGGCTTAAATAAGCATTTTCCCGCATTACCTCGGCATACAAAGCGTAGGCAATTAAAAACAGCACCGATGTAGCAACCCACAGCCAAACTTTGTCAAGCCTTCAAGCAACAGTTTCATGTACAAACTCCTTATGTCACCGCAAAAACATTTTCCCGGGCTGTTCCTGCAAATCATATTCTCCGTCAATCAAATAATAGGGCAAATCGAAAGCCTTGCACCGGGCAAGGTTGTGTTCGTTTTCGGCAATCAGCTCTTCCTTGCTGAGGCCGGAATCATCCAGCCGGCGCTCAATCACATTCGCAAAGGCCTGAATCTGAGCAAAATGTATTTCAATATACTGCCGGGACATCACCAGACACAGGTATTGAATATGCTCCAGATATTCCTTTTCAAAATCCTTTTGCCAATCAAAGGGAATGTAGCAGCCCTCTACAATCAGGTTCTGACCGTTCTCAATAGCGGTCTTCACCATTTCCCGCACAATGGGCCACAAATAATCCGTCAGCTTGTCATCGTCCATGGGTGTCAGCGCCGTTTGGCCGCTCCGGATCAGCCCCATTTTCAAATGGTCAATGGACAAGTAGGGATACTGATAGGTTTCCAGCAGCTTCTGGGCATAAGCCGTTTTCCCGGCATGGCTCGCGCCCGCAATCAGAATAACCATTTCCTCACCTCTTATTTATTATATCATGACAGAAAGCCCCTTGCAATAAAAGTCTTACCTATCATATAATATAAGCGCAAAAGCTCCCCCCAACGCCCATTTTGCCATCACTCAACCACCGGTTCGTGGACACCTTGACACGGCATTGCTATACTGACAGCGAAAGGAGGATTCCCATGGATCAAGTAAAAATCGGAAAATTCATTGCCCAACGCAGAAAAGCGGTCAACCTGACCCAAATGCAGCTGGCAGAAAAATTGGGGATTACCGACAGAGCCATATCCAAATGGGAAACCGGCAAATCCCTGCCGGATTCATCCATTATGCTGCAGCTGTGCGCTCTGCTGGAAATCTCCGTAAACGATCTGCTATCCGGGGAGCTTATCACAATGGAAGACTATAACAAGGAATTGGAAAACAGGCTTGTAGAAATGGTCAAAGAAAAAGAAAACTCTGACAGACAGCTGCTGACCCTTGAATGGGTCATCGGTATTCTCTCCGTGGTGGTACTGTTCGTGCCAATCATCATCGGCGCGCTGCTGCCCATGGAGGATTGGAAACGGCTCGTGCTGGTTTTCTCCGGCTTTCTCCCGGCATTCGTCGGTTTCTTTTTCGCTTTGAAAATTGAGCAGGTAGCAGGTTATTACCAATGCAAGGAATGCGGGCACAAATATGTTCCCACCTACAAGGCGGTGAACAGGGCCATGCACATGGGCAGAACCAGATACATGCGCTGCCCTGCCTGTGGTAAGAAATCCTGGCAGAAAAAAGTCATAAGTAAGGAATAATTTATGAGCCAAGCCGATTCCGGCTTGGCTCAAACTTTATTTAGAATATCCCGCCACCGGCCATTCAATCAAATACGCCCGGCAGGGCGCACCGTCCGCACCTGCCAAATTCAAGGGGGCAGCGCTAAGAAAATACCGTCCCTGGGGGACCTCCGTCAACACCACGCCCTCCAAAAGAGCAATGCCTTTTTGCAGGAGGATTTTATGCACCTTCATAGGGGCATGTTCCGGACCAACTGTCTGACTTTCGTTGCCCAGTAAACAAATACCGGAAGCAGCAAACACCTCCGCCGCTTCTTCGGTGACCGTAGCAAGCCCGGCAATCAGTATCCGGAGCGCACCCTCCGCCATTTGCAAAATCTCTGCTGCATTTTCAGCCGTTACATCTCCCTGATGGCGGACAACAAAGCAATCTCCCACAAAGGTATCCAGCACCATCTGCTCCACCGTTTCTCCCCTGTCCAAAAAATGAAACGGAGCATCAATATGCGTTCCATTATGTGCGCACATGGAAAAGGCAGTCAGATTGCATACGTCACCCTTTTCCATAGCGCAAAGGGTCTTTCTTTCCGGCTTAGGGTCTCCGGGATAAACCTTGCAGGAGAAAACCTCCTGTGTAATATCATAGATTTTCATGCCTTGTCACCTCTTTTTAATTATAACACATAAAGCTTCTCAATGCAATGAAATGCCGGGTTGCAACCCGCCGCCATCGGTGATATACTCATTACAAGAAAACAAGGAGAATACCGTTATGGATATCATCATTCGCAAGAACACACCCGCTGGCACCACCTACCCGGCTAAGGAAGAAGCCTGGATGCCCAACCTGGAGGAATTTTATTTCTACAGCCATTCCTCCGTAGTCCGGTAAGCCATTATGAAGAAAATCATTGTCATCGGCTGCCCGGGAAGTGGCAAAAGCACCTTTTCCAGAGCCTTGCACCGGGTCACCGGCATTCCCCTGTTCCATCTGGATATTCTGTATTGGAATAAAGATAAAACCACTGTGGAAAAATCCGAGTTCCACCGTCGATTGGCAGAAGTCCTGCAGCAGGATCAATGGATCATTGACGGCAATTACGCCTCCACCATGCAGTGGCGTTTGCAGGAATGCGATACCGTTATATTTCTAGATTATCCTGCAGAAGTCTGCCTGACGGGCATTCAGCAACGCCAGGGAAAAACAAGAAGCGATATTCCCTGGACGGATACAGAAGAGGATGCAGAATTCATTTCCTTTATTAAAAATTTTTCAGCCCATAGCCGTCCCCGGATCCTGGAATTACTTAGCGAATATCCCCAAAAGAACGCCTGTATTTTCACCACCCGAGCCCAGGCAGAGGCCTTTCTGACCCAACTGTAAATCTGATTTTGCAGTGCCCCTCAATATGGGCATAACCCCCGAGAAAGAAGATGATCCATTTGAAACAAGGCTTAGCGGGGCTTTCCGACAGTGAACGCCAATATAAGCGCATGCTGGAGACCTCCATTCCCCGGCTTGTGACCTCCATGGCCATTCCCACCACCATCAGCACCTTGATCACCGTGGTCTACAACACCGCGGATACCTACTTCGTGTCCCAGATCAACAAGTCCGCATCTGCGGCGGTGGGCGCGGTGTATGCTATTATGGCCATTATTCAGGCTGTGGGCTACGGTCTGGCTGTGGGCTCCGGCAGCCTCATCAGCCGCAAATTGGGTGCCAAGGAAAACGAAGATGCCAACCGCTATGCGTCCAGCGCTTTTTTCTCAGCTGTTTTGGCAGGTGGTTTCATTACCGCTATCGGGCTTCTGATATTAGAGCCCTTTTTGCGTTTGCTGGGCTGTACGGACACCATGATGCCCCATGCCATCCCCTATGCCACCTATATTCTCTGGGCAGCGCCCATTAACTGTGCCACCTTTGTGCTGAGCCACACCCTGCGCAGCGAGGGCTTTGCCCGGCAGTCCATGATAGGTGTGGCTGTGGGCGGCTTGCTGAATATCCCGTTGGATTATTTACTGATCTGCGTTGGAAATATGGGCGCCGGCGGCGCTGCTTTGGCAACCATGCTCAGCCAAATCGTAAGCTTCTGTATTCTGCTGTTCTTTTTCCTCTCCGGCAAATCCATTGTCAAATTAAAGCTGCGCTTCATCAGTTATCGGTTTGCTGACTACAAGCTGATCATCACCACCGGTATCCCAACCATTTGCCGGCAAGGTCTGGGAAGTCTGGCTGCTGCGGTTCTCAACATACAGGCCATTGCCTATGGTGGCGATGCTGCCGGCGCAGCCATTACCATTGCCAACAAAATCTATGTTCTGGTTCGTAATATGTGCCTGGGACTGGGGCAGGGCTTTCAGCCTGTGGCGGGCTACAACTACGGCGCAGGCAATAAGCGCCGCGCATGGCAAGCCTTTGCTTTCGCCGTCAAGGTCGGCTCTGTGATCTGCCTGCTGTTTGCGCTTGTTTCTGCCATCTTTGCCGAGCCGATTATGTGGTGGTTCTGCCAGGATGAAGAAGTTGCCCGAATTGGCATGCAAACCATCTGGATCTCCTGCGCTGCCATGCCCTTTTTGGCTTTCAGCACCTATGTAAATCAACTGTATCAATGTTTGGGATTCCGGGGGCAAGCCACCTTCCTTGCCAGCTGCCGGCAAGGAATTTTCTTCCTGCCCGCCGTACTTCTGCTGCCATTGGCGCTGAATTGTATTGGCGTGCAGGCTGCCCAAAGCGTAGCAGATATCTGCACTTTTCTTATTTCCATTCCGTTTTTAATTGCCTTTTACAGGCGCTATGTCCGCAACTGAAAAGGGTGTGCTATGGCACACCCTTTAATCATTTTCCAGCAACGCCTGCAGCCGCGTTCTGCCTGTTTGATCCGGCAAACTGACCTCCCGGTAAAGGCTTTCATAGAATGCGGCGGCAATATGCCCTCTCTCCCGGGCCATTGCTGCCCCTTTTACTGTATAGAACCGGTCATACAGCTTTTCCAGCTTAAATTTATACTCCCGGAAAAAGGAGGATTCCACATCCCCGTCACCACTAGAAATATCTCCGTTGGCGTTCCGGGTATAAATGGGCTCGGCAGTATTTCCCTTATACATCAAAGACCGGGCAATTCCCAAAGCGCCGGTTACATCCAGTTTATCTGCATCAAATAAAATCTTTGCTTCCAGACTTTCCGGCTGGAGCTGCTTGCGAAACCGGTGGGTCACAATGCAGTGCTTTACTTTACTCACAAATGCCCCATCAAAACCATTGTCATTCAGAAAATTCTCAGCCATTTCGCTGCCTGCCCGGGCATGACACAAAGCGGGATTCTCCATCTGCGCCTGTCTACCCACATCGTGAAGCAGGCAAGCGGTAATCAGCACATCGTAATCCACGGCTGCTTCCTCTGCAGCAATTTCCAAAGCATTAAAAAGCACCCGGTATACATGCTCCTTATCGTGGGCGCTGTCACGCATACACGACAGCATATAATCCTCTATCTGCTTATAGCGCCGGATATTCATGGTGCGCATCCCTCCTTTTTTAATATAGTATCACATTCTCTGATTTTTTGAAAGTCCCCGTGGATTTTCCTATTGACAAATGTTGCCGTTTCCTCCATAATGAAGTCGTTTTTGAGAAGGAGCGTAGGCAAATGAACAAAATCCATCTTTCCCGGGGTGTTGGCGGCTTTGTAAAAAAGAATGTGGTCATGGTCATTGCCTTGATCGCAGCGCTGATCACCTGTATTCCGGTGCCACCGGACCGGCAATATCTTGAATATTTTGATGTAAAGACCCTCACCTGCCTGTTTTGTGTGCTGGCGGTGGTGTGCGCATTGAAAAATATCAATTTCTTTTATTTGCTGGCAAGAAAAATCGTAGAGATTTTCCGCAATGCCAGAATGTGCGTTCTGACCCTAGTATATATCACCTTTATTGGCAGTATGCTCATTGCCAATGATATGGCGCTGCTGACCTTCCTGCCCTTAGGATTGTTTGTTCTCAGCGCCACAGGCAAAACCCGCTACATGGCATTTACCTTTATTATGCAAAACATTGCTGCCAACCTGGGCGGTATGCTGACCCCCTTCGGCAACCCGCAAAACCTGTATCTGTACACAAAATTTCAGATTCCCAATCTGGAATTTGTGCAGATTATGACACCGCCTTTCCTGGTGTCTATTCTGCTGATCACCCTATGCTGCATTATTTTTGTAAAGCCAGAACCCCTCTCCCTTAAGGGTGAAAGCATAACCCTGCCTGTCGGCAAAACGGTTGTATACTTACTTCTGTTCGCTCTGGCCATTGCCATTGTTTTCCGGGGAATCCCCTATGGCATCGGTTTGGTCGTGATTCCGGCGGTATTGCTGTTTATGGATCGCAAGGCGCTGAAAATGGTGGACTATCCCCTGCTGTTTACCTTTGTATTCTTCTTTGTTTTTTCCGGAAACATGGCCCGGATTCCCGCTGTCAGAGAGGGATTTTCCTACCTTTTAAACAAAAGCACTCTGCTGTTCAGTGTGGCATCCTGCCAGGTGATCAGCAATGTTCCCTCCGCCATTTTACTTTCCCAGTTCACAAACAATTACCGGGATCTGCTTCTGGGTGTGAACATCGGCGGCGTAGGCACTTTGATTGCCTCCCTGGCCAGTTTGATTACCTTCCGGGAATACACCAGGCACAACAAGGGAAAAACCGTTTACTACGTGCTGCTGTTCTCCGCATTCAACTTCTCTTTTCTCATTATTCTGGCGCTGTTTATGCTTCTGCTGGGTAATTTATAACACACAAACAGGCGTATTGCATGGCAGTACGCCTGTTTATTAACGCATATTCTTTTTGTAGGCAGAGGGCGTTATTCCCATGTGCCGTTTGAAAAAGGTAGCAAAAAAGTTGGAAGAAGAAAAGCCCATGGTTTCAGCGATCTCCGTCACAGGAATGTCCTCCTGAAGCCGGGCAATTGCATATTTGATCCGCAAATCATCATAAAAATCCTTGGGTGTGGTATTGGCATACTGGTGAAACAGTTTCTTTAAATAGCTGATGCTGATATAATTTCTTGCCGCTATCTCATCGAGATCCAAATCCAAACAAACCGTCTCCTGCATATCCTTCACAAGCTGGCCGTAAATCCGCGCGCTTCCCTCCATTGCGCCCGCTTCCCTGTTGGCCTTTTGCCGGCACAGCTCCATAAGAAACAGTGCCAATCTTTCCGCCGTTCTCTGACCCTGATAAATGTCACTGTGCTGCGAATCAAACAGTTGCCCGGTCATTTTTGCGCACTCCAGAAAGTCCTCCTGTAGCTGCCTGTCTAAATGGAATACCCCGGCAAGGAGCTGTGTCGGCAGCCTGCCGGCTACCGTTATGGAAATATTGAACACATGGGGTTCCGTTTCTCCGAAGCTTCTGATACGGTGAAATTCCATTGGCCCATGCACCACCAGGTCGCCTCCATTGAGAATGTAAACATTCTCATTTTCCACCACCTGAACACTCCCGGAATGAACATACACAATTTCTATAAATTCATGCCGTTCCCCTTTAAAATCATGTTTTTTTGAAAAAAAACGCTCTGCAAAAAAACCAATACTCTCAATTTGAAAATCTCTTAGGATCTGAATAAACATATTACGCCTCATTTGTGTCTAAATCTATACATATATTGACATAAATGCTATTTAATTATTATTTTCGTTTATTACAATAACACCAAACACCCCCATCGTCAATACCTTTTTAAAGGAGAGACCCCTATGTTTTCTGCAGAAGCCACACTACTGGAGGCCATTCGCGCTTTTGACTTTGGCGTTCCTGTTGTTGGAAGCATGCGCTATGGTAACGGGCACATCAACGATACCTTTTGCGTTCATACACAGCCCAAAAACGACTGCTGCAGCTGCTTTATCCTGCAGCGAATTAACCGCAGCGTATTTGCCGAGCCGGAGAAATTAATGGCCAATATGGTGGGCATTACACAGTATCTGGCAAACAAAATTGCGCTGACAGGCGGCGATCCCACACGGGAAACCCTTACTTATCTCAAAACCCGTAACGGCAAGTATTTCTACACCGACAGTATGGGAGAAGTCTGGAGGGCTACCCCCTACATTGAAAACACCCTGTGCTACGAGCAGGCAGATACGCCTCAGTTATTTGAAGCCTCCGCCCGTGCCTTTGGCAAATTTCAACGCATGTTGGACGGCTACGATGCCGAAACTCTGTTTGAGACCATCCCCCGATTCCATGATACCGAAAACCGTCTGGAAAAATTAAAGGCCGCCATTGCCACCGATACCGCAGGCCGGGTAAAAGAATGTGCCGCTGAAATCGATTTTGTGATGGCACGGCAGGCTGATTGCTCCGTGGCTTTGCAAGCCCAACGGGAAGGTCTTCTTCCCCTGCGTGTAACCCACAATGACACCAAGCTTAACAATATTCTTATGGACAAGGCAACCGGCGAGGGGCTTTGCGTCATCGACCTGGACACCACCATGCCCGGCCTTTCCATTAACGATTTTGGCGATGCCATCCGTTTCGGTGCCAATCATTGCGCTGAAGATGAACAGGATCTTTCCAAGGTTAATTTCGATCTTGAATTATATGATGCCTACACCCGCGGTTTCCTGGAAGGCTGTGGCGGTGTATTGACCGAAAACGAGCTTGCATATCTGCCCTGGGGCGCTAAACTCATGACTCTGGAATGTGGCATTCGCTTCCTTACCGACTATTTGGAGGGTGACCACTATTTCCGCATCCACTACCCGGAGCAGAACCTCCACCGCTGCCGCACCCAGTTTAAGCTGGTTGCCGACATGGAGCAGCAATTCCAGGCCATGAAGCATATTGTTGCCCAATATGAAGGAGAAACATTATTATGACCCGAAAACTAACGGCCGTCATTATTGGTGCCGGTGATCGTGGACAAACCTATGCCCGACAAATGTGTGCCATGCCCGACCATTTTCAGATAGTGGCAGTAGCTGAGCCCAAGGAAAGCCGCCGCAATGCAATCCGGGATATGTTTTCTATTCCGGAAGACCGATGTTTCCACAATTGGGAAGACCTGCTGTCCCTGGGCAAAATTGCGGATATTGCGGTGATCGCCACCATGGACCGGCTGCATTTCCTGCCTGCCTGCGCCGCTATTCGGGCTCATTATGACATTTTGCTGGAAAAACCCGTTTCTCCCGATCCCAGGGAATGTGAAAAAATGGCCCAACTGGCAGAGGCCGAAGGTGTCAAGGTGCTGGTGTGTCATGTGCTGCGCTATACGCCCTTCTTTACCTCTATCAAAAAGTTAATTGCCAACGGCGATTTGGGTGACATTATTTCTATCAATCACGAGGAATGCGTAGAAAACATCCATCAAAGCCACAGCTTTGTCCGTGGCAACTGGGGCAATTCCCAGCGCTCATCCTTTATGCTGCTTCAGAAATCCTGTCATGACCTGGACATCTTGCAATGGCTTATTGGAAAACCCTGCAAAAAGATTCAGTCCTTTGGTGCGCTGACCCATTTTGTAAGCAATAACGCACCGGAAGGCGCACCGGAGCGGTGCATTGACAACTGTCCCCACCAGGACACCTGCGCTTACAATGCAGTAACGCTATATCTAAAAAGTACAAGCCTGTGGCGCAGATCTGCCTGTACCGGCCTGGTTGCCCCCACCGATGAAGATGTGGAACAGGCGCTCCGTACCAATCAATATGGAAAATGCGTATATAAATGTGACAACGATGTGGTAGATCATCAAACTGTGAACATGCTCTTCGATGGCAACACCACCGCCACCTTTACCATGTGTGCCTTTAATAAGGGTGGTCGTTTTATCCATATTATGGGCACAAAAGGTGAACTGTGGGGCTCTATGGATTCTCAGGAGCTACCCCTGCGAGTCTTTAATTTTGAAACCCGAAAAACCACGGAATATCCCGTATCCGGCAAGGACGGCCTGGTCAATGGACATGGCGGTGGAGACCAGGGTATTATTAAAGCGCTCCACGCCCATTTGTGCGGCAACTATGAAGGCTTTTCTGTTTCTGATTTGCGTACCTCTGTGGATAATCACCATCTGGTTTTTGCTGCAGAAGAATCCCGGCTCACCGGGCGAGTTGTGGATATGGCAGAATACATTGCATCTCTATCGAAATAAAACAGGAGGACATCCAACATGTTAAAATGCAATCACATTCCTAAGGAACTGGAAATTGGATTTGACGCAGTTAATAAATTGATTGACGGCGGCGGTGTCACCGTTCGCTTTGAAAGGGCCGACCATCTTACACTTACCCCCTGCCAGGATGAAGTGATCATTGGCTACAGCGCCATCGCTGAAGCTTTGCGGGGTATGAGCATGGCCCGCCGTGTATGGGAAACAGGCAATGCCATTTCTCAAACAAAAAAATACGACACGCTAACGGTAATGGTGGATTGCAGCCGCAATTCCGTGGTAAAACCGGAATCCGTAAAGGAACTGATGATTACCGTGGCCATGCTGGGCTTCAATGCCATGATGCTTTACACCGAGGACACCTATGAACTGCCCGGTCATCCCTACTTTGGTCACATGCGGGGACGCTATTCCATGGATGAGTTGAAAATGCTCAATGCCTATGGCAACAGCATTGGCATTGAATTGATTCCCTGCATCCAGACCCTTGCGCATTTGAATGGCATTTTCAACTGGCCCGTTTACAGCGACATCCGGGATCTGGACGACATTCTCATTGCAGAAGACGAAAAGTCCCTGGCGCTGATCGACACCATGCTCAGCACCTGCCGGGAATGTTTCTCCAGTAATCGTATTCATGTTGGCATGGACGAAGCCCACAATCTGGGTCGTGGTCAGTATCTCAACCGCAACGGCTATAGTCCCAAGCCCGATATTATGCTGCGTCATCTGGACAAGGTGAAAAAGCTTTGCGACAAATACAACTATACCCCCATTATGTGGAGTGACATGTTCTTCCGTATGCAGTTTAACGGAACATACATGGTTTCTCAGGGGGAGCTTTCCCAGGAAGTGCTGGACAAGATTCCCGAGAATGTAAGCATGTGTTACTGGAACTACTACTCTCCCCCTGCGCACCGCAACATTCTGAAAAACATGTCCTTGCAGCATCAGCGCATGAACCGGGAGATCTGGTTTGCCGGCGGCAGTTGGTGCTGGACCGGCCCTGTGCCCAAAAACTATTTCTCCAATTTCGTCACTCCCAACCAGCTTGCTTATGCCGATGATGCGGGCATCAAAAATGTGATCGCTACCATCTGGGGTGATGACGGCGGAGAATGTTCCGTATGGGATGTGCTGCCCTCTCTGCTGCAATACGGCGAACTGAATTATACCGACGCGTGGGAAGAAAACATAGAAGCACGCAGTCTGGAATGTTTTGGCCTATCCTATCAGGACATGCTGAAGCTGGATGCGGTTTCCGTTCCGGAGGAATTTGCCGAAAACACCCACCATCCCGAATGTACGGAAAAGAGCGCCCTGTTCAACGATCCCCTGTTGGGCAT
This sequence comes from Faecousia sp., assembly GCA_045635065.1. Lineage (GTDB taxonomy): Bacteria > Bacillota > Clostridia > Oscillospirales > Oscillospiraceae > Faecousia. Next base: position 922 of record JAZRBJ010000095.1, on the reverse strand, counting down.
TATGAATCCCATTATGGGAAAGCACCTGGCCGAACGGTATCGCAGGGCAGCCGAAACTCTGCGGCAAGTGCCCGATAACCGATTCGACTATCTGTTCAAGACCCAGTTTATGCTGGCAAAGTTCCTGGAGGTCAAAGCGCTGCTGCCGGTGCGGATCAAAGAGGCCTACCTGGCCGGTGACAAGGAGACCCTTCAGCAGATCATTTGCAGTGACATCCCCGTTGCCATTCAGCGGCTGGACAACTATATCGATGCGCTGCGTGAGCAGTGGCTTAGAATCAACAAACCCTTTGGCTTTGAGATCCAGGATATTCGTCTGGGCGGTCTTCGTCAAAGACTCTTCACCGCATCCCTGCGGCTCAGTGATTATCTGTCCGGCAATATCTCCAATCTGGAAGAACTGGAACAGCCGGATCTTCCCTATGCCACCGAGGACAATCAAAGCCTGTGGCTAAACTCCTGGCGCAAGGCTGCCACCGCCGGTGTGATCTATCACAGCTAACAAAATTGCCCCATCGCAAGAGGGGGCAATTTTTTACAAAAAAATGAGCCACCAAAAGGCCGCCCAACAAAATCAGCATATCACGCCTGATTAGCAATGTCAATATTGTTTTGTGCAAAACTGCTATTTTCTTCACTTTGCACGAACAGCAATCGTGCATTTTGTACAATTTTGCGTATTGATTATTCTAAAAATCTATGATATCTTATAGACACAAAGAGGTGATACCAATGTACAGGTAAATCTCAAGGCTCAATACAAAGGCAATATAAATGCAGCTCACGCAAACAGCACATAAGTAAGTCGTAAGAAGCAAGAGGGCCGACAAATCGGACAATCCCCTAAGCAAACGAAAATCTATGTGAATAAACCGTGAAAATTTCAGAATAGTTTGAACAACCGTTGAAACAGATTGCTGGA
>JAZRBJ010000094.1:0-8881 GCA_045635065.1 Faecousia sp. | reverse complement strand
CTGATCTTTGACTCGTTTCTGCCAGGTGTCAGCGCCAACCTTGTTCGCTGTTTCCAGCAGAGCGTTGGTAGCCGCTTCCATCTCTTCGACAGTCGTGGTAAATGCCCAATCCTTCAAAGTGTTTTCCTCCTAAAAGATATTCTAACCGATACGCTCGGCGCGTATCGGGCGCATAGTGTATCGATAATATTCTAATCTTAAAATAGCGGAAAGTCAATCTCCGATTCTCCAAATTTTGCAGTATTTTTTATCCCCCGGGTGGGGATATGCACAAAAAACGCTGCGGCAGTTATCCGTCGCAGCGTTTTATTTATGCAAAGGGGAGATTTTTCTGTTAAATCAGTTGGTATTTAAGGGCTGTTTTAAACAGTCTGGGAAAAATCCGGAATATAGCTTGCCTGCGCAGAATCAGCCTCCTGCGTGAACCCGTCCAGATTGTTGAGATACATCCAGCTAAGCACGGATTGGTATTCCTCTTCGGTGATGTGCCTGTTCAGAGGTGCGTCCAGACCGCCCATGGGGGTGTATTGCCGCATGAGGCTGACCAGCACCTGTCCGGGAGCAAAGGTATCGCCGATCCAATCCAGTACCTTCAAAGAGTTTTCCACATGACCCGGCAGGATCAAATGGCGGATAATGACGCCCTTGATCACTTTGCCCTCCTGCCATTGCACCGGGCCGGTCTGCCGTACCATTTCTTTAATGGCTGCCGTAGCAACGGTAAAATAATCTGCTGCGCCGGAAAGCCGGGCGGCAAGCTGGCCATCGGAATATTTCAGATCCGGCAGATAAATATCCACAAGGCCGTCCAGGATTTGCAGGGTTTCCACCCGCTCATACCCGCCGCAGTTATACACCACAGGCACGGGAAGTTTGGGAGTTAAGGCGGGAATCAGGGTGGGAAGAAAATGAGTAGGGGTGACCAGGTCGATGTTTTCTGCGCCTTGGGAGATCAAATTTTCCATTACAGCGCGCAGCTCCGCCGTATTCATAGGCGTGCCTGTGGCGGCTTGACTGATGGCTTTGTTTTGACAGTATTTGCAGCCCAGGGTGCAGCCACCGAAAAAGATGGCGCCGCTGCCACCCTTACCCGCTAAGGCAGGCTCTTCCCATTTGTGAAGCATGGCTTTGGCAACCAGGGCGGTGCCCCCGCAGCCGCAAAAACCCCTTTGCCCGGCAGTTCTGTCCACGCCGCAGCATCTGGGACAAAGATTACAGTGTTGATAGTTCATAGACATACCACCTTTTGTGGGATGGTTTCTACTTTACCACATCTTTTTTTGCAGCGCAACTTTACCCCGCAGAAAAATTGTGTTATGATACCATCAAAGAGAAAAGGAGCAGGATTATGAAGATTTGTAATGGAGAAAAGCAGCATATTCCCGGAATTTTAAAGCTGTTGCAGCAAGTGGGGCAGGTACACCATCAGGGCAGACCGGATTTGTTCTGCCCGGGGGCGCAGAAATATGATGCGCCCCAGATGGAGGAAATCCTGCAGGATGAGAACACCCCTGTATTTGTGGCAGAGGAAGACGGGCAAGTGCTGGGCTATGGCTTTTGCCAGCTAAAAAAACATGAAGGCCCGGTATTTACGGATTATCTGGAGCTGTATATCGATGATATATGCGTGGAGGAAACCTGCCGGGGACAGCAAATAGGTAAGAAAATATACGGGCATATTTATGAATATGCCAAGTCCCGTAACTGTCATAATATCACCTTAAATGTATGGAGCTTCAATGAAGGGGCTATGGGTTTTTATGAAAAATGCGGTATGAAGCCCCAGCGAATCTTCATGGAAAAGCTGTTGGAGAAAGATGATGCTGAATAAAAATGAAATTTACGAGGCTGTAATCGAAGATTATACCGCTGAGGGCCAGGGTGTTGCCAAGGTAGAGGGGTGCGTGGTTTTCGTTCCCAATGCCATCGCCGGAGAGCGGGTGCGTTTGCGCATCGAAAAGGCGGGCAAAACCTGGGCGGCAGGCAAGATCGTGGAAATTCTGGAAAAATCGCCCCATCGGGTTCAGCGAGCCTGCCCTGTTTCCAGCAGCTGCGGCGGCTGTGATTTCTGGCACATGGATTATGAGGAGGAAACCAGACTTAAGGCGGATCGGGTGCGTACAGCTTTAAACCGCATTGGCGGTGAAGCGCTGGAGGAGATGCCTATTTTGTCTGCGCCCACTTGTTACAATTACCGCAATAAGGCGCAGTATCCTGTGGCAAGCAAAAAGGGTCGTGCCTATGCAGGATTTTATCGTGCCGGCACCCATGATGTGGTGGAAAATGATCGCTGCTTGATTCTGCCGGAGGAAACGGACAGCGTTAAGAAAATTGTGATAGATTATGTAAACCACTACCGCATAACGGCTTATGACGAAGTGGCCCATAAGGGATTGCTGCGGCATATTTATGTCCGCCGGGGCGCGGTGTCCGGGCAGGTGTTGGTGTGTCTGGCGATTAACGGCAGAAAATTTCCCCATGAAGAAGATTTGGTACGGCGGCTGCAGGATGTTCCGGGGTTTACAACTCTGGTTCTGAGCGTGAATAATAAAAAAGGCAATGCTGTTTTAGGTGATGAATTTATCACCCTATATGGGCCGGGCTATATTGAGGATACTCTGTGCGGCCTTACTTTCCGCCTGTCCGCCCGTTCCTTCTATCAGGTGAATCACCACCAGGCCCAGCGGCTGTATGAGGCTGCCATCGGACAGGCCGGTATTACCAAGGAAGATATTGTGCTGGATCTTTACTGCGGTGTGGGCACAATCACCTTGGTCATGGCAAAGGCTGCAAAAAAGGTGATTGGCGTGGAAGTGATACCCCAGGCGGTGGAAGATGCTCGGGACAATGCCAAGCGTAACGGCATGGAGAATGCGGAGTTTATTTGCGCCGATGCCGGACAGGCTGCCTTGGAATTGGAGGCAAAGGGAATCCGTCCCGATGTGGTGGTGGTAGACCCACCCCGCAAGGGATTAAATGCCGATGCCATTGAGGCAATGGACAAAATGAATCCTCGGCGCATTGTGTATGTGTCCTGTGATCCTGCCACCCTTGCCCGGGATGTGGCGCTGTTGAAAGAGAGAGGTTATAAGCTGAAAAATGCCATGGCCTGTGATCTTTTCCCCCGTTGCGCACATATAGAATCCATCGCAGTTTTGGAAAGAAACTAAAAGACCGCCCCGATCGGGGCGGGCTTTTAATCGTTAAAGAATAGCAGCGAATACCAGGTTATGATATTCTCGCCATATTGAAATTCCAGGCCCAGAGATTCCAGAGTGGGGATTACATTGATGCCGTGGCTTTCCACACAGGGGTGCATTTTCTCCGGGTGCCGGCAGGGCTGGCCATCCAGAATGGAACAACGCTCACAAATAGCGCAGGCCTCTGTGGAAAGTATGTAAGGGGCAACGCCCTGCTTCCGCAGAAGGTCGGCTACCTGGTTCGTAATATCTTCGTGATCTCCACGGGTGGACAGGGTTTCCTCTATGTTGCTAATGTCGGCGCACTCTACCACCGTTCCAATGAGTAAACAGTGATTGTAGCCCAGGCATTTGCCCCGGCAGGCTTCTACAGAGCCCACACCGGGAGGACAGGCCCAGGTCTTTCCGTACATGGGACATTCGTTTTCGCAAATCCAGCGAATGCGATCAGAAAACCCCAATCCTTTGGGGTCAATAAAGCTGTAGACATACAGCGGAAGTTGAGAAAGCTGCTGTTCCAGAAATTCTTTATTCATGGGCAAGCTCCTTTAGAATTTTCTCGCAGCCCTCGGTGATGTCAGCCCAGGTCTGAGTGAAATCTCCGGTGTACCAGGGGTCAGCCACATTCCGGGGAAGGAAAGGACGGAATTTGGTTTCACCGGGAAACAGATGCTGTAAATATCGGGCATTGCTGCTGTCCATGTAATAAATATGGTCATAATTGGTAACATCGGCTGCGGTAATTTGCCGGGCGCGATGACCGTCGCAGGCAATGCCGTGGCGGTTTAATTCCCGCCGGGCGGGGGGATATACGGGGTTTCCCAATTCTTCCCGGCTCACTGCCACGGAGGCAATGGAAAATTTATCTGCCAGCCCGGCCTTTTTTGCCATATCCTTTAAAACAAACTCCGCCATGGGGCTGCGGCAAATATTCCCGTGGCAAACAAAAAGCACTTTAATCATAAGATACCCTCGCTTTCACAGACTCATTGTATCACACCCACGAGAGAAATTCAACTTGTAGGGGCGATCAGTGATCGCCCGCGGGCGGTTAATAACCGCCCCTACATTTTGGTGGTAACATTGCGGCGGGTTTCCGGCAATGGGCAGAATGGCTTGATTTTTGCGTGCCATTTATCTATAATCCAATTAGGAAAACTTGAGCGTAAAGGAGATTGGATATGACGGAATACGAAAAGATGGTAAATGGCCTTATATACAATCCCAGCGATGAAGAAATAATAAGCAAACAAATACAGTATCAAGACAAGCTGTGGGAATTTAATCAGCTCAAACCCTCTCAACATTCAGAGAAAGTAAAAATTATGAAGGAAATGTTTGCTGAATGTGGCGATGATTGTTATATTGAATTACCTTTTCGTGCAAACTGGGGCGGTCATCACGTTCATTTCGGAAATGGTATCTATGCAAATTTCAATCTCACCATAGTTGATGATGGGCATGTATATATTGGTGATAAGGTCATGTTCGGGCCAAATGTTACAATTGCTACTGCAAATCATCCAATTGAGCCGACATTAAGGGCAAAAGGTTTGCAGTATAATAAAGATGTTTATATTGGTGAAAATACCTGGATTGGCGCGGGTGTCATTATAACACCCGGAGTTCGTATTGGAAAAAATACAGTTATTGGTGGAGGGAGTGTTGTAACAAAGGACATTCCTGATCATGTGGTTGCCGCTGGAAATCCCTGCCGTGTTCTCAGAGAAGTTGGAGAAAGGGATAAAAAGTATTTTTACAAGAATGAAGAAATTGATTGGGCAGCCATCCTTTAACATATCGATTAGATAGCAACAGCCGCTGACCTGATGGTCGGCGGCTGTGGTGTTTTCTGCCTTGTTGGGGCAAAATGTGGTTGTTTTGTAAGCTTGTAGGGGACGATGCCTACATCGTCCCGCGGGCGGATGTGGGCATCCGCCCTTACTCCCGGTGTTATGCCCTTGCCATGCCGTCTACACTGAGGATCACACCGGTGATATAGGAGGCTTCGTCGGAGGCCAGGAAGGCAAATGCGTTGGCAATGTCCTCCGGCTGACCCAGCCGGCGCAGGGGGATGCGCTGAATCATGGGCTCAATTACTTCCCGGGGAACGGCACGCATCATGTCGGTCTCCGTGATGCCGGGGGCAACGGCATTCACCCGGATGCCCAGGGGACCAAGCTCTCGGGCTAAGGAAACTGTCAGACCGTTCACTGCGAATTTGGAAGCGGGGTAGGCAAAACCGCTGGGCTGGCCGGAGATGCTGACCATGGAAGATGTGGAAAGGATCACGCCATCGCCCCGGGCAGCCATGTGGTCAGCAGCCACTTTGGTGGCGGTAAAAACACCCTTTACATTCAGATCCATAACCTTGTCGAACAGCGCCTCGGCGTATTGGTGTAAGGGAGTGCTTTCGGAAATGCCTGCATTGTTCACCAGAATATGAATACCGCCGTGGCGGGCAATAATGTCATCAAAGGCCTGCTTGACGGAATCCAGGCTGGCAAGGTCGGGACTCATGCCCTCAACGGTGGCGCCCGGATGGCGCTGACGCAGCTTCTGGGCGGCTTTTTCTGCATTTTCCGGCGTGCTGGCGGTGAGAATGACAACAGCGCCCTCTGCCAGGAATTTATCTGCGGTGGCAAAGCCGATTCCCCGGCTTCCGCCGGTAATGACCGCAACTTTGTTTTGCAATTTCATAAATATTACCTCCTTGTGGTATTCTTTGTATTTGCATCATAGCATATGCAGGATTTGCAATCTGTGATCAAGTCACCCAGCGTAAGGGGATTTTTCCAATGCTTGCATATTTTTCTTCCTGCCGGCAAACAATACCTCAGAAGCCAAATCAAGGAGGTAAATAAATATGAATCAAAAGCGAACAGTCTGCCTGCTTCTGGCCCTGGGCTGTGTGCTGAGTCTTGCTGCCGGGGCCCTTGCTCTGGAGGTGGATTGCGACACCGCCTATTGCTTCACCCAGGAGGATTTTTCCACCCAGGAAGAGCCGCTGGCAGGTATTTGCATTACCGGTTTGCCCCAGGCGGAAACCGGAACAGTGATGCTGGGGGTGCGGGTGCTGCGGGAGGGCGATATTCTGACTGCCCAGCAGCTGGAACAGATGACCTTCTGCCCTGTGCGCACGGAGGAGGATGTGGATGCGGTGGTTACCTATCTGCCCATCTATGAAAACAGGGTGGAAAAAGCTGCTACCATGACCATTGCCGTTCGGGGCAAAGAGGACATGGCGCCGGTGGCAGAGGATTTTGCGGTGGAAACCTATAAGAATCTGCCTAATGAGGGTAAGCTGAAAGCAAAAGATCCCGAGGGGGAGGCCTTGACCTATACCATTGTTCGCCAGCCCCGCCGGGGTGAAGTTACGGTGACCCAGGACGGCAACTTTGTGTATACCCCCAAAAAGAATAAGGTGGGTGTGGATTCCTTCATTTATACCGCTACGGATCCCGCCGGTAATGTTTCCCGGGAGGCTATGGTTACTGTGACCATTCTGAAGCCTTCGGATGCTACCCAGTATACGGACACGCTGGGCAAGAGCTGTCGGTTTGAAGCGGAATGGCTGCGGAATACCGGCCTGTTCGCCGGAGAGAAGATTGGCGGTCAGGATTGCTTCTATCCCGACAAGGCGGTGACCAAGGGCGAATTTCTGGCTATGGTGGTGAAAATGCTGGAGATTCCTGTGGAAGAGCAGGCAGAGTACACCGGTCTTGCTGAAAATGCGCCGGATTGGCTGAAGCCTTATCTGGCTGCGGCGGTGCGTTCCGGGCTGATGGCACAGCTGCCGGATGCACAGACGGGGGCTTTGGATTCTCAGGCGCCCATTACCGGCGCAGAGGCTGCGGTTATGCTGCAGAACGCCTTGGATTTGTCCGTGGTGGTTATGGAGGATAAATTCAGCAATGAGGAAATTCCCTCCTGGGCAGAAACCGCTCTGGAGGCTATGAACAGCAATGGCTTCTCTCTGGAAGCGGAGGAAACGCTGAACCGCGCTCAGGTTGCGGAATTGCTGTATCAGGTCAGCAGTATTGCTCAGGATGCGCCGGGTATGATGGTTTTCCGTATGCAACAGCAATAACGAATAAGCCGCCTCAAACGAGGCGGCTTGTTTCAGAGCGTCAAAAAAGCCGCCAATCGTCAGAACACAAAGTTTTGATGGTTGGCGTTATACTTTCTTATAGGGACCGGCGTCCTCGACGGTCCGCAGCGCTGAAAAGTCGCAAAAGGCTTGCTACGCAAAGTGTTCTGACTTACTGCGCAACGCTTTCCTCTCGAGTATCTTTATACACATCGGGGTCGCGTTGCTTGTCTTGACGACTTTAATGACCTCTGTGAGCCTGTCAAAAAGTGTTTTTTGACAGGCTCGAACAAGCCGCCTCAAACGAGGCGGGTTGTTTTTATATCAGAACTTGTCTTTTTTTGTCCAGTCCAGCATACGAACCAGCATGGATGCCAGCCGTTCACCGGTGCCGGGTTTACAATCGGTGCAGGCCGCTTCGTAGCAGCCGTGGATGAAACCGTAGGCAGAGGGGATGTACATAACGGAGGCGTTGGTGGTCTGGGAAACGATGGTCATTTTGAAAGGCGAGGAGTCCCGCACATATTTTGCGTTGGTGTCAAACATTTCGTAGGGAACGGTGGCAATGCCTACATCGCCCAGGCAGATAGCGGTAAGGGGGCAATCGATCTCATCGGACTGTCTGTGGTGACGGCCGATCATGCAGCAGGCATCAAACTGGCTGCTGAAGCCTCTTTCGATGGCCATAGCAACGCTGCCGGGCCAATCGTTGGTTTTCACCCAGTAATCCCGCACTTCTTCTGCGGCAGGCAGACGGTTGGGGTCGGGACGGTTGACATATTCAATGTGGGGATTTTCCAGCACCCGGAAACCGCCCAGATTCAGTTCCTCATAGCTGCCTTCAGCGCTGAGAATGTGACCGGCCAGGGCTTTGCCGTGGTCGATATAGTTATCTACACGGTGTTCGCTGGTGATTCGGCTATGGGCGCTGATGTTGCCTGCACCGCTGTTGAAGTAGATAAACTTGCAGCCCAGGGCAGCTTCGGTGGCATCCCGCATGGTGCCGATGATGTCGGAAGAAACATTGGTTTTTACGCTGCCGCCGGTGCGCAGGGGATGGACCTGCCAGTTGACCAGGAGGATATCTTCGCCGCCTTCACGGACAAACTTCACAAGACGCATTTCGTTGTCTACTTTGGTGGCGTGATCCAGAATGGGGCTTTTGTGCTGGGCGCCGAAATTGTCGCCCACATAGTTGCCGTCCTCCAGAATATAAAGACGGATAAAGTTCAGGTTTTCGGTGTAAGCCTTGGCGCCATAGGCCTTGGCTTCCTTGCGGTCAGCCATGGCTTCCACAGCGCATTGGGTCAGCTTGCCGGGGAGGGAAGCGTTATACCGGGGAATGGAGGGAACTGCAGTGTTCCAAATATCCGGCCCGGAATGGGTGTGGGTGGAACCGATGATGATGTTGGTAATGGGTACACCGGTGGCTTCGCTGACACTTTTGCGAATGGGGTCGGAAATATGCCGGGGAGAGCCGATCAGGTCGTTATGGAACAGCAAAACGGTGTTGTTCATCTCGTCGGTCAATGCCAGACAGGTGGAATAAAGTGTGTCGATCACCTTTTCGCTCATGCGGGAAGAGGTGTTG
>JAZRBJ010000093.1:0-32185 GCA_045635065.1 Faecousia sp. | reverse complement strand
CGCATCGGAATTTGCCAAATGCAGCAGCTTGCGCATTTGCTCCGGTTCAATTGTTAACTTCTCTATGTTCATACTTTCCCTCATAATGCGTCATTTGGAAACATTATATCACAGGTTTTCTCCCCGCACAACGACCATACCGTGAGGTTTTTTGCCGAAAAAGGGGTAATATTTTTGTTATCCCTCTGTATGTTGTGGTTTATAAAAAAGAAAACCCCAAGCGGTACTACCGCTTGGGAGAAATCTTAAAAGAGAGGACGGATTTTATTTTTATAAATCCGGCGAAAGAAAATGAGGGTTATGGTCAAACTGACCACCTCCGCAATGGGGAACGCCCACCAAACCGGATGCACATCACCGGACAGGCTCAGCAGATATGCCACAGGCAGCAGCACCACCAGCTGACGACACAGGGAAGTAATTGTGGAATAAATACCATCGCCCAGCGCCTGGAAGCTGGCACCCAAAGCAATACAGATTGCAGCCAGGGGAAAATGCAGGCTGACTATGCGCAAGGCGCTGATGCCAATGGCAAGAAAATCATCACTGGGATTAAAAATGTTCAACAGCTGCTCCGGCAGCAGTTGGAAGGCCAAAAGACCCAACAGCATCACAGCCAGCACGCTGATCACAGACCGCTTCAAAGCAGCAGTAATCCGCTCCGGCTTTCTTGCGCCATAGTTAAAGGCCACAATGGAAATGGTTGCATTGTTGAGACCAAATATAGGCATGAAGAAAAAGCTTTGCAGCTTATAGTAAATACCGAATACGCCGGTGGCGGTTTCTCCGTAGTTTTTAAAGCTCTGAAAGATTTGGTTCATGCCAAAATTCATGACAGAACCGATAGCCATCATAATCACGGAAGGGAGTCCCACCGCAAGAATGGGCTTAATTACCTGTCTGTCCGGTTTCAAATAACGCACCGCCAAATGCACATCGGGATTGCAGAACAGGTTGAAAATCACCGCCAAAATAGCTGCCACCCACTGACCGATCACCGTTGCCACGGCAGCGCCGGCAATACCCATTTGAGGAAATCCCCACCAACCGAAAATAAAGAAGGGGTCCAGTATAATATTGACAACGGCGCCAATGCCCTGGGTAAACAGGGTATACACCGTCCGTCCGGAGGCCTGCAAAAGCTTTTCGCCCAGAATCTCCACAAACAGACCCAAACTGAAAATGCAGCAAATTGCAACATAGGCCGTGCCGCCCTCCACCGTTTCCGCCACTTCGGACTGCATGGCATAATAGGGGCGGGCACCAAATACGCCGAACAAAATAAACACCAGCGTAATGATTGCGGTAAGGAAAACACCGTTACCGGCAGTACGGTTCACCCGTTCCTGATTCCCCTCGCCCAGAGATTTGCTGAGCAAGGAGTTAATGCCCACGCCGATACCGGTAGCAAATGCGATCTGCATATTTTGTACCGGAAATGCCAAAGAAAGCGCTGTGATCGCACTCTCGGAATACCGGGAAACATAAATGCTGTCCACCACATTGTAAAGCGCCTGAACCAACATGGAAAGAATCATGGGAAGCGCCATGGAAAACAGCAGCTTTCCCACGGGCTGGATGCCCATTTTATTATTTGACTCAGCAGGAAGCCGTCTACCCTCTGCCATATACATTCTCCTTATCTTAAATACAACAGTCTTATTATACACGAACACCCTGTTTTTCGCAATAGCCAATCCGCACCAAATTAACTGCTCCGGAATGCGGTTTCTCTCTTGACAGAATTGGGAAACTTCAATATAATTTATTTAGTGTAGTAAGTTGGGGAGGATTGCCAAAACCAACTGTTACTTCCCTAATTTTTATATTTTTTGGCTGAAAATCAGCCCAGGAGGTTATAAAATGGATGTATTAAGCAGATTGGCCGGCGCAGGCGTTGTGCCTGTTGTGGTCATTGACGATGCCAAGGACGCAGTGCCCACCGCAAAGGCTATGCTGGCAGGTGGCATTGATGTTATGGAAATCCCCTTCCGCCCCGCCGCCGCTCCCGATGCAATCAAAGCTGTTGCCGACAACTGCCCCGATATGCTGGTAGGTGCCGGTACGGTTCTGAATCTGGAGCAGTGCAAAAAGGCCGTTGCCATGGGTGCCAAGTTCATCGTTTCCCCCGGCTTTGACGCAGGCGTTGTAGGCTGGTGCATTGAAAACGGCATTGCAGTTACCCCCGGCTGTGTCACCCCCACCGAAATTACCGCAGCTGTGAACATGGGCTTGAAGGTTGTTAAGTTCTTCCCCGCCAATGTCTACGGCGGTCTGAACGCCATGAAGAATCTGGCAGCCCCCTTTGTGGGTATCAAATTCCTGCCCACCGGCGGTGTCAACGCAGCCAACCTGCGTGAATACATTGACGCTCCCTTCATTCATGCCGTAGGCGGCAGCTGGGTCTGCCCCAAGGCTGACATTGCAGCCGGCAACTTTGATAAGATTACCGCCCTTTGCACCGAGGCCCGTCAGGCCGCCTTCGGCTAATATTTATTCTTGAAAGGAAGTCAATACAATGGCAAAAAGAGTTATTACCTTCGGCGAGCTGATGCTCCGCCTGCAGCCCTACAACTACGAGCGCTTCGTGCAGTGTGACCATGTAGAATTCACCTTCGGCGGTGGCGAGGCCAATGTAGCTGTTTCCCTGGCTAACTACGGCCTGGATGCCGCTTATGTCACCAAGCTGCCCACCCATTCCATCGGTCAGGCCGCTGTGAACAGCCTGCGCCGCTTTGGTGTGGATACCACCAAGATCGTCCGTGGCGGCGACCGCGTGGGCATTTACTACAACGAGAAGGGCGCTTCCCAGAGAGGCAGTGTCTGCATCTATGACCGCGCGCACTCCGCCATCCAGATGGCTGATCCCGCTGAGTTCGACTGGGACGCTATTTTTGAGGGCGCTGACTGGTTCCACTTCACCGGCATCACTCCCGCACTGGGTCCCAACATGGTAGAAGCCTGCAAGCAGGCTTGTATCGCTGCCAAAGCCAAGGGCATCAAGATTTCCTGCGACCTGAACTACCGCGGCAAGCTGTGGACCCGCGCACAGGCCCGTGAGGCTATGACCGAGCTGTGCCAGTATGTGGATGTGTGCATCTCCAACGAGGAGGATGCCAAGGATGTATTCGGCATTGAAGCCGAGGCCACCGACATTTACGCCGGTTCTCTGAACCACGAGGGCTACAAGTCCGTTGCCAAGCAGCTGGCTGACAAATTCGGCTTTGAAAAGGTTGCCATCACCCTGCGCGAAAGCCACTCCGCATTTGACAACGGCTGGAGCGCCATGCTCTACGATGTAGCTTCCAACCAGTTCTGCTTCTCCAAGAAGTACGACCTGCACATCATTGACCGTGTAGGCGGCGGTGACTCCTTCGGCGGCGGTTTGATCTACAGCATGCTCACCGGCAAGGACACCCAGGCTGCTGTGGAATTTGCAGTTGCCGCTTCCGCTCTGAAGCACTCCATTGAGGGTGACTACAACATGGTCACCGTAGCCGAGGTCGAAAAGCTGGCCGGTGGCGACGGTTCCGGCCGTATCCAAAGATAAGGAGAATCATTATGGCTAACGAAGAAATCCTGCAAGAGGAAGAAACCTCTGTTATCACTCTGACCGACGAGTCCGGCGTAGAATCCGACTTTGAATATCTGGACTGCATCGAGTACGGTGAGAAAGAGTATCTGGTTCTCACCCCCGCTGAAGAGGATGCCACCGAGATCGTGATCCTGGAGATCGAGCCTGTTGACGAGGAGACCGAGAACTATCTGGCTGTGGAAGACGAAGCCACTCTGGATGCGGTTTATGCAATTTTTAAAGATCGCTTTAAGGATGTTTTCAACTTCGCTGACTAACAAAAACCAAACGGGCATGGCCATTGGCCATGCCCGTTTCTATTATTCATTTTTTCTCCGGACGGGAATGGAACTGCAGCTCCTGACTCTTAATGCTTACTGTGGTATTAGGCGCAACACTAATGGTGATAAAAGCATTGGAACCAATCACCGAACCGGAACCGATCACCGTCTTACCGCCCAAAATAGAAGCGCCGGCATAGATAGTCACATTATCCTCAATGGTAGGATGCCGTTTCTGCCCCCGCAAATCCTGCCCCCCTCTGGTAGAAAGTGCGCCCAGGGTCACGCCCTGGTAAACCTTCACGCGATTGCCGATTTGGGTGGTTTCACCGATTACAATACCCGTACCGTGATCGATGAAGAAATATTCGCCGATGGTTGCGCCGGGATGAATATCGATACCGGTGACACTATGGGCATGCTCGGTCATCATTCTGGGTATCATTGGAACACCCAAAGTATGCAATACATGAGCCAGGCGATATACGGTAATGGCAAACAAGCCGGGATAGGAATGGACAATTTCCTCCTTGCCCGCTGCTGCAGGATCTCCCTCATAGGATGCCTGCAAATCTGTTTGCACCAATGCCCGCACCTTGGGAATTTGCCGGAAAAATTCCAAACAAACTTCCTCAGACCGTGTTTCATCCTTCAACACCAGAGCAATCTGACTATTCAGATTGAACATCACATCCTCAATGAGCATGGAGAGGTTATGCTTGGCATTATAAATCTGATAGGATTTCTCCTTAAAATAACCGGGAAATACAATGCGGCGCAGCTTATTGATTATATCAATAATAACATCCCGATCCGGATGATTGCCGTAATCAATGCGATCAATATCCCGTCCGCAAAGGTAATCCTCCAGAATGGAATCCACAATTCCTTCAATTTGCTTTTCAATAGACGGCATGAACACTCCCTCCTTTTGGGAAAGTTTAACACACTCACAGACGGGTGTCAATGCCATGTTGACAACGCACCTGTGGGAAGAGTATAATTTAGACAATATGAGGAGGTTTTCTTATGCTTTATACATCCTTGGATCAACTCATTGGAAACACACCCCTGCTGCAGCTGCAGCGTTTGGAAAAAAAACAAAATCTGTGCGCCCGACTGCTGGTAAAGCTGGAAAGCTTTAATCCCGGCGGTTCCGCCAAAGACCGGGTTGCCCTTTCCATGATTCTGGACGGGGAGCAGCAAGGTCTTCTGGCCCCCGGCAGCACCATCATTGAACCCACCTCCGGTAATACCGGTATCGGTCTGGCAGCCGTTGCTGCAGCCCGGGGCTACAAAACCATTATCGTTATGCCCGACTCCATGAGCATGGAGAGAAGACTTCTGATGACCGCCTATGGCGCAGAATTGGTTCTCACCCCCGGCAAAGAGGGTATGACCGGCGCGATTGCCAAAGCAGAGGCTTTGAAAAAAGAAATTCCCGGCAGCATAATTGCCGGTCAGTTTGAAAATCCCGCCAACCCCCATGCCCACTACTGCACCACCGGTCCGGAAATCTGGGCGGACACCCAAGGGCAAATCGACATCTTTGTTGCCGGCGTAGGTACCGGTGGCACCGTTACCGGTGTGGGCCGGTATCTCAAGGAGCAAAACCCCCAGTTGCAAATTCTGGCAGTGGAGCCGGCAGCATCTCCCCTGCTTTCCCAGGGAAAATCCGGCAGCCACGGTCTCCAGGGCATAGGCGCGAACTTTATTCCTCCCGTGCTGGATACGGAAGTTTATGACAAGGTGGCAGCCGTCACCGAAGAGCAAGCCTATACCGCCATGAAGGCTTTGGCGCAAACCGAAGGTATTCTCTGCGGTATTTCTTCCGGCGCCGCCTTACATGCTGCCATGGAAGCAGCCCGGCAACCGGAAAACACCGGTAAAACCGTAGTAGCCCTTCTTCCAGATACCGGCGAGCGCTACCTGTCCACCCCCGCTTTTTCCTAAATGAAAACACCCGAGGTTGCAACCTCGGGTGTTTTTATGCTTTTTAGTCTTCCACTCTGCGGATATTTGCCCCCAAATTAGTAAGCTTTTCTACAATATTTTCGTAACCACGCTCCACAAAATGGATGTTTTCCACCCGGGTCGTGCCTTCCGCTGCCAAACCGGCAATCACCAGCGCTGCGCCTGCCCGCAAATCGTGGGCGGACACCGTTGCGCCCCGGAGTTTTTCCTTTCCGGTAACAATCGCAGTTTTGCCATTGATCAAAATATCCGCACCCATGCTTCCCAGCTCTGTACAGTAACCGAAGAAACGGGTTTCATACACACTTTCTGTCAAACGGCTGACACCGGAAGCCAGTGCCATGCACACGCACAGCTGGGCCTGCATATCTGTGGGGAAGCCGGGATAGGGACGAGTCTTGACGGTGGTGTTACGCAAACGCACATTGGACTGTACGCGAATGGCATCGTCATACTCGGTAATCTTGGCGCCCATTTCCTCCAACTTGGAGGAAATCCGCTCCATGTGCTTTGGGATCACATTTCGCACCAACACATTACCACCGGTAGCCGCTGCCGCCGCCATATAAGTACCTGCCTCAATCTGGTCAGGAATGATGGCATAGCTGCCGCCTTCCAGTGCTTCCACACCCTTGATCTTCACCGTATCCGTACCGGCACCGGTAATCCGGGCGCCCATAGTGTTCAGGAAGTTAGCAAGGTCAACAATATGGGGCTCTTTTGCGGCATTTTCAATCACTGTCTGTCCGGGAAGCAGCACAGCCGCCAGCATAATATTGGCAGTTGCGCCCACGCTGGCCATATCCAAGCTGATTTTAGCGCCCTGCAAGCCGGATGATCCCGCCTCCATGGCTACAAAATCTTCAGTTTCATCCACTTCTGCGCCCAGGGCCAGAAAGCCTTTGATGTGCTGGTCAATGGGACGGGATGCAAAATTGCAGCCGCCGGGCAACGCCACATCTGCTTTGCCAAAACGACCCAACAGCGCACCCATCAAATAATAGCTGGCCCGCATTTTCCGAACCAGCGCCGGGTTGGGATGGGTGCTGGTAACGGTGGTGCTGTCGATAATGACAGTATTCTTATCCTCATAGCGAATCTGCACGCCCATATCTTCCATGATATTCAGCAGAATCCGCACATCGGAAATATCGGGAACATTCTCAATCCGGCAAACACCGCCAACCAATAAGGAAGCGGGCAGAATCGCAACTGCGGCATTCTTTGCGCCGCTGATGGTGACCGTACCATTTAAGGGGGTCCCACCTACAATCTCATATCTTGCCAAGGAAATCCTCTCCTTGCGAAGGTTTTATCTGTTTTTAGGGTCTTATCGTGATATTCAGTATACCATATTTTGCAGGTTATGTAAAGTACATTTTGTTACTTTTATCTGCGTAAACCCTTGGGATAATGATTTTTTAATACATTTCCGTCACTCTTACCCCAGCCAAGACTACATCCGTCCACCGTGACAAGACACCAGCCCTTTTGACAGGAAGGAATCACTTCACCATGCATGTAGTTTTCCGCCTGATTGCCCAGCTCATGGGTAACCGCGCAAGTGTTCAGCCACATAGCCAAAGCGTGGGCAGGCTCAAACCGGTCCTTCTTTACCACGCCCAGTTCCAGACCCGGCCGTTCCACCTTCAAGCCCTTTATGTCCGGCATGCCCTCCGGCGTCCAATACAAGCTCTGGCCAAAGCTGAGCGCCCTACCTGCCGGCAGGCTGATGTTCAGCTGGCGGGCAAATTCCTTCCATTGGGTAGGTAAATTCTCTGCTTTACCGGATTGGGGTTGCTCCCGCGCTTCCTCACCCAGTTTTCGCAGAACCGCAGCAAAATGCCCTTCCCCCAAAAGCTTATGGGGCCAAATCCGGAAAGAGCCATTTTCCCCCGGCACGAACCAAGGCGCTTCCACACAATCGGGGGCAAAGTCCGGATGCTCCTGCAAAAAGGCGGCCATAACGCCCTCATTTTCCTCCGGCGCAAAGGTACAGGTGGAATACACCAACCGTCCGCCGGGACGCAAAAGCCTTGCGGCAGAGCGCAAAATCTCCTTTTGACGGTTAGCGCACATGGCAACGGTTTCCTCACTCCAATCGGTGACGGCAGCTTCCTCCTTGCGGAACATGCCCTCGCCGGAGCAAGGGGCATCCACCAGCACCCGGTCAAAACAGCCGACAAACCGCTGCGCCAGTTTTTCCGGATGCTCATTGGTCACCAAAGCATTGCCAACACCCATGCGTTCTATATTCCGGCTGAGAATCCTTGCCCGTTTGGGGTTGATTTCGTTGCAAAGCAAGAAACCTTCCCCCGCCATACGTCCGGCAATTTGGGTGGTCTTACCGCCGGGAGCGGCGCACAAATCGCAAACCCATTCTCCCGGCTGAGGCTGCAGCAGCGCCACCGCCGACATAGCGCTGGCCTCCTGCAAATAGTATACGCCGGCTTCGTGATAAGGGTGCAAACCCGGACGGGTTTCCGGATCATAATAATAACCCATGGGTTCCCAGGGGACACCCGCTCCCGCAAAAGGCACTTCCGGCAAATCACCCTTCAGGGGATTCAGCCGCAGCGCCACCGCCCGGGGGCGTTCCAGAGATGCCAAAAAAGCCGGGTATTCCTCCCCCAGCTGTTTTTCCATTCTGGTTAAAAATTTTTGCGGCAGCATAGCAAATCCTCCAAATTTCAGATACTGTTATAAACCATTTTATTTATCTATCCTATCACAATTCCCTTGGAATTTCCACAAAAAACCGGTGCAGTTGCACCGGTTTTTTATGTTTCAGGAATTACTCCTCGTCGTTCTTGGCGTCCTCAATGATCTTAGCCTGGTTAGCCTTGGGCACTTCCTCGTAGCGCTCGAAGGTCAGCACAAAGGAGCCACGGGCCTGGGTCATAGCGCGCAGGTCAATGGCATAGCTGCTCATTTCAGCCATGGGAACCTCAGCCTCAATAACGGTATTGCCGTCAGCATCGGGCTTCATGCCCATGGGACGGCCACGGCGCTTGCTCAGATCGCCCATCACATCGCCCACGTAATCCTCGGGCACAGTAACAGCCAGAGAACCGATGGGCTCCAGCAGAGTGGGCATTGCATTGGGCATAGCCTCCTTAAATGCCAGGATGGCAGCCAGCTTAAATGCCATTTCGTTGGAGTCAACAGGGTGATAGGAACCGTCATACAAAACAGCCTTCAGACCAACCATGGGATAACCGGCCAGGGGGCCCTTCTTAACAGCTTCCTGAATGCCCTTTTCAACAGCGGGATAGAAGTTCTTGGGAACGGAGCCGCCGAACACTTCTTCAACAAAGATCAGCTCATCCTGCTCGTCCTGAGGCTCGAAGCGCACCCAAACATCACCGAACTGACCGGAACCGCCGGTCTGCTTCTTGTGACGGCCGTGGGCCTCCACCTTCTTCTTGATCTTCTCACGGTATGCAACCTTTGCGGGGCTGAGCACAGCATCCACGCCAAAACGGCTCTTCAGCTTTGCCACCAACACATCCAGCTGCTGGTCACCGGTACCGGTGATAACAATCTGCTTGGTCTCAGCATTGTTGACCACGGTGAAGGAGGGATCTTCCTCATTCAGACGGTTCAAGCCGGTACCAACCTTTTCTTCCTGGCCCTTGGTCTTGGGCGCAATGGCCATGGAGTAGCAAGCGGGCGCATAGGGGATGCCCTTCAGGGAAACCACCTTACGGGGATCACACAGAGTATCGCCGGTCTTGACCTTGTCCATCTTACCGATGGCGCCGATGTCACCGCACTTCAGCACCTTGACCTCGGTGGCTTTCTTGCCGCACATGGTGTACAGACGGCCCAGCTTCTCGGTTTCACCGGTACGGGCGTTCACCAAAGCGGTATCGGAAGTAATCTCACCGGAAAGCACCTTTACGAAGGAATACTTGCCGTACTGATCGGAAACGGTCTTCCACACAAAGGCAGAGGGAACACCGCCGGGAGAAACCACGAATTCCTCGGTGGTGCCATCGGCAGTGGTAGCCTTATGATAGTTGCCTTCCACAGGATTGGGCAGCAAATCAACAATATGGTCCATGAGCATCAGGCTGCCCAGGCAATTAAAGCCGGAGCCGCACAGCACGGGGAACAAGGTGTGATCCAGTACGCCCTTGTGCATACCCTTAATCATTTCTGCATAAGTAAAGTCCTCACCGCCGAAGAACTTGTCCATGAACTCTTCGCTGGTCTCAGCCACGGATTCCTTCAGGGCGTCGTTGAACTCCTCAATAACAGAGAGCTTGTCCTCGGGAACTTCGATCTCCACCCGCTTGAGATTGTGCATCTCATAAGCACGCTTGTTCAGCACATCGATGATGCCGGTAATCTTGCGGCTGGCATCCCAAATGGGAACCACCACGGGAGCGATCTTGTTGCCGTATTTCTCACGCAGGGCGTTGAAGGTGGCATTGTAGTCGCTGTTATCCTCATCGACCTTGGAAATATACACAAAGCGGGGCATATTACGCTCTTCACAGTACTTCCATGCCTTTTCAAAGCCAACGGTGATACCGTCCTTTGCGGAGCATACCAGAATGGCTGCATCAGCAGCGCGCAGGGCTTCCATAGCAGCACCGGAGAAATCAAAGTTACCGGGGGTGTCCAGCAGGTTGATCTTGGCGTTGTTGTACTCCAGAGGCACAACGGCTGTGGAGATGGAAATGTTGCGGCGAATTTCCTCGGGATCATAGTCACAAACGGTGTTGCCGTCGGCGTTCTTGCCGATCCGGTCAATGGCACCGGTCATGTAAAGCAGGCTCTCTGCCAGGGCAGTCTTACCGCTGCCGCTATGGCCCAGCAGGCAAATATTACGAATGGCGTTTGCTGTGTACATGGTTGATCAATCTCCTTTCAGGAAGGTTGCCCTTCCACTGTTGCCTAACGCTTATGCGTTACAGTCATAGAGACATTATACACGAACCCCTGCAACATTTCAATGCCCAATTTAGTAAATTTTTGCAAAATACCCCCACGGTCATACAATCAGACCGTGGGGGTATCCATATTAAATACTTCTTGTCCACTCCGTCAGCAAAATGCCGGGAATCAGCCACACCAGTTCATACAGGAACATATTGGCAGGGATCAGCAATTCCTTTGCGCCCAGAATCGCCAGCACCAGCATCATGGTAATACCCAATGCGCCTCCCAGCATAGCAATGATCATGCCCACCCGGGATGCACTGTGCAGGGTTCTTGCGCCGGTGGCCGCATAGGCATAAGGAGCCAGACCCTCGCCGGTGATCAAAGCCGCTGCCACAGAATCCTCCGGTAGCTTCTCCTGGGCTAAGGCCTCCCGCATCAGCCGCTCCGGGAAGCAGATCCGCTTGGTATTCACCCGAAAACGGCTGTCCAAAAATTCCTCGGTGATCATGAAATCGCCGCAGGTCAGCACACCCCGCAGGCCCCGGTAGGAGCTAAGGGTGGTAATGCCTGCCGCAGAGGACTTGTCCTTTCCGTAGCTGACGGCAAACACGCCGCACAGCTCACCGTCAATGGCAGCATACACCGCCTGACTGACACTGATACCCTCGGGAATCTCCACGCCCATTTCCTGTAACAGCTCCGGCTCACCAATGAGAACGCTGACATCGCACACCTCACCGCCAATGCCGCCGGGATAAATTCGCAGGGTCTGGGCAGGATAGTGTCTTCCGTTACGGGAATTGAGCAAATGCTCAAACAGCGGCGCCAATCCGCCTCCGTCAGCGCTGATCAGCGCATTGCAGTAAGCCACCACCTCGTCGGGATTGCGGCTGCCGTAAAACTTCACACCATTGAGTTTACAGGTGCCCACCGGGAACAAATCCTCATGTGTCAGAGGAAAAGCCACCTTGCCGCTGAGAGCCCCCACACCCTGCCAGCCGCAGATGACGCTACCCAGCTTGTGCAGCCGCCGAGTCAGAATGGCCCAGGGGCGGGACACCGCAATAAAGGATGTCACCGGCACAGCTGCCAGCAAAGACACACTCATCACCTGGACACCAAAAGACACAGACAGATGCAACACACCTGCAACCGCGCCCACCAAAAGGCTGGCGCCCAAAGCAAGGAGGGCATACAGAGAAAGTACCTTGTCCGGCTTTGCTTCATTCTCATAATGGTCCATGAAGTCCTCCACCTTGCCCTCTCCCCGGAGCAGGCCGGCTTCGCCTTCATAGAAGTCCTCCACTCTGCTCAAAGCCTCCAACCGGTTAGCCTTACGCAGCACATCGGTCATGCCGATTTGCGTGGTTCTGAGGTGATAGGTACGCAGCAGCGACATAAACATCTGCAGGCCAAAAGCAGCACAGCAGGGAATCCGTTGCTCAGTTAGACAAAATATGCCGTCAACACAACACACCACAAAGGTCACGGTAAGCATCGTATTCAAGGTAAAACGACCCTTGATTAAATCCGTCACGCCGTCAATCATCTGATAACAACCCAGTACGGCGCACACCGCCATGGCAAACAGCTGGCTGAACACCATCAGCTTCAGCCGCTCCTCCGGCACCTTATGCAAAGCATCCATTCCTGCAACAACGGCGCTGAGCAGCACCACCGCCAGGCAAATAAGCATTGCCAGCTGCAAGCCTCCCACGCCCCGCTCGCTCAGTTCATAATAGCGGCGTTCCGGACCTGCCACCAGCTTGCGCTTCAGCTCATGGGCCTTGGAACGGGGGCGGAACAAAATAGGCTGGGGCGGTACATACTCTCCGATAGGCTGCTCATAATCCGGCTCCCAATTTTCGGAAAAAGGCTCGGTTTCCTCCTCCTGAGGCGGCATAACCGGAACAAATTCCTCCTCTTCCGGGGCTTCTTCCTGATGAGGAAGCTCCACACGAATGGTATCACCCATACCCATAGCCATCTGAGACCCCTGAATGGCAGGCATACGCACCGTATCTCCCGCCATGGCAGCAGCCTCCTCAACAGGAACTTCCTCCTGCTTCACCGGCTCACCGGCAATGGTCAGCTGTTCTTCCTCTTCCGGAATCTCGGCATCGCCGAATTCCTTCATAATATCCTCCAGAGAGAAATCCTGCGTATCCGCAAACTGGGGCAACTCCTGGGTCATTTCCAATTCTTTATCACTCATAAATTATCTCCTTTGCCGAACCGCCTCATACAGCAAAATAGATGCTGCTGCAGAGGCATTCAGAGAAGAAATTCTTCCCTGCATGGGAATATGCACCGTCACATCGCAGCTTTCCCGCACCAAACGGCTCATGCCGTCGCCCTCGGAGCCGATGACCAACGCCGCTGCGCCCCTCAAATCCGCATCATACATGGGAATGGAACCCTCAGCGGCTGTGCCGAAAATCCACACGCCCTTTTTCTTCAATTCCTCAATGGCGGCTGTGATATTGGTCACTCTTGCCACCTTCATATACTCCACAGCGCCGGCAGAAGCCTTGGCAACCACCGCTGTCAAGCCCACGCTGCGGCGCTTGGGAATGATCACGCCATGGGCGCCGGCGCACTCCGCCGTACGGAGAATAGCGCCCAGATTGTGGGGGTCGGACAGCTCATCACAAATTACGATTAAAGGCTGCTCTCCCCGGTTTTTGGCCTCCTCCAGAATATCATCAATGGAGAAATACTCTCTGGCGGCCACCAAAGCAATCACGCCCTGATGGGAATGACTGGTAGACATCATATCCAGCTTCCGCCGGTCCACCGGCACCACCACTGCCCCGGCATCCTTTGCCTGGGCAGCCAACCGCTGCAATCCCCGGTCTGTTTCACCGGAGGCGATAAACACTTTGTCAATGGTGCGTCCGCTGCGCAAAGCTTCCGTCAGCGCATTGCGGCCCTCTATCTGATTTTCATTTTCCTCCACTGTTTCCCGACTTTCCCGCCGGGGCGCTCTGCGCTTAAAATCCTCTTTCATAAAGGCCACTCCCATTCTTCGCAAATATTTTCTCTATTATAACAGATTTTTTTCGCCGGGACAACCGAAAATTTTTCTGACCCGTGGAAAATTAACAGAAAATTTACTGCAAATTTCCACTTCTTTCATTGCCCGGGGGAAAGATTTGTGATATGATGGGTAAAATGAAATGAATGTGGGACTGTGTCCCGCTGCGTAAGGAGGCGATTCCATGGATCAAAACAAAAAAAATAACAATGATGACAAGCGTCCGAAGTTCAGTATCTGGTTAACACTGATCATCACCGTAGTCATCATTCTTTCCGGCACCATGGTGTACAAGGCGGTGCTGAACAGCCAGTACACTGCCACCACCTTCTCGGATTTTGAAGCCGCCCTGGCAGCAGATGCCATCAGCGAGGTGCAGATCCTTCCCGACCGGGTAGTGTATATGACCACAGAGGAAGCTGCCAAGCCCCCCGCTTCCCAACAGGCCTGCTACACCGGTATGCCCTCCGGCGACATTCTGGGCTTCACCCGGGAGATCGCCGGCAAGCAGGTGAAGGTGGATGTTAAGATCATCGAGAACCATTCCGGTATTATCACCATTTTGTACTATGTGATCATGTTCGCCCTGATCTTTATCCCCATGCGCATGATCTCCAAGCGCATGAGCGGTGACGGCATGACCGGTGGCTTCGGCAAATCCAACGCCAAGGTCTATATGGAAAAGCAAACCGGCATTACCTTTAAGGATGTTGCCGGTCAGGATGAAGCCAAAGAATCCCTGTTGGAAATCATCGACTTTCTCCACAACCCTCAGAAATATGCAGAAATCGGTGCCAAGCTGCCCAAGGGCGTGCTGCTGGTAGGCTCTCCCGGCACCGGCAAAACCCTGCTGGCCAAGGCCGTGGCAGGCGAAGCCGGCGTGCCTTTCTTCTCTATTTCCGGCTCTGACTTTATCGAAATGTTTGTAGGTGTCGGCGCAAGCCGTGTAAGAAATCTGTTCCAGCAGGCTGCCAAGGTAGCCCCCTGCATTGTCTTTATTGACGAAATCGATGCGGTGGGTCGCTCCCGTGACAGCAAATACGGCAGCCACTCTGAGCATGAGCAAACCCTCAACCAGCTGCTGGGTGAAATCGACGGATTTGATTCTTCCAAGGGTGTGGTTTGTCTGGCAGCTACCAATCGTCCGGAAATTCTGGACAAGGCCTTGCTGCGTCCCGGCCGTTTTGACCGCCGGATCATTGTGGACAAGCCCAATCTTCAGGGCAGACTGGACACCCTGAAGGTGCATACCCGAAAAATCCGTCTTTCTGAAGATGTGGATTTGCAAAAAATCGCTCAGGCCACTGCCGGCGCTGTAGGCGCTGACCTTGCCAACCTGGTCAACGAGGCCGCTCTGCGGGCCGTTCGTATGGGCAGAAAGGCCGTAACCCAGGAGGATTTGCTGGTCTCCTTTGAAGTAGTTATTGCCGGCACAGAAAAGAAAAACACCGTGCTTACCGACACGGAAAAGCGGCTGGTGGCATATCACGAGGTGGGTCATGCTCTGGTGGCGGCTCTGGAAAAGCATTCTCAGCCCGTTTCCAAAATCACCATCGTTCCCCACACCTCCGGCGCTTTGGGCTATACCATGCAAATGCCCGAGGAGGAAAAATATCTGCGCACCGCCCAGGAGCTGCGCACCGAGCTGCGTACTCTGGTAGGCGGCAGAGCCGCAGAACAGCTGGTATTCGGTGTAAAAACCACCGGCGCTGCCAATGACATTCAACGGGCCACCGCCCTGGCGCGAAATATGATTGCCCAGTACGGTATGAGCGAGGAGTTCGGTTTAATGGCATTGGCCAGCGCAGGCAACCAATACCTGGACGAACAGGCATATCTGGATTGCTCTCAGCAAACCGCTTCCCAGCTGGACCGGGAGGTGCAGAAGCTCATCGGCGCTTGCTACGAGGAAGCGCTGGCGCTGCTTTCCGAAAACCGGCAGCTGCTGGATGAGGTTGCGCTGTACCTTCTGGAAAAGGAATCCATCACCGGCGACGAGCTGATGAAATTCATCACCCCTGCCGCTTCCGACTCCACCGAAACAGAATAAAAACTTCTCTGCAAAAAGCACTTGCTTCGGCAAGTGCTTTTTTACCGGTCATGTCACAAATGTGACACAAAAAGCCTGTTTTTTGTGTATTTTGCTGCAATTATTTTGGTACATTTCTCCACCCTATCCTTTGCTTTCCAAAACGCTATATGTTATAATTAATGTGCATCGGCGCAAACGGGTTCCTGAGTGTTTCTTTTGCGCCTTAAATATTTCTCAGCATTCCCTGAAAAAACGGTAATCAAGGAGGAAACAGAAGTGACCAAATTTACCAAACGCATTCTTCTCATCGCAGCCGCCTTGCTGCTGGTCCTTTCTCTGAGCATTTTCGGCTCTGCCGACGGTGCCGGTGAAGCACAGGGACCGGTTTGCTACGAAGACGGCGACATAAACGGCGATGGTATCCTCAACAACAAGGACGCCATTTATACCCTGTATAACTACATGTTCGGAGATGAGCGCTTCCCTGTCAATCAAAGCCCCGACTTTAACGATGACGGTGTTTTGAACAACAAGGATGCCCTCTACGTTATGTACGCCTATATGGATACACCTTCCTACGAGCTGGACGGTATTGTTCATAATTACTATGACCCCGTATGGAGCTGGAGTGACAGCAGCAATACTGTGACTGCTTCCGTCAGCTTCAAATGCGGCTGTGGCGAAACCAAAAGCTTTACGGTATCCAATGGCGTAACCGTAAGCATCAGCGAAGAGCAGGAGGCTACCTGTGTCACTGCCGGTTTTGTCAAGTATGTTGCTTCCGTGGTTCTGAACGATCAGACCTATACCGCCGAAAAGACGGTGACCGTCCCCGCTGGAGACGGCCACAACATGGTTGGCACCACCAACTGTGAAAACGGCAGCTATTGCAGTCTGTGCGACTATAAGGAGTTGCCTCTGGGTCACACCTGGGTGAAGAGCGCCTATACTCCCGCCACCTGTACCTCCAACGCAGTACAAGCCTACAGCTGCGCCTGCGGTGAGTCCAAGACTGTGGAGGAAGAAGGCACTGCCGGCCATGTCCTCTCTTACAAGGGAGATGCCCAGGTTTCCGGCTGCAAATATGTAAAGCAGTACACCTGCTCCGGCTGCTCCGGTACCTTTAACGGCACCGCCGAAGAAGATACCTTCTACATCCACAGCTATACCGCCACCTTGGAAGAAGCCACCTGTGTCAAGGAAGGCAAGAAGACCTACAGCTGCTCCGCTTGCGGCGCAGCCAGTGACAAGGTAGAAGTTGTTCCCGTAAACAACGCCCATGATTGGGAGGAATGTGGCACAGAAAACGGTGTGACCAGCTATAGCTGTAAGCGTACCGGCTGCACCGCCACCAAGACCACCGTGTCCGTAGACAACAACTCCACCACCGACAAGGCTGCCCTGCAGTCTGCTCAGGAACTGCAGCTTGCTGAGAACACCGCCATCGCCCTGGACGAAGAGGCTCAGAAAGCCCTGGACGATGACCGTGACATCAAGATCACCGTGGATAAGGTTCCCGTGAACAATCTGACCCTTACCCAGGAGCAAAAGGCCCAAATCGGTGACAACCCGGTGTTCGATTTTAATATGATCTACACTGACACCCAGGAAAAGGTTTCCAACTTCGGTGAAAACGCTGTTGTTACCGTCTCCCTGCCCTACGAGCTGCAGGATGGCGACGACATCGACAGCATTGATGTCTGGTTTATCGCAGATAACGGCACACCCACCGAGGTCAAGGGTACATACGCCAACGGCTTCGTTACCTTTACCACCAATCACTTCTCCTACTATACCGTTATCCGGCTAACCCCGGCGCAGCGCTGTAAGCGATACGGCCATATTGAAGTGACCGCCACCAAAGCCGTTTCCTGTACCGAGGACGGCTACGAGGTGACCACCTGCCAGCGCTGCGGCGCCGAAACTGCCAAGGAGGTCACCCCCAAGCTTGGTCACAACTTTACCACCACCGCAACCACTCCTGCTACCTGCACTGCCGCAGGCTCTACCACCAGCACCTGCAGCAACTGCAAGCACACAGTCACCACACAGATTCCCGCTTTGGGTCACAATCTGGAGCTGGATACAGCCCAAACTGTGATTGCCAGCTGCACCCAGGCAGGTCAAAGCGTGCAAGTATGTACTGCTGATAACTGCTCTTATCATCAGATCCTCGCCACACCTCAGCTGGCGCACGATTATCAGGATCATGAGCAAAAGAACGCAACCTGTACTGAAAAGGGCTACACCACCCGCAAGTGCACCGGCTGCCAGGATGTGATCACTACCAACGAAACTGCCCCTCTGGGTCACGAATTCCTTGCCCAGAACGCAGTATGGACCTGGACTGAGGATTACACCGCCACATTGAACCTGACCTGTACCCATGACGAGGCGCATACCGTCAGACTCAATGCCGTTATTTCCTCCCAGACCACCGATGGCGGCTGCTCCGGTACCGGCAATGTTACCTATACCGCCACCGCTTCCTATAACAATGTTGCCTACACCGACACCCGCACCCAGACCACACCTCCCGTAGGCCACAAGCCCGAAGGTCAGTGGACCACCACCACTGATTATCACTTCCATCTGTGCAGCAAGTGTAAAGAACCGGTGGATGCCGCCGAGCACAGCTGGGATGCAGGCACTGTTATCAAAGAAGCTACCTGTGGCGAATCCGGTACCATGAAATACACCTGTACTGTTTGCCAGTACGAAAAGACCCCCGCCATTCCCGCCACCGGAAAGCATGTCTATGAAAACGGCGTATGTACCGGATGCGGACGCAGCGAAAACGAATGCCGTCACACAACCACCATCAGAACCCTCGTGGATCTGTCCGGCAGCGGTCTGTGTGAAGGTGCTGAGGTTTATTTCTTCAGCTGCAGCTGCGGCAAGGAGCAATACTACACCATTTACTCCCTGAGCTGCCAATTTGGAGAAAGCGAAGAAGTCACCGTAAATGACAGCAACGGCTCCTACAGCGCAGAGCGGTCAAGCTGTACCGTCTGCGGTCTGACCTGCACCTCCTATGAATACATGAAGATCTCCACCGATCCCTGCTATATTGGAATGCACCGCATTGCCATCTACACCATGGGTGACACTGTGCTGTTCAAAAACGACTACAGCAAGCAAGGTACAGAGCATGGCACCGATGTGTTCTATGACACCATTGATCTTTCTGAATATGGCCTGTGCGGCGAAGTTCTGGAGCTGTACACCTGCCCCTGTGAACAATATTCCCACACTTCTGTATTGAGTTACGAAAGAAAGTGTAACTGGCAGTTCGATCCGGAAATCAGCTCCAAGTTTATCGAAGGTTACACCTGCACCGTCTGCGGCGCCCAGCGCACAGAGGAATATCTGCGTCTGGAATCTGATTTCCAATGCCAGTACCTCTACGGTTACCGCTACACCTACTACATGAACGGCCAGGTAATTTACACCTACGACAATATCCGCACCGAATACGATCACAGCTATCTGCCCACAAAATCCCAGCTGCTGGGTGACGACTGTGAGGACGGCGTACTCGTGGAATTTACCTGTCAGCATTGCGGCAATTCTCAGGAAGTCTGCATGTTCTACCATGCCAACCTTCCCTTGAGCCGCATTGATACCACCGACAGCGACATTTGCTGTGATGCCATTGTCCAATACGGCTGTCCCTGCGGCAAGACCCTTTCCAGATGGCGCTACGAAGGCGACAATCAATGTCAATGGGAATTCCTCTCTCAGGAGGGTGATCTGATCACCTACCGTTGCAGCGTATGTAACGCCACCCAGGAAGAAACCTGCACCCTCACCAAGGCGCCTAACTGCCGGGTAGATGAATCCACCACGGCAGTGTTCAAGGATCGCAACGGCACCCAGCTGGCAACCGTTTATATCAAGGACAGCTATCAATCCCACAATCTCACCTATACCTACACCTTCCAGGGCAACACCTGCGAGGACGGTGTGACAGTTAATTCCAGCTGCGCAGATTGTGATTACAGCTATAGCCACACCTCCTTTGATCACAGCTTGGAAGAGATCGCCCACTATGATTTGTCTGCTTATAACAGCTGCTACACGGAGATCTATATCTACGGCTGTCCCTGTGGCATGGAATGCTGGGTGTCCTGGGGCGGTGAAAACTCCTGTGATTGGCAGTTTATGAGCGGCTCAGAAAACGGCTCTATGTACAAATGCCGCATCTGCGGTTTGGAGCGCGCCACAAGCTCTGCCTATACAGAAGGCTTTGACACCTGCCACCGTAATGCCCTTACCACGGTAACCCTTTCCAGAGGCGGCACGCAGCTGCTCTCCTTCCAGTATAAATCCATTCATACCCGTCACAACAGTCTTTACGCGCTCCAGTTGAATCCCGGCGCGGTGGACTGCGACGGCGGCTATACGATTACAGAATACTGTACCAACTGTAATTACAGCTCCTCCGGCACAGGTTGGGGACACCAGGCCTATGTTGTTGCCAGACAGGAATTCCCCCAGGGCACCCTTTGTGGCAAGTTCTCTCTGACCACCTGCGTCTGCGCCTGCAACCAAATCCGGTACAACAGCACAATGTGGGAAGGCGGTGTCTGCCAATTCAACAACTATGTGCCCGATGACACCTACGGTTCCGTTGCCGTTTGTCCTACCTGTGGCAGCAAGCGGGCCAACACCTATTACACAGAACCTGCACCCGACAGACCCTGTGGCCTCGATCATGTCAATGTTTCCATTCTCATGGATCCCAATGGCAATGAGCTGTTCCGTTATGAAGATCGCAGCCAGGGCACAAATCACAATTATGCATACACCTTCCAGCCCCTAAACGGCAGCACTTCCTGTGACGACGGTTACCTGTTAATCGGCACCTGTACCCAGTGCGGTGATGTTACCCAGGAAGAAAGCTACGGTTGCCGTACTTATCCCGTGGAGTCCGTTATTCTGGCGGAACTGGAGGGTATGTGCGGCGCTGCAAAGCTGCAACATGACCGTTGCTTCTGTGGCGCAAATGACAGCTGGAATCTCTACGATCCCTGTAATTGGCATTCCATGGAAGACGGCAGCCTGATCTGCAGCAACTGCGGAGCAATTCGAACCGTCCGGCAAACGGAAGTCCGGACACCGGGCAGCTGCCAGGTGACTACCTCTCTGGACTACACCACCACCCTGAACGGTGAGAGCTACCGCAAGCAGTATACCTATACCACCAATTCCCATGTAGAGGTTTACTCCTTCCGTATAGAGGAAAATGCAAGCTGCGAAAACGGCTTCTATGTAGACAGCCATTGTATCTACTGTGACCACAGCAATGTGGGAACCGAGCTTATAGCCTCCGGCATTCACCAATCCTATCTTGTAGAGCGCTACGATCTGGATGTCTACGGCGGCTGCAGCAACGGCGCGCACATTGTTGTAGAGCAATGTGCCTGCGGCGCAAACGCAGGTGTAGAACTGTTCACCGGAAACTGCCACATGAGCACCACAGGCAACACAGATGCCGCTACCCAGGCAGCAGAATACTACTGTGAAACCTGTCAGTGCTACCTCTACTTTGATAAAAAGGATGGGTATGACCGGAACACCTGTACCAGAACCGTCTCTGTCTACTTCAAAGTAGTAAAGGACGGGGAAATCAAGAAAGAATACAGCCGCACCTTCAAGCTTGCAGAGCATGATTATACCATCGTATCCTCCAACTTTGCACCTTACGGTCCCGGCAGCAACTGTCTGAACGGCGTGGATCTGAGCCTGCGCTGCCTGATATGTGATGCCACCGCAACCAAATATGTAGCCTACCATGAAGCCCATACCGTAGAGCTTGTAGATCTTGGACAGTTGGGCGCCTGCGGCGGCAACATCGTTCACCTCCGCTGCGCCTGCGGCACCACAGACTACATCAACAAAGACTTTGCTTGCCAGAATTTCTCTACCAACATGGAGAAAATAGAGATGGGCTCTGACGGCTATGAACATTCTATTTGGTCCGTCACCTGCAAGGACTGCGGCTTGACTCGCACCGAGGATTCCTACGATGTAAAAATCGAAGGCGTTTGCAGAGCCAACCGTTTCCGGACAATTACCGTTACTTTGGACAGCACCACAAAGTCCTTCTCTGAAAAGACAGAAATAGAATATCACGGCAAGAGAATTCCCCTCTACTCCGAACCCATTACTGAAGAGTTGTGTGGAAATGGTTTCTCCTATGACACCATATGCAACGACTGCCACCAGAGAGTAGGTGCCGTTTCTCTCGGATCCCATTCCACCATATCTGTTAAAGATAACATTCAGTTAGCAAGTTATGGTTCTACTTGCGGTGGTTGGATTGAACTCACCACCTGCACCTGTGGCAAAGTAAACTCCTGGAGATTCTCGGATGACACCGCATGTGACTTTACCGGTCAGCCCACTGATTTCTTCATGGAAAATGCCTTGACGGACTCCTTCCAGCAATCCGTCATGGGCAGCCAAACCTATTACCACGAAGCATACCAGTATTACTGCGCAGTCACCGAGCCTCTGTGTAACATGAAGCTTCGCACAGCCAAATACTGGGTGGCCGGTGAAAACTGCACCGCCAAGGAAATGATCACCCTGCAGTTGGGTTATGATCCCGCTACCGATACCTTCATCCGCGAATTCACCTTTGAAACCGGCGAAACCGGCTTCTATCACACCTACGAATGGGAAACCTTTGAGGGCACGCAGGATGACGGTGTCACCTACTATGGTGATCTGTACACCTGTACCACCTGCGGCAGCACCCATACCCACAAGGTCTACCACAAGCCCACCAGTGAATACTGGTGGAAGTGTGAGGAAATCTTTGTCAACACGCTGAACGACGGCAACTACAAAACACTCACGGTTACCGAATACCAAAGCATTGATGAGGATCGCATCTATATCTCCCAGATGGACAGAGTTTACACCACCGCCACAGGAGAAGAGGTTCAGGAATGGTACACCTATTCCTTCGATTTTGAGAATAACTGTACCCGCACCGAAACCTACAGAGATTCCCTTGGCAACACCTACACCAATGTGATTCCCGATTACCATCAGTACAACTGGTATCATGAGACCATAAAGGAGCCCACCTGCTCTCAAACCGGCATCCGGAATGACAAGCAAATGTGCGACGGCTGTGGCCTAGTGGTACAAGACCAGAACTTCACAACATCTCCCAATGGACACGATCTGTGCTACAACGAGGAAATCGGCCTTTATGTATGTTCTGTTTGCGGTTTGGAAAGCATTTCCGGTGGTAACGGTTCCGTCATTCTGGAAGACATGACCGCCACCCATGGTGCCGGCACCCAGGCTGTGATCGGCTACTACAACGGCACAGAAAGCAGCTTCACTGTCTATCTGAGCGTGATTTTGGAGAACACCGAGAACACAGACAACCAGATTGACTTGAATTTCACCGATTTCACTTATCTGGACGACGAAATCACCGCTGTTTGCTTTGACATAGCAGCAGCCCAGGCAGTTGCAGCCGAAGCCATTGGAGATTACACCGGCGCTTATGCCCTGCGGTTCTCCTTTGTACCCACAGACGGCAGCGAGCTGGAATACGCCATCACTTTTGACAGCCTGATGGCAGAGTAAGGGAGATTAGAATGAAGAGAATATTCGTAATTTTAGCATCCGTACTGCTGCTGTCAGCAGTTCTGGCAACCTCTGCATTTGCAGCTAACGCTGGCGGCAAAATTGCCGCCAGCCCCACCACCGCAACCCCCGGCAGCACCGTAGAAGTGGTCGTTTCCCTTTACGGCTTCCCCCAGGTTTCCGGCGTTACCATGGAATATACCGTTCCCGCCGGTTTTAAGCTGGAAAGCGCCGAATGGCTGCTGGATGGCAAGCTGGACGACATCGACAGAAACCTGAAACTGGCTGTATGGGCGCCGGAGGACACCGCAAACATCAGTGAAGAAACCCCGGCTTTTAAGTTGGTTTACACCGTTCTGGAACCCCAGGATGGAGCAAGCCTGAGCAACACCGTCAGTGTTACCTACAAGGTTAAGCACAACGCTACCGTTCTTGGAAACGAAACCCTTTCCACCACCGTGGCCACCATGATTCCCGCCACCGGCGTAACTTTGGACAGAACCAGCCTTTCCCTGGATCTGAAAACCAACACCTCCGCTGTGTTGACCGCCACCGCTGTACCCGGCAATACCACCGATACCGTCACCTGGGAAACCTCTGATGCGCAGGTGGTCACCGTTGCCGGCGGTACTGTCACCGCTGTAGGCAAAGGCACCGCCACCGTCACCGCAAAGGCCGGCAGCAAAACTGCCACCTGTGCCGTGACCGTGGGCTGCTCCCACACTTTGACAGAGCATCCCGCAAATGACCCCACCTGTCAAGCCACCGGCAACAATCTGTACTACACCTGTAATCTGTGCAACGCCGTACTGGCAGCGGATCAGACCACTGCCACCACTGTGGCAGAGCAGACTCTGCCCACCGTTGGTCACACCGGCGGCACAGCTACCTGCACCACGCAAGCGGTTTGTAAATGGTGCTCCACCGGCTACGGCGAATTGCTCCCCCATGACTACACTTCCGATGTATGGCAGACAAGCAGCACCCACCATTGGCACAAATGTAACAATTGTACCACGGAAATCAGCAAACAGACCCACACCTATCAGTGGAAGCTGGACCGGGAAGCCACCGAGGATGTCACCGGTTTGAAGCATGAGGAATGTGTCTGCGGTTTGAAGCGCAACAAAAACACCGTGATTCCCAAGCTGGATCATTCCCATGTGGGCATCACCCGTCATGCCGCTGTAAAGGCCACCTGTGTCAAAGCCGGTACTGTGGAATACTGGACCTGCTCCAGCAGTAAGTGCGCCGGCAAATATTACGCCGATGCCAAGTGCCAGTTAGAGCTGACCTCCATCACAGAGGCTGTGAACAAAAATAACCACGCAGGTCCTATGGAAGTAAAGGATGCCAAGGCTGCCACCTGTTCTCAGGCAGGCTACACCGGCGATACCTACTGTACCGCCTGTAAGGCATTGGCAACCAAGGGCTCTGCCGTTGCAGCCACCGGCAAGCACACCCCCAAAGCCGGCTATCAAAGTGATGACAAGAACCACTGGCAGCTGTGCGCTGACTGTAATACTGTCATCAACACCGCCGCCCATAAGCTGACCTGGAAAACCGACAAAAAGGCTACCGAGTCCGCTACCGGCTTAAAGCATCAGGAATGCAGCGTTTGCTCCTATGTTTGCAGCCAGAACACCGTTATCGACAAGCTGAAGCACGCGCCTGCCTCCGTAAGCGGCAAGGATGCCACCTGCACAGAAGATGGCGCGCTGAAACACTTCTACTGCGATAGCTGCGGCAGATACTATGCTTCCGAAGACGGCGCTCCCGGCGAGGAAATTCAGAAAGCCGACATCGTCATTCCCGCCACCGGCCACAGCTTTGGTGATGAATGGTTTAGTGATGAAAACGGTCACTGGCATACCTGCGCCTGCGGCGCAACCTCTGACTCCGAAGCACATACCACCGAAGTGATAAATGCCAAGGACGCCACGGAAACAGAAACCGGCTACACCGGTGATACCGTATGTACCACTTGTCAAGCCGTAGTTTCCCAAGGACGGGAGATTCCCGTCCTGAGTACCCAGCCCACCGTTACCGATGAAGATGACACCAAGGGCAACTCCAAGCTCATTGTTGCCTGCAGTGTTCTTGCGGGAATTGCGGTTTTGGGCGGATGCGGCATTGCCGTTTTCAAAAAACCTAAGGTATAATGTCTTCTAAAGGGCGGCGGCTTCACGCCGCCGCCCCTTCTGTCCTGGTTTTTGCTGAGAATTCCTGCCTCAGCAGAAACGAAGACAGAATCCCTATCCAACTACCTGAGAGGAATTGTCTATGAAAAAGAACCTGTGCTTCCTGCTTTGTATCTTATTTTTCTGCGCCATCCCAGTGCGGGCTGCCCAACCCCCGCTGACAGCTACCGGCAGCGCCGCCGTTCCGGGGCAAAATGCCTATGTGACTCTGCGGTTCAACGAAACCGTAATCGGTGACAGCATTGCCGTAACCTACACCTGGGATAAAACCTGCCTGGAACCCATTCCCGACAACTGCACCTGGTCAAGAAAGGGTACGCTTCAGGACTTCGACCATGCCGGTGGTGTTGGTGTTTGGACTGTTGCGGAAGCTGCAGACCTAACCGGCGATATTTGTGTGCTGACCTTCCGGGTGCCCGCCAACGCCAAGTTTACGCAAACCACCGTCAAATGCACCGTACTGGTGAAAAACGACGGTGCTACTGTGGGCAGCTACCAGGCCGAAGCCACCTTTGGTCAGGCCTGTGGCCACCAATACGGCAGCTGGCAAAACGCCAGCAACAGTCAGCACAAACAGGTCTGCTCAAAATGCGATCATACCGCCTATGAAGATCACAACTGGATTGATGGACAGATTCTGGACATTCCGGACAATCCCGACAAAAAGCTGAAGATTCTGTTCTGCACTGTATGTAAAGCCACACGGGAGGTAGAGGTTTCCACAGATAGCCTGCCCGATTCCACAACCTCCGGTATTCCCGGTGATCCGGACCCCGATATGACCCAGGCAGCCACAGAACCCGTCCAGAACACGCCGGATAGCACAGGCACACAAAACCAAACCGGCAGCCAAAATAATTCCGGCGCCCAGAATCAGACCGGCAGCAATCAAATCCCCGGCGGAACTGCCCAGGATACCCCCGCTACCAATGCGCAGGATTCTGCCCTGCCCTCTGGGGACAGCCACGAAGGCCACAACCACGAAACCTCTCCCACAGGCGCAGAAAACAGCCCCTTGGTTACCGCCTGTATCATCCTTGCCGTTGCGACTCTTTTAATCGGCGGCGCTGTATTCCTCGTAAAAAGAAAAAAATGACCATAAGGCGACCCTAAGTTACAGGGTCGCCCTTTTTTTGCACCTTTTCCCTCCCCACACATAAAATGCAATGGGAGGTGATCCTATATGGCTATGTGCGGCTGTTATTGCAAAAGAGATTGCGCTTTGCTTGCAATCATTGTCAGCGTCATCCTTGGTGTCGTCGCAGCATTTCTTCAGATCTCCGGGGTCTTTACCGTAACCCCCGTTGCTCTGATTGTTGCCTTTGGCATTGCGGTGGCTTATCTGGCTGCCCTGGTGGTGGCCTCTCTGGTACGCAGAACAGAGAGGCAGGGGTGTTGCAGACCTCTGAGAACTGTGCTGGTGGGTATTCTGGGAACAATTTTGTTCTCCCTGGTACTGCTGGCTGTGGGTATTACTGCCACCAGTATCGTCAGCGCCATTCTGCTGGGTCTGGTGGTTGGTTTCTTTACGCTGACCCTCACCGGTACTGCCTGCTTGGTACAATGCGCCACTGATTGCGCAGAATAAAAAAGAAAACGGCAGCCCAATAGGGCTGCCGTAAAGAATATCAAGAAAACCGCCAATCATCAAAATTCTGTGTTTTGACGATTGGCGGTTCATTTTCTCATATAACTTTGTTTTTCGACATTTTTCTACAAAAAGCAACAAATCTCTTGATGTATAATCTGAATTATGAACACATTCACGCCTCATTGCTGCTGTTCAACAGCGCCTCATAAGGCAAGCCCAAAACCATAGAAAAATAACGCAACTCAATATCCGTCACAAATCTCTTTCCGGATTCAATTCGCTGAATTGCATTTTTATCAATATCCAAACCGGCAAGCTGCATCATATCTGCCAGCTGACGCTGGGATTTTCCTATTGCCTTTCGTTTCTCTTCAATTGCTCTGCCGCACAGGTTGTTGCGTCCGTCTTTTGATTTGTTTATAAACATTCCAATCTCTCCCCATCGACATTTTGTGCTTGTCAATAAGGAAAGTATATTGTAAAATTATTCAACAGCTGACACTTACTAGATGTCATTTGTAAATTTAAGGAGTATGTATATGATTATAGATATTACCGGCACAGTCCTCACCCCCGGAGATTGCGGAAGCCATTGTTTGGGCAACGGAAGTCACCCTTTGTATCCCTGCTGCTGTGACGAGTGCGACTATTTCATCTGCTGTATGGAACCCCACACCGCAACAGACTGTCTAACCTGTACCGATCAAGCCTGTCCCCATGCCCCCCTTGCTTCCGGAAAATAATGGCAGCCCGTTTGGGCTGCCATACATTATTATATATAGTATTATCTGTGAAGCGCCTTACGCAGAACAGGTACGATCAGCAAAGCTACCATACCACCAATAAAAGCGGTAACAAGCTGAGGCCAGGAAAACATATTGGTCAGCTGTTTCAAAATCTTTTGGCTCATAAGCTCATTGCCGGCCAAGCTTTTCCCGGTCAGCGAGCCAAACAGCAAACCTCCCGCCAGCTTCACACCCAGCAAATACAGCACCCCAAATTTTGCAGTTGCAGCTATCGCCAATGCCCCCGGCTGTTTCCACACAGG
This sequence comes from Faecousia sp., assembly GCA_045635065.1. Lineage (GTDB taxonomy): Bacteria > Bacillota > Clostridia > Oscillospirales > Oscillospiraceae > Faecousia. The sequence goes on along the minus strand of JAZRBJ010000093.1, from coordinate 3,940 downwards.
TCGCATAGATTTTCCTAAAAGCAGGCTGATTATCAACACATAGCATAAATTACCTACCATAATAATTGGGACGGAAGTAAATACTTGCGCAACCTTCAGCATATAAGCAAACACAGGGGAAACCAACGCAACTGTCACACCGCTGTTTTTACCTGCCACAAGAACAGTAACCGCCAGCACACAATTGACCATTGTGCCGGTAACTAACTGTTTGGTTAAAGGCAGGGGAATCCTGCTTCCTGCCCACTGCAAGCAAATAAGCAGTGCCAACATTGCCGCTGTTTCCGTAATCCACAATAGTTTCCTGCGCATTCAAAAGACCTCTTTCCTTTGTATTTCTTTTGAAATTATATCATATCGTTTCTCTTTTCGCCACCTGAAATAAACAGAAAAATCTTTCCAATTTAAACTATACATATTTCGATATAAATTGACAACGCCCGCCAAAGACAGTATACTAAAACTATCTTTTATAAGGAGTTGATCGCCAATGAATCCTGTCTCCAGTTGGGATTTTACCCTAGCCAATTATGACGCTGTTTGGGGTTTTCTGGTACAGTTCGGTCTGTTGCTTCTGTTCTTAATGCTTGGCAACACTCTCCGCCGCACCATTCCCTTTTTCCGAAAATGTCTGATCCCCTCCGCCTTATTGGGTGGTGTGGTCTTGCTAATCGTAAACATTGTCACAAAACAATTTAGCGGTCCCCTGATTGACAACCGACTGATGCAGGTCATCACCTACCATTGTCTTGCCATCGGTTTTGCAGCCATGAGCTTGAAGACAGAAAAAAGCACCCACAAAACCAGCGGCACTCAGGTGGTGGAGTTTGGCGCTCTCCAAGGCGGCACCTATATGCTCCAGGCCTTTGTAGGTCTTGGTCTCACAATCGCCCTGTTTCTGCTAACCCGCTACGGCACGCAGATTGTTTCCTATATCTGTGGTCTGATTCTGCCTCTGGCTTTCGGTCAGGGTCCCGGCAACGCATTGAGCTGGGATATCAACTTTACCAACACCCCCGCCGCTCAATTCGCCGGCAACGGCAGCTTCGGTCTGTCTCTTGCCTCCATCGGCTTTGTGGTGGCCTCCGTACTGGGTATCTTTTATATCAATGTACATAAAAAACAGGGCAACCTGCATGTACGCAATGCCCGTCCCACCGGCGAGTTCATTGACCAGACCAATCCCAACGGCGACGAAATTCCCGATAATGAATCCATGGATAAGTTTACCATGCAGGCAGGCTTTGTAGCCTTGGCCTACGCCCTTTCCTTTGCTTTCATGTGCCTGCTGGGTATTCTCTCCAACTTCACCAATAGCATTGCCTGGGGCTTTAACTTCCTGTGGGCCTCCCTGGCTGCCATGCTTATCAAATTTGTAGTTAAGCGCTTGCGTCAGTATAAGCTAATGCACCGGGCTTATATCAACAACTATCAGATGGATCGGATCTCCGGCTTTGCCTTTGATTTGATGATTGTTGCAGGCGTTTCCGCTATCGAAATCAACGATATTAAAAATTACATTCTGCCCGTTGTGGTTCTGAGTGTAATCGGTGCTGTGATTACTTATTTCTACATTCGTAAGGTATCCAAAGAATGTTTCAAAGGCTTCGAGCATGAAATGTTCCTCATGAGCTTCGGCACTTTGACCGGCACCGCCTCCAATGGCATGATCCTGATGAAAGAAGTAGACCCAGGTTTGCGCACTCCCACCTCCAGCCTGTACATTCTTTCCAACTTCCCTGCCATGGTTATGATCGCGCCCTTGCTGTTCCTGCTGGGCTTTGCCGGACAAAGCCTGCTTAACGCCATCATTGCCTGCGGTATCTTCTTTGTCCTGTGGCTCAGCTACACCTTATTCCTGTTCCGCAGAAGGATTTTCAAAAAACACTATGCCAATAAGGCCGTCGCCGTCTGGGAAGATGAAGATGCATTAGAACCAACTGCACCCTAACTACTTATAATATAAACGCCCAAAGGAAACTCCTTTGGGCGTTTTAATAATAAAAAAACCACCCTATTGGGTGGTTTCCTATTTGGTGGACGATAACGGACTCGAACCGCTGACCCTGCGCACGTCAAGCGCATGCTCTACCAGCTGAGCTAATCGTCCAGACGCATGAGTTATTATAATAACCTATATTTGATTTGTCAAGCTTTTTTTTGCAAACCATAAGCCCGTTTTTCACAAAGTCAAACTATATTATATGAAGCCGCAATCATACCTTTATAGAGTTAAAGTACGGAAAAACAAACAAAAAAGGCGTGAAAAGTGCTTGACTTTTGGTTTTTACCGTGATAAAATAGGCGAGCCGCATCGAATGGGCTTAAGTTGGTGACCCATGGACACCCGCCTTCAGAGCGAGTCTACACAATAAAAGTAGGTGAAAAAAGAAATGAAAGCAATTATCGTAACCGGCGGCAAGCAGTACACTGTTGCTCAGGGCGACGTTCTCTACATCGAGAAGCTGAACGCTGAGGAAGCCGCAACCGTTAAGTTCGACCAGGTTCTGGCTGTGCTGGACGGCGAAAACTCCAAGATCGGCGCTCCTGTTGTGGAGGGTGCCACCGTCGAGGCTAAGGTTCTGAAGAACGGCAAGGCTAAGAAGATCACCGTCTTCAAGTACAAGGCTAAGAAGAACGAGAAGAAGAAGCAGGGCCATCGTCAGCCCTACACCAAGGTGGAAATCACCAACATCGCACTGTAATTATGACTAGATGCGAGTTTTTTACCGAGAACGACAGAATCACAGGATTCTCCGTCTCCGGTCACAGCGGCTACAGTGAGGCCGGCACCGACATTGTGTGCGCAGCCATCTCCGCTGTTGTTACCATGGCCGAAGCCACCATCAATGATGTGTGCGGCGCAAAGGCCAAGGTTCGGGTTAAAGAAGAGGACGCCCGCGTCACTCTGCTTCTCCCCACTTCCTGCGATGAGGAAGAAAGTGTCCAGGCCGTATTGTCCGGCATGATGCTGACGCTGATCTCCCTGCGGGAAGACTATCCTGATTATATCGAAGTTTTGGAGGTGTAATACCATGCTGAAGATTGGTATTCAGTTTTTCGCTCACCACAAGGGCGGCGGTTCCACCAAGAACGGCCGTGATTCCAACGCTAAGCGTCTGGGTGTAAAGCGCGCTGACGGTCAGTTTGTTCTGGCTGGCAACATTCTGGTTCGCCAGAGAGGCACGCACATTCATCCCGGTGTTAACGTGGGTATCGGCAGCGACGACACCCTGTTTGCTCTGGTCGACGGTACCGTCAGATTCGAGCGCAAGGGCAAGGATCGCCGTCAGTGCTCCGTTTACGCTGCACAGTAATAAAAGCGAAGGGCTGTTGCAAAACTCTTGCAACAGCCCCTTTTTAAAATCCTCATAAGGAGGTTTCTTATGTTTGTAGATAAAGTGCGAATTACGGTAATCGGCGGCCGCGGCGGTGACGGCGCAGTAGCCTTCCACCGAGAAAAATATGTGGCTTCCGGCGGTCCTGACGGCGGTGATGGCGGTCATGGCGGCAGCGTTGTGCTGCGAGTCAACGACAATTTATCCACCCTGTTGGACTTCCGTTATAAGCGCAAGTATTCCGCCCAATGCGGCGCCAACGGCGCAGGTCGGAAAATGAGCGGCAAGCGGGGCGAAAATCTGATCATTCAGATTCCCCGGGGTACGGTTGTCCGGGATGCGGAAACCAACCAAATTATCGTGGACATGTCCACCGGTGAAGATTTTGTATTGGCAAAAGGCGGCCGTGGCGGCTGGGGCAACGCCCATTACGCCACCCCTAGCCGGCAAGCGCCCCGTTTTGCCAAAGCCGGCATAAAAGGTGAAGAGCGGGATGTGATTTTGGAACTGAAGCTTTTGGCGGATGTGGGTCTGGTAGGCTTCCCCAATGTGGGCAAGTCCACCCTGCTTTCCGTCACCTCCAACGCCCGTCCCAAAATTGC
>JAZRBJ010000092.1:0-25151 GCA_045635065.1 Faecousia sp. | reverse complement strand
CCCACATCCGGGCCGGGACTTTCCGCACGGAGCAAATGCATGGTAAAGCCCTTGCCCTGGGAGGGGGCAATCGCCAGCAGAAATACCAGCACGCCCATACCGCCCACCCAATGGCTGAAGCTTCGCCAATAAAGCAGACCCTTAGACAAGCACTCCACATCGGTCAATATGGAAGCGCCGGTAGTGGTAAAGCCGGAGACCATTTCGAACAGAGCATCAATAAACCCGGGGATTTCTCCCGTCAACCAAAAGGGCAAGCACCCCAGTAAACTGAGGATACCCCAACTCAGCCCCACGCAGACCATGCCCTCCGTGGCGCCAAAGAGTTTTCCAGCCTTGCGGCACAACAGCCACAGCACACCGGCGACTGCCGCCATGATAATTATGGTAAGTAAAAAAGCCTGCACCGCATTCCATTCCCGAAAGCCCAGGCTGATACACAGGGCGGGAATCAGAAATACGGCTTCCACCGAAATAATCTGCGCCAGAAAACGGCCGATCATCTTAAAGTTCATTCTATCATCCTCAAGCGAAAATATCATTTAGGCTCTGCAAGGGTGTCTGTCCGGTAGTGACCACCACAACAGTATCTCCGGGCATAAATACGGAATTACCGGAGGGGATTTCTACCTGGCTGCCGTGAGAAATGGTTGCCAGCAGCAGATTGGGCCGCAGCTGCAAATCCTTCAGCGCAATTCCGCAATTTTTGGTGTTTTCATCCACCATAAATTCTGTTGCCTCCGCCCGACCCTGGGCAATGCTGTGAACAGAAACTGCCGCGCCGGTCTGGTTATTCATAGCCCGCACATAACGCACAATTTCGTTGCCGCAAAGCTCCCGGGGACAAATAATACTGCCCAGGGGCAGGTCACCTGCCAGCAGGGAATTTCCGGGATGCCCCAACTTGGTAATCACCTGCGGCACTTGCCGGCTCACCGCATACATGGACGCCACCATATTGATCTCATCGATTCCTGTCATGGACAAAAAGGCATCGCATCCCAGTAAGCCATTGGCCTCCAACTCCACCCGATCGGAAAAATCGCCGTGAATGATCTCCGCCGCCGGAAGCTGTTCTGCCAACACTCTGCAGCGATCCAAATTCTTTTCCAGAATTCGTACCCGAACGCCGCCCTTTTCCAGCTGCTTTGCCAAATAATAGGTAATCCGTCCGCCGCCGCCAATGAGGCAGCTGCGCACCTTATGGGTAATAATGCCCAGGTTCTTCATCAACTGCTCCAGATTGGAAGTCGGAGCTGTAACGAAAATTCGGTCGCCCTCTTTCAGCACAAAATTGCCGCCGGGAATAATCGCTTTTCCTTCCCGCAGAACGGCGCATACCAATACCCGGCATTTTACCGTGCGATACATTTCAATTAAGGAGATTCCCTTCAGTACACTGCTGCTGTCAATTCGCAACTCCACAATCTCCACCCTTCCTTTGGCAAAGGTGTCCATTTGCAGGAAACCGGGGAACTTCAGCAGGCGTTCAATTTCCTTTGCTGCCTGTTGTTCTTCATTGACCGCCATGGAAAGGGCAAACAACTCCCGCATACGGTGGCTCTGCTCAATATATTCGGGGTTTCGAATTCTGGCAATGGTGTGCAGCTTGGGATTCAATCCATGAGCGGTCATACAGGAAAGCAAATTCACTTCATCTGCACCGGTCACTGCAATCAGCAAATCCGCCTCCTCCACACCGGCATCCATCAATACCTGCATGGACGCGCAATTTCCCTGTACCGCCATCACATCCTGCCGTTCTATCGCAGCATCCAACAAAGAACGGTTCAAATCCACCAGGGTCAGGTCATGCCCCTCAGCAGAAAGCTGCCGAATAAGGGTGGAACCCACTTTTCCGTTACCTGCAACAATAATTTTCATACAAACCTCCCACAGCCATTCTGGGAATTTTTATCATTATAACATACGCCTTTAAAATAATCAAATCTACCGTTCGCAACCTGCTTTTGTGTAACATTATACGGTCATTACTGGCAAAATGCAAGCATTCCCGGTGCGTCATACCGACACACCGGGAATGCTGAATTTTTCAATTACTTAGTGGTACTTCTGACAACACATTCTTCCTGCTCCAGCTCCAGGTGGGAATTCAACACCACCCGGCGAGCGCAAAAATAATGATCCTGGAAGTAGTTGATGCTCAAATCTGCAATCACCACACCCTTGCTGCTGCCGGAATGGATCATCTTACCATCACCTATGTACATACCCACATGAGTCACCAGACTGCCACTGTGAGTGCGGGTGAAGAAAATCAAGTCGCCCACCTGCAGCTGATCATAAGGAATGATAATGCCCTCAGCTACTTGCTGCTGGGCAGTACGAACCATAGGAATTTCATTTTTTTGCAGTACATAACGCACAAAGCCGGAGCAATCAAAGCCCTTGGGGCTAGTGCCGCCCCATTTGTAGCGAACACCTTGATAAACAGCGGCAGTGTTACGAAGTGCTTCTCTCGTCTTCACCGCCTGATCAAGCCGCTGGGCGGTAAATACTCTGGCATCCTTGTGACCGGGAACATAGTTGACCAGGAATTTGCCGTTCTCCTGGCGCACCAGTTCCTTGGCGATGTAGCCGGTCATGTCATAGCAATCAATCTGATAAACAGTTTTATAGGAAGCATCCAGGATGGTCAGCTCGGTGCCGTCCTCCATGCAGCCAATCACCAAAGAATCAGCACTTGCGCGGTAGTGGATGGCTACAGCAGGACGCAATTCAGGAAGCTCCTCCGCAGCTGCGGCAGGCGCAGCCAAAGCTACAAAGCAAATAATACAAAGCACCAGGCAGAGCACACAGCTACTCAAACGATTTAATTTCATAATTCGTGTGTTCTCCTTTCTAGTTGCAATTTTATCGCAAAAAGTTACAAATTGGTATCAATCCTTGCGCACACAGTTACAAACTATATCATACAAGCCCTGATTTGTCAAGTCTTATTCCGTCGAACGCCTCTGTCCTCTTGTTTTACAACTCGCTGTATGTTATAATGCAACTATCTAAATTCACCTGGGAGGTGTCCGTTTTGGAGTTTTATGTCAACCATCCGTTGCTGTATATCCTGGCAGGTCTGCTGATTGCCGTGGTTTTAGCGCAATCCATATTCTTCCTTGTTAAGGCTATGCGGCGCAGCAAAGAGCTGGGCATGGATCAAAAGAAGATCCGCAAGACCATTCGTACCGCAGCTGTTTTCACCGTTGCGCCGGCAGTTGCTATTGTGATCAGTGTCATTACCCTGAGCAAAAGTCTGGGGCTTCCCCTGCCCTGGCTGCGGCTCAGCGTTGTGGGTTCTCTCAGCTATGAGACCATTGCCGCCCAGAACGCGGTCAGCGCCATGGGGCTGGAGCTGGGCAAAATCGATGCCCTTACCGCCCAACAGTATGTAAATATCAGCCTGGTTATGACCATCAGCATCATGGTGGGCATCTGGCTGGTTCCCCTCATCGGCAAAAAGCTGCAGGTTGGCCTGGTAAAGCTGGAAAACCGGGATGCCAAATGGGCGGATATTCTTAACGGCGCTATGTTCATCGGTATGATTGCCGCTTTTCTGGGCTTTGTGTTCTGCGATTTCTCCCGCCTCTGGGATGAAAACGCCCGTATTGCGGAGCAAACCGTGGATGGCGTAACGGAAAAAATAACCCTGTCCGCCTCCTCCGGATTGATTCCGGTATGCGTTATGGCGGTTTCCGCAGTTGTCATGGCGCTGTGTGGCTTGGCTATGAAGAAGCTGCGCTGGAAATGGGTCAACGACTATGCCCTGCCCATTAGTCTGGTTCTGGGCATGGCTGCTGCCATTCCCATCACCGCATGGTTGGGTTAAGGAGGGTGTGCTGTTATGAAAAAACTTTCTTATATGAACAGTATCCACAGAGCCGGCACCATCTGGAATTTAAGCGTGATGGTACTGCTGATGATGTTCCCTGTGGCAGTTGCCGTTATTTTCGGTGCGCTCCCTGATTGGAAAGCCCTGGCTATGGGTCTGATTGCCACCGCGCCCATGTACTGGGCGGTGGGTGTCATCGAAACCATTACCTATGTTCCCATGTTGGGCGCCGGCGGTTCTTACCTAAGCTTTGTTACCGGTAATATTTCCAATTTGAAGCTGCCCTGCGCCATTAACGCCATGGAGCAAAACGAAGTCACCGCCACCAGTGAGGAAGGTGAGGTCATTTCCACCATCGCCATTGCCACCTCCAGCATTGTAACCACATTGATCATTGTGCTGGGTGTGATCCTCATTGTTCCCCTGACCCCCATTCTGGCCGCCCCGGTGCTGGAACCCGCTTTTGAGCAAATGCTCCCCGCCCTCTTTGGCGGTTTGGGTGTGGCCTTTGTATCCAAGAACTGGAAAATTGCCATTGCCCCCGTTCTGCTGATGCTGGTGCTGTTTATCTTTGTGCCTGCGCTGAATGCCGGTACTGTGGGCATCATGGTGCCTGTCAGCGTGGTATTTACCATTGCCGTTTCCCGTATTCTTTACAAGAAGGGGGTTGTGTAAATGGTACTCTACGGCATTTTAGGTGTGGTTGGCGTCTTTCTGCTGATTCTTCTGCTTCGTGCTGCATTTTTCCGTCCCAAGACGCAAGCTTCCATAGACAATGAGGCTGTGGATTTTGACAAGGATGCTGCGGTTGCCGCTTTGGCGGAACTGGTAAAATGCAAAACCATTTCATATAACGATTCCTCTCTTGAGGACAATGCTGAATTTGAAAAGCTTATTGCCAGCCTGCCCGGATTGTACCCCAGAGTTTTTGACATCTGCTCCGTACAACAGCTGCCCGACCGTGGTTTACTGATTCGGTGGCCCGGCAAAAAGGATTCTGCCCCCTCCGTATTTATGGCGCACTATGATGTGGTGCCGGTGGATGAGGAAAAATGGGACAAGCCTCCCTTTGCCGGAATCATTGAGGACGGCGTACTCTGGGGCAGAGGCACGCTGGATACCAAAGTCACCATGAACGCAGCGCTCAGCGCAGCCAATCACCTGATCGGCAAAAAATTCAAGCCGGAAAACGACATTTACTTTGCCTTTTCCGGTTGTGAAGAAATCAACGGCAAGGGCGCCGTGAACATTGTAAACTACTTCATTGACCATCACATTCAGCCTGCTCTGGTGGTAGATGAGGGCGGCGCTGTGGTGGAAAACGTATTCCCCGGTGTCAAGGAGGCCTGCGGCCTTATCGGCATTGCGGAAAAAGGTCTGCTCAATGCCCAGTATAAAGTCCGCTCCGGAGGCGGTCACGCTTCCGCGCCTCCCGTGGTAACACCCATCGGCACGCTGTCCAAGGTCTGCCGCAATGTGCTGAAGCACCCCTTTAAAATGCGGCTGACCAAACCCGCAGCGGAAATGTTTGATACCCTGGGTCGCCGCTCCACCTTCCTGTACAAGCTTATCTTTGCAAATCTTTGGTGCTTTAAGCCGGTGCTGGATCTCATTTGCCGTCTTAGCGGCGGTGAAATGAACGCTCTGGTGCGAACCACCGTAGCCTTTACCCAAATGGAGGGCAGCAACGCCCGAAATGTGATCCCCACGGAAGCCACCATGGTATCCAATATGCGGCTGAACCCCGGGGAAACCGTGGACTCCGCCCTGGAGCATTTACGGAAAGCTGCCAAGGATTCCTCCGTAGAAATCACCGCTCTGGAGGGTTTCTCCCCCAGTCCTATCTCCGAAACAAACTGCGATGCCTGGAATAAGGTGGCTGAATCTGTAGCAGAAACCTGGAAAGGCTGTGTAGTTGCACCCTATCTCATGGTACAATGCTCAGATTCCCGTCACTATGGAAAACTCAGCAACCATGTGTACCGATTCTCCGCCATGGATCTGACCAGCGAAGAGCGCAAGACCATTCACGGCAACAATGAGCGAATCCGGCTAGATTGCATTGCCCGTTCCGTGGAGTTTTATATCCGTTTGATGAAAAAATGCTAACCGTGTAAATTTCTTTGGAGCAAGCAGGAGTCAATTCTCCTGCTTGCTTTTTTTATGATTTATGTTAGTATATGGGTATTGAAAAGAGGGGATCTTATGTTCTACAAAAACGCCAGAATCTTTACCCCAGACAGGGGTTTTTGCCTGGGTGCCTTTGAGGTGTCTAAGGGTGTATTTGGCGCAGTTTTGCCCCCAGAGATTCCCAAACGGGCCATTGATTTAAAAGGCGCTACAGTCATTCCCGGTTTGGTGGATGTGCATATTCACGGCGCTGCCGGCGGAGATTTTTCCGATGGTGATCCGGAAATGCTGCAGCGCATGGCTGCTTATCTGGCAAAGGAAGGCATCACCTCCTTTGCTCCCACCTCCATGACCCTCCCCTACGAAGACCTGGCAAAAGCCTTTGCTGTGGGCAAGGCTTTTCACGACCGTGCGCCGAAAAACTGCGCCCGGCTGGTGGGCATTCACATGGAAGGCCCCTTTTTCTCAGAAAAGAAAAAAGGCGCTCAAAACAGCGCCTACCTGCGTTTGCCCGATTTTTCTGCCTTCCAAAAGCTTTATGACAGCTGCGGCGGTTTGATTCGCATTGTGGATATTGCTCCGGAGCTGCCCGGCGCCGTTGATTTCACCCGCATGGCGCAAAAGCTTTGCGCTGTTTCCGTAGCTCACACCGATGCAGACTACGAAAGCACCCGGCAGGTATTTTCTGCCGGCGCAACCCATTTGACCCACCTTTTCAATGCCATGCCCGGCCTGCACCACCGCCACCCCGGCGTTATCGGTGCCGCCTGTGAAAATCCCATGGTGCGGGCAGAGCTGATTTGCGATGGCTTGCATGTACATCCCAGCGCCGTACGCCTTGCCTTTGCCGCTTTCGGGGCAAACCGAATTGTTATAGTATCCGATGCGCTGCGCTGCTGCGGCATGGAGGACGGAGAATTTGTTCTGGGCGGACAATCTGTACAGTTAAAAAACGGCATTGCCCGTCTGGCAGACGGCACCATTGCCGGCTCTGCCACCAACCTTTTTGATGCCATGCGCAAGGCCATTGGCATGGGTATTCCCGAAGCCGATGCCGTACGGGCCGCCACCCACAATCCCGCCTGCGCCCTTGGCATGAGCGGGCGGCTGGGTTGTATCACCCCCGGTGCAAAAGCCGACTTTATTATCTGCCGACCGGACTACACCGGCAAGCGCGTGTTCCTTGACGGCAAAGAAATTTGAGGTATTCTATGTTTCGTTCCCTGAAAGCGGATAAGCAGTTTTACCGAAAGGTAATGCTGATTGCCGTTCCCATTCTGATCCAAAACGGCATTACCAATTTTGTTTCCCTGTTGGATAACATTATGGTCGGCCAGGTTGGCACGCTGCAGATGTCCGGTGTGTCCATTGCCAACCAGCTGCTACTGATTTTTAATCTGTGTATCTTTGGCGGCACCTCCGGCGCAGGTCTCTTTACTGCCCAGTTTCACGGTAGCCAGGACCATACCAGTATTCGCCACACCTTCCGTTTCAAGCTGCTGCTATGTGCAGCCCTGTCTTTGGTTGGCTGCTGTATATTTGCCTTTGGCGGCAAATCCCTGATCGGCGTGTATTTGCGGGGAGAAGGCAGCCCCCAGGAAGCAGCGCTAACTCTGGAATACGGCATGGAATATCTCATGATCACGCTCATCGGTCTGCTGCCTTTTGCCTTGAGCAACGCTTATTGCTCCACCCTGCGCGAATGCGGACAAACCGTTGTCCCCATGGCTGCCGGCATCGCCGCCGTGCTGACCAATTTGCTGGGCAACTACATTCTTATCTTCGGTCATTTCGGTATGCCCGCCATGGGTATCCGGGGCGCCGCTTTCGCTACGGTTCTCTCCCGTTTTGTGGAGCTTGGAATTGTAGCGGTTTGGGCGCACACCCACAAACAGCAACATCCTTTCATTCAGGGCACATACCGCTCCATGCATATTCCCCGCGCTCTGTTCTATAAAATTTTACGCAAGGGCTGTCCCCTAATCATCAATGAATTCCTCTGGTCCAGCGGCATTGCAGTGCTGAATCAATGCTACTCCACCTGCGGTCTGGATGTGGTGCCTGCCACGAACATTTCTACAACCCTGCAAAACCTGTGCAGCGTGGTTTCCTTTGCTTTGGCAAATGCTGTTGGCATTATGATGGGGCAAATGCTGGGCGCGGATTGTACGGAAAATCAGGTGCGAACCGCCAACCGCAGGCTGATTACCCTGTCCGTTCTCACCGCAGCCATATTTGCCGGCGTGACCATCAGTATCTCCTCGGTTTTCCCGCAGCTGTATAACACCACAGATTCTGTGCGTCAGCTGGCAACCATACTGATCTGCATTTCCGCCGCAGCGATGCCCGTTCAATCGCTGGCAGTATGCTGCTATTTTACCATGCGTTCCGGTGGACAGGTACTTTTGACCTTCTTGATCGACAGCTGCTTCATTTGGGCAGTGAATGTGCCACTGGCTTTCTGTCTCAGCCGGTTTACCAGTCTTCCCATTGTTCCTTTGTTCCTCTTCTGTCAGCTTCCCGAGCTGATTCGCTGCGCAGTAGGTACTGCGGTAGTACGCAAAGGCACATGGATTAACAATCTTACCAAATAAAATAAGGGCGTGTTGCTTCTGCAACACGCCCTTAACTCATTTAATAGTGTTACTGTTATTCAGCACCAAGGTGCTATACAGGAAAAGAACATCCTGGCCATTAAATTCCATGAACTTATCCAGAATCTCCAGATTAATATAACGAATGTCCACCACAGTTACCTTGGCATAATCCTGCACCAATAGAGGTACCATAGAGCTGCCAAAGGAATCTCTGACCACAATCAACTCCCGCTCAGTGGTGGCATTGGGATTTTCAATGGTCAGCAGGCTGCGGGAACCGGAAAGGAATACATCATATAAATCCCGGCTGGTCAATTTACTCATATCATAGATTGCATTGTATTGACCGCTTTCGTGGTCGTACACCTGACAATCCTTAAGCTGCTGGCTTTCCATAACATACATGGTCTCCGGCTGCATGGGCAGGGCTGCCTGGCCGTAATAGACGCCGTAGAAAGGCTTTTCCACCCTGACCTTTGTGTAATCCTCTGCCTTGGGTGCGGTCACACCCAGTGCCTGACACAGTTTTGTGGCAGCCTCCAGCAGGTGTTCCTGCCGCCAATGGGTATCGGTGCGGTAATAATCCTCATAATCCAGGGTGTCCGTAATATCCACATGCTGTGCCCAGGGCATCTGCTCCTGCAGCTGAGCAAACATAGCTGCATAGTCCATGGACAGATAACCCTTTTCTTCTGCCAGATAGTATCCCTTATCCGGCGCTACAGTGAAAAACACTTTACTGCCGCTTTCCTTGAGATATTTCTCATAAAGCCGGTTGAACCGGTTTGTAGCATGGGTCACAGAATCCTGGTTCAAGGGGTATTCCAGCTTGGCAGCAAACCTGTCGGTGACATAAATATCATTGTTGTCCAGCTGCTGCAAGCCGTAGTAGTGGAACAGGGATTTCACCTGCCGGAAGGTATCCCGCAGGGGGAACTGATCCAGCGTGTAGCTTTCAAAGTCCTTCATGAACTTGCCGTTGAGAAGTGTTTCCACAGAAATCTCCGGTGCCTGCGCCAGAGGCCGTCGCTCTGCTTCTGACATTTCCTTTGCCGGCGCAAACCACAAAGTCGCACAGATTGCCGCCCAGATGAAAACCAGCAAGCCGGTGCCGATATAACGAATTTTGCTCTTCATAACGACACCTCCTTAAAAGCGGAAATACAGGAAGGGGCTAAATGATCCGTCTACCAGATAACCGGTGCAAGTCAGCAAAAGCGCCAGCATCACAGCGATCTCAAGCGCTCTGCCCACCTTGGTCTCTGCAATCCGCAAGCCCGTCTGTTTTACAACAGGCGTTGCACCCACAAAGCCCAGCAGGAACAGCAGCCCATAGCTTTTCAAATAATAAAGTGTTTCCGATGTGATTAGGGGCACGCCAGCAAAACCAAACATGCCAGCCAGATCACCGCCTGCCTGGGAAAGGCTCTCGGCGTTGAACAGCACAAAACTGATCACCACTGCCAGCAGCACATAACCTCTACGCAACAAAGTCGGCAGCTTTTGCAGCCAGGGCATCCATTTTTCTGCCAGCAGCAGCACGGCGAACATCAATCCCCATAGTACAAAGTTCCATGCTGCGCCGTGCCACAGCCCGGTGAGCATCCATACGGTAAGAATGTTTAACACCCAACGGAACTTGCCTACCCGGTTGCCGCCCATGGGAATATACACATAATCCCGGAACCAGCTGCCCAAACTCATGTGCCACCGACGCCAGAATTCCGTAACACTCTTAGACAGGTAGGGATAATTGAAATTCTCAATAAAATGGAAACCAAAAATCCTGCCAAGACCAATGGCCATATCGGAATAGCCGGAAAAGTCAAAATAAATGTTCAAGGTAAATGCAATGGCATACATCCAGTAGAAGACCACGCTCTTTTCCCCGGATTCTCGAAACAACTTCATCAAAAGGGCAAAATTATCCGCAATAATAACCTTCTTGGCCAGACCCATTAAAAATCTGCGCAGGCCAAGGCAGAAATCCTCCCAGCTGTGAGTACGGCTGTCCAGTTCTCGAGCAACATCAACATAGCGAACGATAGGTCCGGCAATCAACTGGGGAAACAGTGCCACATAAGCGCCAAAGCTAATGGGATTTTTCTGCACAGGCACATTGCCCCGATACACATCAATGGTGTAGCTCAGGCATTGGAAGGTGTAAAAGCTAATACCCACCGGCAATGCCAGCCGCAAAAAAGGCACACCCAGTCCTGTAACGGAATTAAAGGAATCAATAAAGAAATCCGCATATTTAAACATGCCCAGCAAGGTCAGACTGATTACCACAGAAACCGTTAACCAAAGCTTTTTCATCCCCTTGGTTTTCGCATAGCCAATAGCAAGACCGCAGCCGTAAAACATCACAATGGTAAATACCATCAGCGCCAGCAGCTTGGGCTCACCCCAGCCATAAAATACCAGGCTGGACAGAAGTAATATCGTATTCTTCAGCGCCCGGGGCACCAAAAAATACATGATCAGCACGATTGGCAGGAAATAGTATAAAAAAGGAATACTGGAAAAGAGCATATTTTTCCTCCTGTCAAAAAAGCAGCGGCTGTTTTGCCGCTGCTTTTCTTGCAAAGATTAGCCGCCGATGGCCTCGTCGTAAGTCAGCTCGATGTCAGCGTAAGCCTCAACCAGATGCTGCTGGAAGGGGCCCATAGCATCGCTGTGACCGTAAGCAATCACAACATAGTCGCCCAGAGTAGCAACCAACAGCTTCTCGGGGAAGCCGCACATCCACTGGTTGTTCTGGATAGCGTCACGAACAGCCTTAGCGAAAGCAGCAGCGTCGGTGCCTTCGGCCAGACGGACAGCGCCGCCGGAGAAGGTGTTAGCATTCATCATGTGCATCAGAGTAGCAGCCTCAGTCACATTTGCCAGCTGATCAGCGGGGATCAGCAGAACAGAAGCCAGGCCCTCAGCCTCTTCCAGGCTGTAGGTACCGGGAGCATTGTCTACGGGGTTACCAAAGTCACCGCCGATGGAAGCGAACATCTCATCCTCAGCGTAGTTAGCCCATACGGTCTCCATGAGCTCCAGAGCGCTCTCCACAGAAACAGCAGGAACGGTGGTGGTAGCAGCAGTAGTGGTGGTAGCCTCTTTGCTGCCGCAAGCAGCCATGGCCATAACCATGACCAGGGTCAGAATGATTGCAAGAATCTTCTTCATTTTAGTTTTCCTCCAAAATTAATTTTTATTTCTTAAAATAATATATCCTATCAAGAGGAGCCCGAGTCCCACAGCAGCACCTGCGCTGTCGATGCTCACATCTATCAAGCTTGGATTGCGCCCGGAAGAAAAGCTTTGCAGCCATTCATCCACACAGGCGGTAAATACGCTGCAGCCAAAACCTGCAGCAACAACGGATCGCTGCATACGCAGCACCATGGCACACAGCCAAAAAAGAACCCCGCCCAAAAAGGCGAATTCAGAAAAATGGGCCAACTTGCGCAGCGCACCATGCCCAGCTTCGCCGGACCCTTGAAGATCCATACCAAGCAGTGTTCCCACCCATCGACTCAAAGCCGAAGAAGCAGAAGCAGGCAAAAGGGAGTTGCCCCAAATAAAAGCTAAGGTGACAATCAGCAGTATGACACAAAACGCCATGCGTCCTTTTGTCCGCCGAATCAAAGCCGTCCCTCCAGAAGATGCTCCAGAAGAATCTTCAACCCCAGCAAAATCAAAATCACGCCGCCCAGCAGCTGGGCTTTCTTTTCAAACCGGCTACCGAACACATTGCCGATTTTTACACCCGCAGCGGAAAGGGCAAAGGTAAACACGCCAATGCAAACCACATTCAGCACAATGGGCGCATTGTCCATGGCAAGGCTGATTCCCGCCGCCATGGCATCCACACTGGTGGCAACCGCCATAACGAACATGGTCTTTACAGACAGGTCTGCGCCGTTTTCCTGGCAGCATTCTTCCTTGGAGAAAGCCTCCCGCAGCATATTGAAGCCGATATAGCCCAATAGCAGGAATGCTACCCAATGGTCAAAATCTGTAATAGCCTGGGCAAAAAGCCTGCCCAAAAAGAAACCGATTGCCGGCATCAGCGCCTGGAAGCTGCCAAACCAACTGCCGCATATTAAGCTGCTTTTTAAGGTCGCCTTTTTCATGGACAATCCCTTACAGATCGAAACCGCAAAGGCATCCATACTAAGACCAACAGCCAGCACCATAGCCTGGAAAAAATCCATAAAAAAAGACCTCCGTGTCGCACCGACGCGAAAGCCAGAGAAGCAGCGCCGGTTGCCAAGTCTCGTCATTTCAGAGTGGACCAGAAGAAAATTCTTCATCATGTTGATCCAATCCCGCGACATCTCGCGCCGACTACTCCCTCTACGCAAGGCATTATAACAGGTTTGTCCACCTGTGTCAAGTGAATTAATTATGAACAGAAAAAGTAGCTTTTTTCTCAAAAATCCCTTTCTTTTCCCACAAAACCGCTGTATAATAAAACCAGATTGAGAAAGAAGGAATATCTATGGATCCTCAGGAACAAAAATACATACAAATGACCCAGCCGCCTGTAGAGAAGCTGATCAGCAAGCTGGCAATCCCCTGTATTATCAGCATGCTGGTAACCTCCTTCTACAACATGGCAGATACCTTCTTTGTAGGTATGCTCAAAGACAACGCCGCCACCGGTGCGGTAGGCGTCGTATTTTCCATGATGGCCATTATTCAGGCTGTGGGTTTCTTCTTTGGACAAGGCAGTGGCAACTACATTTCCCGTATGCTTGGCGCAAAACGCTATGAAGAAGCATCCTGCATGGCTGCCACCGGTTTTTTCTCTGCCTTGGGAGTCGGTGCAATCATTTGTATTCTGGGACAGATCTTTCTGGAACCCCTTGCCTTTTTATTAGGCTCTACAACGGATATTCTCCCCCACACCAAGTCCTATCTGGGCGTGATTCTGCTGGGCGCTCCCTGGATGACTGCCTCCATGGTTCTCAATAACCAGCTGCGTTTCCAGGGTGGTGCAACCTATGCCATGATTGGAACCACCTGCGGCGCGGTACTGAACATTATTCTGGACCCCATATTTATCATCACTCTGGATATGGGCGTTGCCGGTGCCGGCTGGGCTACCATTATCAGCCAGTTTGTTAGCTTCTGCCTCCTGCTCATCGGCTGCAGCCGGGGCGGTAATCTGCGAATCCGGTTGCGGAATATCCGCATTCGCTGGTTCTATTATAAAATGATCGTCAAAGGTGGCCTGCCCAGTCTGGCGCGGCAAAGTTTAGCCTCCCTTGCCACCATTTGTCTGAACCACAGCCTGCGCAACATCGGCGACAGCGCTACCGCCGCCATTGCCGCCATGGGCGTTGTTCAACGCATCACCATGTTCGGTGCTTCTGCTATGCTGGGCTTTGGCCAAGGCTTCCAGCCGGTATGCGGCTTCAACTATGGCGCAAAGCTATATCATCGGGTAAGAAAAGGCTTCTGGTTCTGCGTCAAGGTGGCCACTGCCGTTCTGGCAGTAACTGCATTGGCAGGCTTTATTTTCGCAGAAGATCTCATTGCCCTATTCCGGGATGATCCGGATGTCATCGTCTGGGGCGCAAGGGCTTTGCGTTTTCAATGTATTACCTTTCCATTGCAAGCCTGGGTGGTTTCCAGCAGCATGCTACAGCAATCCACCGGCAGAACGGTTCCCGCCACTTTCCTGGCGGTGGCCCGGCAAGGTCTGTTTTTCATTCCCATTGTGCTGATCCTCCCCCGCCTTCTGGGGGTTCTGGGCGTACAAATGGCCCAATCCGCAGCAGATCTTCTGACCTTCCTCTGCGCCGTACCCCTGCAGCTGTGGGTGCTGAAAACCATGGACAAATCCAATAACGGTCAATAAAGAATCATCCCATGCACGCATGGGATGATTCTTCATTTATTTAACCTTCAAAACGATCTTACCAACATTTTGGCCGGATGCCATCATTGCCTGCGCCTCTTCTGCCTCCTGAATGGGGAATACTGTGCAGATGGTGGGACGAATTTCGCCACTTTCCACCTTAGGCCACAGAATTTCAACCATATCTGTCAGCAGCTTTTTCTTCTGTGCCGGTGTACGGCTGCGCAGATTGGTGCCGATGAGCCGGGTGCGACGGGCATACATGCTGCGCATATTCACCTGGGTAAAATCAGAAGCCAGGGTGGCGATCATAATCCACCGTCCGTCAAGGTTCATATAGGGCAGGCATTGACCTACTTCATCACCGCCAAGGCAGTCAATGGTAATGTCCACGCCATGACCCGCCTCCAGCTCCTGACGCATCACATCTGCCAAAGACTCCCGGGAAGTATTGACCACCCGATCTGCCTTCAAATGGGCAATGGCATCCACCAAATTATCGTAACGGACAGTGGTGATCACCCGGGCGCCAAAGCTCTTGGCCATGGGAATGGCCACACTGGCCAGCCCGCTGGCGCCGGCCTGGATCAGCACAGTATCTCCCGCTTTCAAATTGCCCTCCAGGAACAAAAACAGGTAGGCTGCACCATAAACCTCCGGCAGGGCAGCTGCTTCCTCCATGGAAAGACCCTTAGGAATGGGCATGAGCAGTCCCTCCGGAACCGCCACATACTCCGCATAGCCGCCGCTTCCCAGCAACACGCAAACCTCGTCACCCACATGCCAGCGACCCTCTTTTTCCACATCCTTACCCACAGCAGCAATCACGCCGGCAGCTTCCAGACCAAACCGGTCCGGCCAGCCGGGAGGTGGCGGATACTGACCCGCTCTTTGCAGCAAGTCTGCCCGGTTCAGCGCCGCAGCATGGACCTGCACCAGCACCTCATCATCCTTGATTGCAGGATCAGCCGCTTCCGCCCAGCACAGGCGGCCATCATTTCCTATTGTTACCGCATACATGGAATCACCTCATTATAATAATATATCCTCACCATATATAATCAGCTTTTGCGCCTGTCCGGTTATTCTTCCACCCGGACGGTGCGGAAGAGAACTGTTTTTCTGGCAATACCGGCTTCATCCTTCACGGTAAAGTCTGTGTAGACCAAACCCGCTGTGCGATCATCCAGAGCAATCAAATCAGAATAACTGCAGCTTGACATGTACTTCTTTGTACCATCCTCCACCAGACGGATGCGCTCCTCCCACTGCAAGCAGGCAGGGTCCTCCGTCGCCCGGATAAAGAATCCGGGACGGCCATAGGTGGCCAGGGTCACACCGCACTTCACCACAAGCAGCTGGGGCCATACTCCCCGGTCATCAAAGGCAATAGGCTCGCCCCAGGTCATGCCCTTGTCCGTTGACCGCACAAGATACATGGTTCCCTTTACCCGGCTGTTGTCACCGCCGTCACTGCGTACCAGACGGATATAAGAGCCGTCCGGTGCAAAAGCAATGTTGTTTTCGTTATAACCTTCCCGGTCATAAGCCAGGAAATCATCCAAATGCTCCTCCGGGCGGTAGATCAGCTGATTTACCATCTGCCAGGTTTTTCCCCTGTCCTGAGAGCGCAGCAAGTAATTGTTATAATAGGGGCTGAATTCTCCATTCTGGGGATCGATACCCATATTGTAGGTAGGCATCCACAGGACGCCATCCCCATCCAGCCGCAGCCTGCCCCAGGGCATGGGTGGAACGACAATGCCCGAGCCGCTTGTTATCAGCTGATCCGGCCAATCAATAAGGACAATTTCGTCTTTCCCCTCCGGATATTGAGCGCTGACCCTGCGAAGAATCCAGTTTTGCCCGCAGATCGTTTCCGGCATCTGGTCTGCCCGGTGATAGGAACGCTGCCCCGCTTTCCCACCACGGGCGGCAATTCCATATCCTCCGTAATCACAATAGAATCCTGCTCAATAAACTGAATACGGTCTCCGTTGTCCAGTAAAATGCCACGCAGGATATCCAAGGCCCGTTCATTGGCCTTTTCCCATGTCTTACCTTCATTGGAGGAAACATAGCAGCCCCGCTCCGCGCCGTAAGCATCAATGGTATCGCTGCTGTCAGCAAAGGTGATCATCAGCCGCCCGTCGCTAAGTCGTACAATATCCGGGAATTGATACACGCCCCAGCCGGTTTTTGCGCTTTCCGGCCCAGCCGCTACCACAACAGGATCAGAAATAACCAGTTTCATTTTTTGTCCCCCCTATGCCTTCATTGTTTTGCTTTATTAAATTATAATTCTTAATTTAAAAAAATCAAATGTCGCTGTCTATTTTTGGCATTTGCCTGAGGCCATAATTGCTTTCCAGATTTTGCGTGTTTTTCCGAAAAGAAACAGTCATATTCAAAGGAAACAGGGTAAAAATATGCTTGCGGAAAGAAAAGTGCTTTCTTTGGAAAGCGCCGACTTTCCAAAGAAGGTAAAAAGGAGAGAGAATTATGAAGAACAACAATCAGATCAACATCCCCCAGGCCCGTGAAGCTATGGACAAGTTCAAGATGCAGGCAGCTTCCGAGGTCGGTGTCAACCTGACCAACGGCTACAACGGTCACCTGACCAGCCGTGAGGCCGGCAGCGTGGGCGGCCAGATGGTCAAGAAGATGATCGAGGCTTACGAGCAGGGCATGCAGTAATACCCCCGGGCTGTAATCATACAGTCTAAAAAAGGCGGAGGATTTCATTTAGAATCCTCCGCCGAATTTTATTAATAGATTTTTTAAAAATATATGCTATAATTATTTTATTAAGCAAATCCCCAATTTCACAGAAGGGAGTCTTTCAGTATGGGACTTATTAAAGCAGGCTTTCGTGCCGTTGGCAGCGTGATGGCGGATCAGTGGAAGGAATTTTTCTACTGCGATTCCCTGAATATGGACACTCTGGTGGTCAAGGGCCAAAAGCGGACCTCCGGCAGAAGCGCCAATAATGGCACAGACAACATCATTTCCAACGGCTCCGGCATTGCCGTGGCAGACGGTCAGTGCATGATCATTGTGGAACAGGGCAAGGTCGTGGACATCTGCGCCGAACCCGGCGAATATACTTATGACACCTCCACTGAGCCGTCCCTGTTCACCGGGTCTTTCGGTCAGAGTCTGAAGCAAACCTTCCTTACCATTGGCAAGCGATTTACTTACGGCGGTGACACCGGTAAGGATCAGCGGGTGTACTACTTTAACACCAAAGAGATCATGAACAACCGTTTCGGCACACCCAGCCCCATTATCTTTGAGGTCACCAACCGTCGCATCGGCATGAGCCGCACGGTAAATGTGCGCTGCAACGGTATATATTCCTATGTCATCAGCGACCCCATGGTATTCTACACCAAGGTCTGTGGCAATGTGGAGCAGCCCTTTACCCGAGATCAAATCGACACCCAGCTGAAGACCGAATTTATTTCCGCTTTGCAGCCCGCCTTTGGCGCTTTGGCAGAGATGGAACTGCGCCCCGCCCAGCTGCCCGGTAAGGTTAACGAGCTGAAGCAGGCCATGAACCAGGCTCTGCTGCAGGAGTGGCAGGAATCCAGAGGTATCCGGGTGGAAAAGATTGCCCTGAATCCCATCACCCTTAACGAGGAGGACATGAAGAAGATTCAGGACATGGAAGATGCCGCCACCATGGGCAGCAACGCCTTCATGATGGCTGGCCGTATGACCGCCGCCAGCGCCAACGCCATGGAAACCGCCGCAGGCAACGAAGCCGGCGCGGTAACCGGTTTTATGGGTATGGGCATGGCCGAAAACATGGCCGGTGGCTTCCAGGCTGCCCAGCAATTCTATAACATGGGTGCCAAACAAGCGCAACAGGCCGCCCCCGCCAACAGCTGGAAATGCAGCTGCGGCTCCGTCAATCAGGGCAAATTCTGCCCCGAGTGTGGCGCCAGGAAGCCCTCCAAGTGCGCCAACTGCGGTTGGGAGCCGGAGCCCGGCGGCAAGACCCCCAAATTCTGCCCCGAATGTGGCAAGCCTTTCTGATTTCAAAATAGATTCTACCCCAAGGGGGTGTAATTTTGGAAACTCTACAGCTGTATAAATGCCCCAACTGTGACGGCGGCATTCAATTCGACCCCACCGCGCAGAAAATGAAATGTCCGTTCTGTAACACGGAATTGGAAGCCGAGGCCCTGCAGGCATACCAAAAGGAGCTGCAGGATACCCCCGAAGACAATATGACCTGGGACACACAGGCAGGCAGCCAATGGCAGGATGCTGAATCCCGGGATCTTCGCCAATATACCTGCAAAACCTGCGGCGGTGAAATCATCACAGATGCCACTACCGCTGCCACTTCCTGCCCCTTTTGCGACAATCCGGTAATTATGACCGGGCAGCTTTCCGGCAATTTGAAACCGGACTATGTGATCCCCTTCCAGGTGGATAAGCGTGCCGCGATAAATATTCTGAAGCAGCACTACCAGGGCAAACGGTTGCTTCCCAAGGTGTTCAAGGACGAAAACCACATGGAAGAAGTCAAAGGTCTGTATGTGCCGGTTTGGCTTTTTGATGCCGATGCCCAGGCCCATATTCACTACAAGACCACCAGAGTTCGGGTTTGGTCCTCCGGTGATTACCGGTATATGGAAACCCGCCATTACAGGGTGATCCGGCGTGGTTTCATCGGTTTTTCCCAGGTGCCGGTGGACGGCTCCTCCAAAATGGAGGACGCGCTCATGGAGTCCATAGAACCCTATGATTTCTCTCAGGCTGTGGACTTTGGCACCGCCTATCTCTCCGGATTCTTTGCAGACAAATATGATGTGGACTCCCAGGCAAGCATTGTGCGGGCCAACCAGCGTATCCGCCAAAGCACGGAAAGCGCCTTCGCCTCCACCGTCACGGGCTATGCCACGGTGATTCCCGTCAGCGCCAATATTCAGCTGCAAAACGCAAGTACCAAATACGCTTTATATCCCGTTTGGCTTCTCAACACCCGATACAAAGGCAAACAATTTACCTTTGCAGTCAACGGGCAAACCGGTAAAATTGCCGGTGATCTGCCCCTGGACAAGGGTGCCTTCTGTCGCTGGCTCTTGGGCTTGACCGCTGCCATCGGCGGCGCAAGCTTTGCTCTGTCCTGGCTGGCATGGTATTTGTAAGGAGGTGGGCAAATGAAAAACAGACTGTTTGCCTGGCTTCTGTGCCTGCTTCTGGCAGTGAGCATCCTCCCCTTTACGACCCTGGCCGCTACTTCCCGATTGGATGACCGGGCCAATCTTCTTTCCTCTGCCGAGAAAAATCGGGTAGAAAAAACCCTGGACGAAATCAGCGCGAAATTCAATGTGGATATCGTGATCGTCACTGTGAACTTTATCAGTGGCTTCACTGCGGATTCCTATGCAGAAAACTATTATGACAGCAACGGCATCGGCACCGGCACCGGCAAGGACGGCGCATTGCTGCTGGTCTGCATGGCAGAAAGAGAATGCCGCATTCTTTCCAACGGCATGGTGGGTGATGCCATTGACGATGATGCCATTGACAGCATCTGTGATGAGATCGTGGATGACTTAAGTGACGGCGATTATGAAGAAGCCTTCCTGACTTTTGCCCGGGAATGTGATTATTACATAGATGGCCACCTCAACGGTTTTCCCTTCCCCGCCCTGGAAACACTGCTTATCTGTCTGGGTGTCGGTCTTGTCATTGCGCTCATCGTGACCTGTATTATGGCCAGCCGTCTGAAATCTGTCCGGCAAAAACAGGGTGCCGGGGAATACACCAAGCCCGGCAGCATGCAGGTAACCCACGCTAGCGATCTGTTCCTTTATCGCAATGTGACCCGGGTGAAAATTCAAACCAACAACACCTCCGGCAGCTCCGGTGGTTCCCGCCACATCGGCGGCGGCAAATTTTAAGTTATAAAAGAACGCATCCGTCCATCGACGGATGCGTTCTTTCTTTATTCCTTAATGTTGATGGCAATATGCACATCGTCCAGCTGCTTCTGGGAAACAGTGGTGGGGGCATCCATCATCAGATCCTGGGCATTTTTGTTCATGGGGAAGGTGATTACTTCCCGGATGGACTCCTCACCGGTGAGCAGCATGATCAAACGGTCAACACCGGGAGCAGCACCGGCATGGGGAGGTGCACCGTAGGTGAAGGCATTGTACATAGCGGGGAATTTGGCCTTTACATCCTCTTCGCCCAAACCTACCATCTGGAAAGCCTTGACCATAATCTCGGGGTCATGGTTACGCACAGCACCGGAGGCGCTTTCGTAGCCGTTGACCACCAGATCATACTGATTGGCGTTGATTGCCAACAGTTTTTCCGTATTACCCTCAGCTGCCAGCAGGGCTTCCATACCGCCCTGGGGCATGGAGAAGGGGTTGTGGCAGAACTCCAGTTCGCCGGACTCCTCGCCCATTTCATACATGGGGAAATCCACAATCCAGCAAATTGCATACTGTTCCTCATCGAAATGACCGGGTACGCGCTTGCCCAGCATGGTACGGATCACGCCGGCAGTCTTCTGCGCAACGGTCTTCTTGCCTGCTGCCATACAAACGAAGCTGCCGGGCTTTAGATTCAGCTTTGCGGCAAGAGCATCCTTACACTCTGCCAGGAACTTGGAAACGCCGCCGGTAAGCTCACCGTTCTCGTCCATCTTCACCCAGCAGGCCTTGTTGCCGGTCTGGACTTCCACATCCACCAACAGCTTGTCGATCCACTTTCTGGCCTGGGTGAAATCATCCACTACAACTGCCTTAACGGTAGCGCCCTCAAAAGGACCGAAGCCGCAGCCCTGAACCTCAGCGGTAATGTCCTGCACCTCCAGGTCAATACGCAGGTCGGGCTTATCGGAGCCGTAGCGCTCCATAGACTCATTGAAAGGAATATGGCGGAAGGGCGCAGAGGAAATACGGCTGTACTTACCGAATTTCCGGAATACAGGCACCAGCACATCCTCCAGGGTGGACAGCACGTCCTCCTGAGTAGCAAAGGCCATTTCCATATCCAGCTGATAGAACTCACCGGGAGTACGGTCTGCGCGGGCATCCTCATCCCGGAAACAGGGAGCAATCTGGAAATACTTATCGAAGCCGGAGGTCATCAGCAGCTGCTTGAACTGCTGGGGAGCCTGGGGCAGCGCGTAGAACTTGCCGGGATGGTTACGGGCAGGCACCAGATAATCACGGGCGCCCTCGGGAGAAGAAGCGGTAAGAATGGGAGTGGTAATTTCCAGGAAACCCTTCTCCGTCATCAGCCGGCGCAGCTCCGCCACCACCTGACAGCGCAGAATAATATTGCTCTTGACTGCGGGATTGCGCAAGTCCAGATAGCGATACTTCAAGCGGGTGTTCTCATCCGCGTCCCGGGACTTATTAATTTCAAAGGGCAGCTGATTATGGCGGCACTTACCCAGCACCTTAATGCTCTGAGGCACGACCTCAATTTCACCGGTGGGCATTTTCGCATTCTTGCTCTCACGCTCACGAACCACGCCGGTAACGGAGATGGTAGATTCCTTATTAATACCCTTGACCTGCCGCATGATTTCCTCGGTTTCCACCACGACCTGGGTAACGCCATAGTAATCCCGCAGCACCAGGAAGGCAAAATTAGAGCCAACCTCGCGGATGTTTTCCAGCCAACCAACTAAGGTCACGGCCTTTCCTGCATCAGCAAGCCGCAGCTCGCCGCAATTATGTGTTCTGGATTGAAGCATACAAAATTCCTCTTATTTCAAGATTTAACCTTAATATTATTTCATATTTTTACACAAAAGTCAACCGCCGGATATCTGAGAAAAATACGCATCAATGCCCTTTGCAATGCCCTCCGCCACCAGCCATCGATATTCCTCCGTAGCCAAATTCCAATCTTCGGTTTCGTTGGACATAAAGCCCATTTCCACAATGGTCACCGGCACCCGGCACCAATTGATACCGGTCATAGTGTCCGTTTCCCAAACATATCGTTTATTTGCGCCGGTTGTTGCCACCATACCCTCTAATACCAGCTGGGACAGCAGATAACTCTTTTCATGCAGGTCGCTGTTATAGGGATTTTTCCTAGTTTGGCAAATCGTCAGAATTCCGTTAGTGCTGCTATCTGTATCATCGTTGGCATGAATTCGCACAAAGATATCCGCATTTAATTCATTTGCCATTTGAGAGCGTTCTGCATTGCTGATATTGACATCGTGGGTGGTACGCACCATCACCACCTCATAGCCCCGCGCTTCCAGGATTTCCTTTAACATGAAGGAAACCGCCAGATTCAGCTCATACTCCGGAATGCCTGTAAAACGCCCTGTGGCGCCGGAGGAGACCTTAGCCTTCAGCACATCAGAACCGGGCCCGTTGGGTTCTTTTTCCGAATTGCCCCTGGCCTGATGCCCGGGGTCTATGACCACCAGACGCTTTTCCTTGGGCTGTGTGGTTGCCTCTGTTATGGGCTGAGTCATCCCCTCTGTTACAGCCGCTGCGGTGCCCTCTGCTTCCAATGTCGTTGTTTGTACAGTCTGGGTTCCGGTTTCCGATAGCATACAGCCTGCCAGCATCAAGGCTGCAAGCATTACAGCTGCAACTTTTCCAAACTTTTTCATGGCTTGTGTCCCCTTTTCCCTCTGTTTTATACCATAATAGCATGGAAAAGCATGGGTTGCAACAAGGATTCCTCCTCAAAATTCCCTCGTTTTACACAAAACTTCCCTTAGTTGGCAGTTTTATTATGTTAACAAGTAAAAAAAGTTGAAAATTTCCGAATTTTTGGGTTGATTTTATGAAGGTTATGCAATACAATAATGAAGCTGACGCCATGGGGCTCCCCGGCAAGGCAGATTTGAGGTGAAGGCTATGCTGAATATCGTGCTGCACCAGCCGGAGATCCCCCAAAACTGCGGCAACATTGCCCGTACCTGCGCCGCCACCGGCGCTAAGCTGCATCTGATTAAGCCTCTGGGCTTTGACATTTCAGAAAAGGCTGTTCGCCGGGCAGGTCTGGATTACTGGCATCTTCTGGATGTGCAGGTATATGAGGACCTGGAGGATTTTTTTGCCCGCAATGAGGTAAAGCAGCTATGGTGTCTGACCACCAAAGCCCCCCGAAGCTACACCCAGGCAAATTTCCAGGACGGGTGTTATCTGCTCTTCGGCAAGGAAACCAAGGGGTTACCCGAGGATTTTCTGGAAGAACATCGGGAAAGCTGTGTGCGCATCCCCATTCGGCAGGAAGCCAGAAGTCTGAATCTCAGCAACGCCGTTGCCATTACCATATTCGAGGCTCTGCGGCAGCTGGAATTCCCGGGTCTTCTGGACCATGGCAAAATGTGTAATCAACCATAGATATGGAGGAGTATAAAATGAACTACAACAAGAAGTCTATTGAAGATATTGAAGTAGCCGGCAAGCGCGTTCTGTGCCGCTGTGACTTCAATGTTCCCACCAAGGAAGGCAAGATCACTTCCGACAAGCGTATCGTGGCTGCTATGCCCACCATCAAGTATCTGGTGGACAAGGGTGCCAAGGTTATCCTCTGCTCCCACATGGGCAAGCCCAAGGGTGAGTGGAAGCCCGAACTGAGCCTGAAGATCGTGGCTGACCGCATCAGCGAGCTGCTGGGCAAGGAAGTCATCATGGCTGCCGATGTTGCAGGCGAGGACTCCAAGGCTAAGGCTGCCGCTCTGAAAGACGGCGATGTCATGCTGCTGGAGAACACCCGTTACATAAAGGGCGAAACCAAAAACGATCCTGAGCTGAGCAAGGCTCTGGCTGACCTGGCTGACATTTTTGTCAACGATGCCTTCGGCACTGCGCACCGTGCTCACTCCTCCACCGCAGGTGTGGCTGACTATCTGCCCGCCGTTTGCGGCTACCTGGTGGAAAAGGAAGTTTCCATCATGGGCAAGGCTCTGGCTAACCCCGAGCGTCCCTTCGTTGCCATTCTGGGCGGCGCCAAGGTTTCCGATAAGCTGAATGTTATCAACAACCTGCTGGAAAAGGTAGACACCCTGATTATCGGCGGCGGTATGGCTTACACCTTCCTGGCTGCCCAGGTCTACACCGTGGGCAAGTCCCTGGTGGACAACGAGAAGCTGGTCTACTGCAAGGAAATGCTGGCCAAGGCTGAAGCAAAGGGCGTAAAGCTGCTGCTGCCTGTGGACACTGCTGTTTCCCCCGCTTTCCCCTCCCCCATTGATGCTGAGATTCCCGTGGACTATGTGGATTGCACCGCAATCCCCGCTGACCAGATGGGTCTGGATATCGGCCCCAAAGCATGCGCTGAATTCGCAGCCGCTGCCAAGGCCGCCAAGACCGTGGTTTGGAACGGTCCCATGGGCGTGTTTGAGAACCCCACCCTGGCTAAGGGCACCATTGCTGTGGCACAGGCTCTGGCTGACAGCGATGCTGTGACCATCGTTGGCGGCGGCGACAGCGCTGCTGCTTGCGAGCAGCTGGGCTTCGCAAGCCAGATCACCCACATCTCCACCGGCGGCGGCGCTTCCCTGGAATTCCTGGAAGGCCTGGAACTGCCCGGTATTGCCTGCCTGCAGGACAAGTAATGAAAAATGAAACATGAAGAATTGCGGGGTCGCCGATGGCGACGATTGGAATTTGGTTGTCTTTGGTTGATCCCGCAATTTTCATTTGTCATTTCTCATTCCGCATGATCCCGTGAATTATCCATTTGTACAAATTAGGAG
>JAZRBJ010000091.1:0-10828 GCA_045635065.1 Faecousia sp. | reverse complement strand
GTTAGATAATGTACGCCGACGATAGTTGCCGGGTGACTGTCCTGTTGCGGTGCCCGATAAAATCTTCGGGCTTACGCTGATCCTCGATTATATCGACCGCTGCCACTCGCTCATCTCGCTGTATCTGCCACTGGCAGCGCTCGCATCGCTCCTCGTGAAAATAGGTAACGCAAACACAAAGAAAGCCTCCTACAAAAGTAGGGGGCTTTTTCCTGGTTTTACTACACAACATAATTGGTTTATATTTATTATAATGATTGACAAATAATTCTGAAGGGATATAATGTGGGTAGAATACGCAAGGAGGATTTATATATGAAAAAGATTTTATTTCAAGGCGATTCCATTACCGATTGCAGCAGAATCAGAGAATCTTTTTATAACCATGGCACCGGTTATGCTTTTATGGTTCGCGGCGATCTTTTCTTAAATGAGCCTGGCCAATACGAAACCATAAATCGCGGAATTGGCGGCAATCGTATTGTAGATCTGTATGCTCGGATCAAAATGGACATTATTAATCTGAAGCCTGACTTCATGAGTATTTTGATTGGCGTGAATGATGTCTGGCACGAATATGGCAGCCAGAATGGCGTGGATACTGTGAAGTTTGAAATGATTTATGATATGCTGATTTCTGAGGTGAAGCAAGCACTTCCGGATATCAAGATCATGATTATGGAACCTTTTACTTTGCCTGGTAGCGCCACTGCGTCTACCGATGAACATCCTGATCGTTGGGATTATTTCAGTACTGAGGTTTCTTTGCGAGCAGCGGCAGCTAAGAAAATTGCTAAAAAGCATAATTTGGTGTTTGTACCTTTGCAGGAAGTGCTTGATAAGGCTTATGCTTCCTTGCCCATAAATGATTATTGGCTGAGTGATGGTGTACATCCTACAGCTGCAGGACATACATTAATTAAAAACGAATGGCTCAAGGCATTTGATACTGTTAAATAAGACAAAGGCGTGCATCAAAAGATGCACGCCTTTGTTATACTTCATATTCCCCTTTTTTTCCTTTGGGTTGATAAACTGTGAGTGCGAATGTCAGGAAAACAGCGGCGCATAGGAGACTGATCTTCCAGCCAAGGGAGAAAGCCTGGTTTTCATATTGGAAGGTAACAACATGTTCTCCAGCGGACAGGGGAACTGCAATCATGGCATCTCCAATTAAAACGGTTTCTGTTTTTTCTCCGTCAACATAGACATTCCAATTTCCGTTTTCAGGAATGGAGGTATATAGAAGACCGTCTTTTTGACTATTGACCGTTCCTTCCACACGGGTGGAACGGAAAGAGGTCAGTTCCCAGACAGATTGGGACAGAATGTTGTAGGCGTTACGGAAAACAGATTCATCCAGGATAGCGCCTGTCACGGTGGTGTTGCCTTGTTCATTTGCCTTACAGCTGAGTTTAATCTGAACAATGTCGCCGGGATTGACTTGGCATACGCTGAAGCTTTGGGGAAGGCTGTAGGTTTCGTTATAAAGAGTTGCACCATTGCAGCTGACTTGAATCTTGTTTTTCTTAGGCAGATTCAAATAAATGCACATCAAGCCGCTTCTGTCAGCGGTGTAATTGTAAATCACGCTGCCTGCATTTGCCGTTGCTTCGTAGGATGCATAGCCGGAACCGGTGGTGGTTTTAATTTCAACATCCTGCCCGGTGATTTCCAGATTTTCTGCTGCAATTTTGTTAAAGGCGGTGATATCTGTGTCGGTTGCTGCATTCAAAACCCTGTTTTGCAACATGAAGGGATCTCCATAGGCTTTAAAATCAACATCAGCAAGCTGAGAATCCACCAGGAAGCCCAGAGGAAGATAGGTGTTGTTTTTCAGCAGGTGAACAGAACCGCTTTGGTAAATATCGTCAAAATAGGGATTGTTTTCCACCTGCCCGTCCCGTTCAATCATATATTTCAGGTTCAGGAACAAGTTTGCTACGGGAGAGCTTTCTTCAAACAAATAGCGATTATAGGTGTTTTTTGCGCCATATCCCAGGGCTTTCATGAATTCTGTGACTTTAACATTGGCGGAACTGGTAAAGGTGGAAATGCCGTTGTAGCCATTCAGAGCGCCGTCGTTTAAAGTTTGGGAGTGGGTAACTTCTGCACGGTAAAAGACCGTATCGGCCTCCAGGTCCTCCATATGGCTGAATATGGCGCTGGAATTAACGGTGCCTTTGGGGTAATTGGAGATTCCCGTATAAGGGAATTTAACACCGAAATTAACCAGAGTCATAGCCAGTTCCATGAGCATCACGCCGGCAAGGGCCAGGGAGGTAAAGCTCCTTCGCTGAGAAAGTTCGTTTTTAAATTGATTAACGATTTCTGCATCGTTGTCCATCTTTGGCTTTTTCAGCAGAAGCGGGTAAAGGAAAACACAGAAATAAAATACAAGAAAAGTGATGTTATAAAGTAGGAATACTGGGTCTGTACGGCTGTCAGAACAGAGGAAGACGCAGATTGCCAAAATACCGGAAAGGATCACTTGCCAAAGTTTCCAATAGCGGCGATGCAGGTAGGCACTGTATGCCATATACAAAAGCACGAAGCTGTAGAGGAAACTGAATCTGTAAGGGATCATATTGGTGAAATGAAAACCGTGCCAGATATAGTCCAGTTGCCGGAGAATAAAGCTGACAACAAAGAACAGCAGTAGAAAGCAGCTGCAAACTTTATCGCGAATCTTTATCTTGGAATTGGTGAGATATAGGGCTGAAAGCATAACTGTTCCAACGCCGCAGTACAGATTAGGAAGACCCTCTTTAAAGGAGGGTGTATGGCCACCGGCCATTTGTCCGGCTACTTGCCGCATAGCATCCAGAAGTCCCTGCCAGGTGTTCTTATTCGCGATATTCAGCTTGAAACCGGTGGGATATTTGTTGACACTGGATTGGGTGTTCTGCAGTGCGGCCAGCGCGGGAAGCTCCAAAACGGCCGTCATGCCAATGGCCAGAAGTGAGAACAGAGCAATTCTCAGCAGATCAAGAAACAGATGTTTGACACTGCGGAAACGGCAGATTTCATAGCAGATGAAAATTAAGAGAACAAAAATACAGGTAAAAAATCCAATATAATAATTGCTGAAAATAGAAAGAAATAGGGTGACGGTGTAAAGAACTACCTTTTTATCGCGAAGAAGACGGATGGTTCCCAGCGCCACAAGAGGAAGCAGGGCAAAGGTGTCCAGCCACATTACATTCCATTGATAGCCCGTAGCCCAGGCACATAGGGCATAGAAAGAACCGAAGAGAACAATGGAAAGGTCATTCTTGTTAAAAATCCTTTTCAAAAAGATTGCAAAGAAAAGGGAAGCGAAACCAAGCTTAAGGGGCATCAGTAAAGAGAAATATTCCAGCATCAGACTTTCGGGCACAAGAACACTGAGCAGATTTAAGGGAGATGCCAGGTAATAGGAGATTAAGCCCAGGTAATCCACACCCATACCGATGCTCCAGTTGTAGAGCAAGCCTTCGCCGGAGAGAATGGATCTGCGAAAATCCAGAAAAAACGGGTAGTACTGGTGGTACATATCCGAGTACAGCATGGACCGGTTGTTGCCGAAAGGTTCATAGCGGCCAACCAACATAAGGCATAGCATGCCGAACAAGGGTAACAGAAAGGAAAGAAGAGGGTAGTTCCATCGTACATTTTTATATTGCGGTAATTTCATGTTGATCTCCAAATAATGATTATTTATATTAATATACCACAGATTTTAAACGGGGTAAAGCATACGAACAAAAAATATCCCTGCCATCACGGCAGGGATAACAAATTATAGGATTAGTGTAATAAGACCGGAAGCGCCTTCGTTTATGATTCGGGCTAATGTGCCCTGGAATTTGGTTCGAACATCCTCCGGGGTCTGCAGGAGTTTGGAGGTGATCCCTTCCCGAATTAATTCGTACACGGATTTGCCAAACAGATTGCTTTGCCAAAGCTTTTCCGGAGATTCCCCCGAAAGATAGGAGATCAGATCCCGGGATTGCTTTTCGTCTCCAACCATTGGGCTGATTTCTGTGTCGATATTGACTTTAATCATGTGAACGGAGGGAGCGCTGGCTTTTAGCTTGACACCGAATGCGCCGCCTTTTCTTACAATTTCCGGTGGCTCCAGGACCATTTCTTCGGCCAATGGCATGACAATGCCATAGCCGGTGGCATTTACGGATGCCAGGGCATCAGCAATTTTGTCGTAAGATCTCTTGATGGCTGACATTTCGGATAACAGCGTAATAAGCTGGCTGTCAGATTCGATGGGAACACCCGCCTTGCTGCTTAGGATCTCATAGAACAGGGTTTCCGGGAATGTTAAAGAGCAAGTAACACAGCCGGAACCCGGATCGATGCTTCGTATGGAGAAGTCCATTACCGATTCCAGCTCCCCGATATGATTCAGAGAAGTTTCAGCCTGGGCAAGGGTGGAAATTTCGTTTGCCCGTTGGAGCAACGCTTCATACAACGCAGATTTTACGGGATGATCATTTTCCAGAGAATCCATCCAACGGGGGAAGAATACGCGGATTTCCTGAAGCGGGAAGGCATACAGTAGCTGTTGGAGCAGCTGCGCTATGGCTTCTTCGTCCAGCGCCTGACAGTCTGCTGCAACCGCCTGGACACCGTAGGTGTCCTGCAGCTGAGTTTTTAAGGCCTGGGCAGGAGCGGATTCCGGATTGGTGGAATTGATGATCACAAGAAACGGCTTTCCTGTTTTTTGCATATCCCGGATTGCGCGCCCTTCTGCTTCCTGATAATCCGCCCGGGGGATGTCGGTGACGGTACCATCGGTTGTCACTACAAGACCTATTGTGCAATGCTCCTCCATAACCTTTTTAGTGCCCAATTCCGCTGCATCGGTCATGGGAATTTCTTCATCGTACCATGGTGTGCTGACCATTCTGGGAGCGCCGTCTTCCTCTGCGCCAACGGCTCCGTTTACCATATAACCAACGGAATCGATCATTCGTACACGGAAGGTTGCGGTTCCGTCTGTGGAAATTTCCACCGCTTCTTCCGGCACAAATTTTGGTTCACTGGTCATGATGGTTTTGCCGGAGCCACTTTGGGGAAGTTCATCTTTTGCCCGCTGAGCGCGGTACGGGTCATCAATGTTGGGGATTACCACGGTTTCCATGATTCGCTTGATTAATGTGGATTTTCCTGTGCGTACAGGGCCTACCACACCAATATAAATGTTGCCGCCGGTTCTGGCTGCAATGTCGGCATAAAGATTTCTCATAGCCAACCTCCTTATCCGCAGGATTTACCATAGAGTATGTCCCGGGAGCTGGAATTAGAACCAAATCCGGGGGATAAGTTGCAGTAAAAAAACTTGATTTTTGTAAAAATAATGTTTGACAAATGGGGCATTATCCTCTATAATGATTGGGCATGACTGTGAGGGAGGGATACTATGCTTCTGGGACTATCTGAGATTATGGATTGCCCCGGCGCATCGATTCCTTTTACCGCCAGCGTGGATCTGAGTGATCTTCGGTTTGGTACCAGCTTCCCGGTGAAAGAGCCGGGGACAGCTTCCGGTACTGTGCGCAATACCGCGGGCGTTTTGGTAATGAAGGGCGAAATCAGTACCACATTGCATGGCACTTGCGATCGCTGCGCATCTGATTTTGTTTCAGATGTGAAGCTTGCCATTGACGCAGTTCTGGTTAAGGAACTGTCCAACGAAGAAAACGAAGACGAATGGGTATTCCCTCTGGAGGGAGACAGCGCCGATTTGGAGGATATTATTCGCACAATTTTTGTGCTGAATATGGATTCCAAACTGCTGTGCAGTGAGGACTGCAAAGGTTTGTGCTGCCGTTGCGGCAAGAACCTGAATGACGGCCCCTGCAGTTGCCAGAAGGAGCTCGATCCCCGTTTTGCTGCTTTACGGCAGCTTCTCGAGAAGTAAAACATCAAAGAATGCTGCCCCGAAAAGCAGTTTGACCAAGGAGGTGTCAACCATGGCTGTTCCTAAGTGTAAAGTATCCAAGGCCCGCCGCGATAAGCGCCGTGGCTCCAACTGGAAGCTGTCTGCTCCCAGCGTAGCGGTTTGCTCCAAGTGTGGTGAACCCGTTATGCCCCACAGAGCTTGCAAGGCTTGCGGCAATTACAATGGCCGTCAGGTCCTGGCTGCCAAGGCTGACTGAGGCAGGAAAAGCGAAAGCGCAGAGGAAGGCTTCTAGCCTTCCTCTTTTTCCTTTTTTTGATTGATTTAACAGGAAGTTTGTGGCATAATACATACAAAGCCTTTTTAGTAAAGGAGTGATGATCATGGCTAAGCCTTTGGTCGCTATTGTTGGTAGACCCAATGTGGGCAAATCCATGCTGTTTAATAAGCTTACCGGTCAGCGCACCTCTATCGTTGAGGATATTCCCGGCGTGACCCGTGACCGTATCTACGGTGACTCCGAGTGGTGTGGCCGTCAGTTTTCTCTTGTGGATACCGGCGGTATTGAACCGGGTACGGATAGCGATATGCTGAAGTTTATGCGCCGTCAGGCGGA
Organism: Faecousia sp.; assembly: GCA_045635065.1. Taxonomy (GTDB): domain Bacteria; phylum Bacillota; class Clostridia; order Oscillospirales; family Oscillospiraceae; genus Faecousia. Next base: position 4,313 of record JAZRBJ010000091.1, on the reverse strand, counting down.
AATCGGCATTGAGCTTGCAGACTGTGTTGTTATGGTGGTGGATGTTCGCAGCGGTGTGACCGCAGCGGATGAAGATGTTGCTACCATGCTGCGTAAATCCGGTAAGCCAGTTGCCCTGGCGGTGAACAAATGCGACTCCGTGGGTCCTACCAATCCCGATGTTTATGAATTTTACGGGCTGGGAATTGGAGATCTGTTTGAGGTTTCTGCGATTCACGGACATGGCACAGGCGATCTTCTGGACTGGTGTTTAGAGCACTTTCCTCCCGAGGAAGAGCAGGAGGAGGAAGACGAGGTTATTAAGGTCGCCATTGTGGGCAAGCCCAATGTGGGCAAGTCCAGCCTTTTGAACCGGATTCTGGGGGAAGAGCGGGTGATTGTGTCCAATGTGGCCGGTACTACCCGGGATGCCATTGACAGTTATTTTGAGAATGAAACAGGTAAATATTGTTTTATTGATACTGCCGGTATGCGGCGCAAGAGTAAGGTGGACGATCTCATTGAAAAATATTCCAACATGCGTACCATCAGCGCCATTGAACGGGCAGATGTTTGCCTGATTCTGGTGGATGCAAATGACGGCGTTACCGACCAGGATACTAAGATTGCCGGCCTGGTGCATGAAGCTGGTAAAGCAGCGATTATTGTTGTAAACAAGTGGGATGCCGTGGAGGATAAGCAGACCAATACCATGCGTGATAAGGAGCTGGCAGTTCGCGACGGGTTGAGCTATATGACCTATGCGCCGGTTGTTTTCCTTTCTGCATTGACCGGACAGCGGGTGGACAAGCTTTATCAGGTGATTCAGGATGTTCACGCCCAGAATACAAAGAGAATTACCACCGGCGCTTTGAACAGTATTTTGGCGGAGGCGACTTCCCGGGTGCAGCCGCCTACGGATAAGGGTCGCCGGCTGAAGATATACTACATGACACAGGCAAGCACCAAGCCTCCCCATTTTGTGATTTTCTGCAACGATGCAAGGTTGTTCCATTTTTCCTATCAACGATATCTGGAAAATCAGATCCGTGAGGTTTTTGGATTGGAGGGTACACCGGTTCGTATCACAATTCGGCAGCGGGGCGATAAGGAGGAGTAAGGAATGTGGTATTCATTTGTAATTGCTGCGCTGACCGCCTATCTGTTGGGTAATCTTAACGGAAGTGTGTGCATTTCCTTGATGTTTGCCAAGGAAGATGTGCGCACCCGGGGCAGCGGCAATGCGGGTATGACAAACTTTTTCCGCAGTTACGGAAGCTGGAATACCCTGCTTGTATTTGCCATTGATGCGGTAAAGACGGTTTTGGCCTGCCTTTTGGGCGGCTCGCTGCTGAAACCTTTTGGTTATTCGGCTGAGGGCGCGATGCTGGCAGCTGTGGCTGTTTCCTTGGGCCATGACTTTCCTGCCTTGCTTGGATTTAAGGGAGGGAAGGGCATCGTCTGCGGCCTTTCTGTGGCAGCGGTGCTGGACTGGAGAATCGCGGTCATTATATTCTCTGTCTTTGTGATTACCTTTGCAATTACCCGGTATGTTTCTTTGGGAAGCATCTTGGGTTCTGTTATGTTTGCAGTGGGCTTTGGGGTGTTTCATTACAGTGAGCCCTGGGTCATGGCCGGTGGCATTTTTATTGGCGCATTTGCTGTGTTCATGCATCGCGGCAATATTGTTCGGTTGCTGAAGGGTACGGAAAAAAAGGTTCATTTGATTCGCAAACATTTGAATTAAATTAACCGGCATGCTTTTTTGCATGCCGGTTAACTTATTATAAAACAAAAGCGGTGCTGTAAACAGCACCGCTTATATGGCAGGGAATTAGACAGCCCGCTCAACCTTGTTGGAACGGAGGCATCTGGTACAAGCGTACACATGGCACGGAGTTCCGTTGACAACAGCCTTCACCCGCTTGACATTGGGCTTCCATGTACGGTTGGAACGTCTGTGGGAGTGGGAAACCTTAATACCAAAGGTAACGCCCTTGCCACAATAATCACACTTCGCCATTCATTGCACCTCCTATCCGCAGATAAATCGTTTCATAAGCGCCCCTTTACAGGCGCTTAGATATGATAGCAGAGATTTGCGAAAAAAGCAAGCATTTTTTTACAAAATTTTTGATATTTTTAAAATTCCGGTTGATATTCCCTAATCGGGCAGGTATAATAAACAAAAACAGACGGGAGGGGCGGTAAAATTGGACAATTACAGTGTTTCTTTGAAGAAGCTGGCAGAGGAATTTCACCTTGAGATCGCATATAAAGCTACGGATTTTGATGCCATCCATTTGACTGTGGAGGATGTGGCAAGACCGGGCTTGCAAATCGCCGGTTACATGGATCACTTCGAGCCGGTTCGTTTGCAGGTCATCGGTAATGTGGAAGCCAGCTATTTACAAAAACTTTCTTCTAAGGAAAGAGAAAAAGCACTGGACAGATTGCTGTCATATAAACCGCCAGCATTGCTGATTGCCCGGAATATTACCCCCACACCTGAGTGTATGGATATGGCTCAAAAGCATAATGTGAGCATTTTGCGAACCAATGAGGCTACCTCCACTATTATTTCCGATGTGATTACTTATTTGCGGGGCGCCCTTGCTCCCAGAATTACCCGGCACGGCGTTTTGGTGGAAGTTTACGGCGAGGGTATTTTGCTGATTGGTGATAGCGGTATCGGTAAAAGTGAGGCGGCGGTGGAGCTGCTGAAGCGTGGTCACCGCTTGATTGCTGACGATGCTGTGGAGATTCGTCGGGTTTCCGGGTCAACCCTTGTGGGTACTGCGCCGGAACTGATTCGTAATTATGTCGAATTAAGGGGCATCGGCGTTGTCAATGTGGCGAAGCTCTTCGGTATGGGCGCAGTTCGTCTGGAAAATGAGATTAATCTGGTTGTTAATATTGTTCCCTGGAATACCCAGGAAGTGTATGACCGGTTGGGGTTGGAGGATCAGCATATTGAAATTTTGGGTGTGCAGCTGCCCATGAATACTATTCCTATTACACCCGGCAGAAATCTGGCTGTGATTCTGGAGGTTGCGGCTATGAATAACCGGCAACGGAAAATGGGTTATAATCCGGCGCTGGAATTTACACAGCAGATTGACCGCCATTTTAAGCAGGAGACGATTTGATGAAGGAAATTCAAATTGGCAGCAATGATGCGGGGCAAAGACTGGACCGATTTCTATCCAAAGCTGTTCCGCTGCTTCCTGCGTCCCTTGCCCAGAAATATATTCGCATAAAGCGGATTAAGCTTAATGGCGGCAGGGCAGAAAGGGATACAAGGCTTTCTTTGGGTGATGTGCTGCAGCTTTATATCAATGATGAATTCTTTGATACCCCAAGAGAAGATAACGCCTTTTTAACTGTGGCTGTTCCCAAGCTGAATATCGTTTATGAAGATGAGCAGATTTTGCTGGTGGACAAGCGCCCCGGCCTTGCGGTGCATCCCCATGACGGGGCCGAATACGGCAGAACCCTCATTGACCATATTCAAGCCTATTTGTATCAAAAGAAGGAGTGGCGCCCACGGGAAGAAAACAGTTTTACACCGGCGTTGTGCAACCGAATCGACAGAAATACTGGCGGCATCGTCATTGCGGCAAAAACCTCTGAGTCTTTGCGGGTGCTGAACCAAAAAATTAAGGACCGGGAACTGGATAAGCGGTATCTGGCCATTGTGGAGGGCACACCCAAACCTGCGCAGGGGAGTCTAAAAGGCTTTTTATTTAAGGATGCCAAGAAAAACCGTGTGTTTGTTTCAGACAGACCTCAGCCTGGCGCAAAGACCTGCCAGACCAATTATAAGGTACTTGCCAGCCACAACGGACTTTCCCTTGTTGAGTGTGAGCTGATTACCGGAAGAACCCATCAGATTCGCGCCCAGTTTGCCCATGAAGGACATCCTTTGCTGGGTGACGGGAAATACGGAAAGCTGGACAAACGCTATGACCGTAATTATCAGGCGCTATATTCCTATAAACTGACCTTCAAGTTTGAAACGGATGCAGGCACATTGGCCTATCTGGACGGCAAAAGCTTTCAGGTAGAGAATGTAGAGTTTGTTACAGAGTATTTTCCGGATGTAAAATATTAAGCAGTGGAGCAATTATGCTCCACTGCTTTCAGTCTGTCAAAAAGCATTTTTTGACAGACTGGCAGAGGTCACTAAAGTTGTCAAGATAAGCAATGCGACCCCGAAGTGTATATGGATACTCGAGAGGGGAGCATTGCGCAATAAGTCAAAACACCTTGCGCTGTAAGATTATTTCGCCATTCATCAATCCAAACAATTAAGAATGCCTTTCCTTGCAGTA
>JAZRBJ010000090.1:0-7912 GCA_045635065.1 Faecousia sp. | reverse complement strand
CGAAGTATTTATCAAGACATTGAGATAAGCAGAAAAAGATGGAACTCTGGGACCTTTACACCGCTGACCGGCTCCCGACCGGCAAAACGCATATCCGCGGCGAAAAACTGCCGGACGGACTTTATCATCTGGTCGTGCACGTCTGGATCACAGACGGAAACGGAAACTATCTGCTCTCCCGGCGGAGTGCCTCCCGACCGACTTTTCCGCTGATGTGGGAAACTGTTGGCGGCTCGGTGATAACAGGCGAAGACAGCCTCGCCGGTGCTCTCAGAGAAGTGAAAGAGGAGATCGGTATCGATCTTCCGCCGGAAAACGGCCGGTACCTTTTCTCAGAGTTCCGCCCGCAATACGGCAACTTCAAAGACGTGTGGCTGTTCAGGTATGACGGGGAAGCAGACCTTGCGGCAGCAACCACCGATGAAGTATGTGAAACAGCATGGAAAACGAAAGAAGAGATCCGGTCGCTGTTTGACGAAGGAGATCTTGTTCCTACACTGGAATATTTCTTCTGTCGGAAAGAGTTCTGAACAAACAAAAGCACCTCTTTCGAGGTGCTTTTTTGCGCCGCAGGGGTTCGCTTTGCCGCACCTCATTCCGTGACCAGGTCACGGAATGAGGTGGGCGTTGCGGATATAATAAAAACAACCCAGGAATTAGTATTTGCAATTATGCGGAGAGATTTGATACAATAATGAAAAGGATCCTTGGAGGTACACATGATGGATTTGCAAACCTTAAAATTAAAAATGGATGAAGCCAATTATATTTACGATGAAACTCTGGCAACGGTGCTGTTTGTGGCCTTACAGTTGGGTAGACCTCTGCTTGTTGAGGGCGCAGCCGGTGTGGGCAAAACGGAGATTGCCAAGGTCATGGCATCTGCCCTGGATCGGGAATTGGTGCGCATGCAGTGCTATGAGGGCCTGGATGAAAGTAAGGCCTTGTATGAATGGAATTATCAGAAACAGCTGTTGAGCATTCAGGTGAATATGAATAATCAGGACAAGGACCAGCTGACGAAATCTCTGTTTGGTGACGAGTATTTGCTGGAGCGTCCGTTACTGAAATCCATTCGTAGCGAGAAGCCTGTGGTTCTTCTGATTGACGAGATTGACAAGGCTGACGAAGAATTTGAGGCCTTTTTGCTGGAACTTCTGTCGGATATGCAGGTGTCCATTCCGGAGGTGGGAACGATTCAGGCAAAGACCATTCCTTTTGTGGTGCTGACCTCCAATCGGGCAAGACCTTTGTCCGATGCCCTGCGCCGTCGTTGTGCCTACCTTTACATTGAGTATCCCGACATGGAAAAGGAATTGGCGATTTTGCGGGCAAAGTTGCCCCATGTGGATGATCGGCTGTGCGCTCAGGTGGCCTTGGCGGTGCAAAAGCTGCGCAGCAATGAAGTCATTTTGAAAAAGCCTTCTATTGCGGAAACTCTGGACTGGGTAGCGGCGCTGGATGCTTTGGGTGTGGAGGCTTTGACTCCCGAGGCGCTGCGTCATACCGCGGGCTTTGTTTTGAAAAACAACGAGGATATGGCGGCTTTGCTGCAGGAGGAGTGTGACCACGCCCATTGCGGAGGACACCGTCATGAATGATCCCGGGGTATATCTGGCGAAGCTTTCTGCTTTTTCCAGAATGCTTCGCCGGGAGGGGCTGGTAATAAGCCCTAAGGAAACGGAGGATGCCGCCCGCCTGCTTACTGCATTGGGGTTTGAGGATCGACAGCAGGTGAAAACAGCGCTTCGTACGGTGTATGCCAAATCCAAGGAGGAGCAGATCAGTTTTGACCGGTGCTTTGATAGCTTTTTCGTTTCAGAGGAGTCCATGCGCGCCCGGGCAAAGCAGCAGCGGGAGCAGGAGCAGCAGCGACAGCAAAGACAGGAAATTGCGAAGCAGGAATTGGAGCGGATGCCTGTGGAACTGACAGAAGAGCAGCGAAAGGCTTATGCGGCCATGTCGGAAAAGGAGCGGCAGCGGCTGCAGAACTTTATGGAAAAGTACCGGGGCAATGCCGAACGCAATCCGGAGCTGTATTCTAATTTTATTCACTCTGTATTTGCCCGGTCTATTTTGGAGCAGCAAATGCTTATGGAGGATGCCGGCACCGATGTGGAGGCGCTGGATCCGGAGCTGGGTATGATGTATCGGGAGATTTCTGAGTTTAAGGATACAGAGATTCCCAAGGCTATTGAAATGATTCGTGCTGTGGCGCAACGGCTGAACGGTGAGTTGTCTGCAAAACGGAAAAATGCGGGGCATACGGGATTGCTTGATTTTCGTAAAACCTTTCGTAAGGGTCTGGAAACCGGCGGCAGCTTTTATAAGCTGCGGTATAAGCGTAAGCGTCATCGCCGGAAGCATCTGGTAGTGCTGTGCGATGTGTCCGGGTCCATGGTGCAGTTTTCTGAATTTGCTTTGCGGTTTATTCAGTCGCTGAATCAAATCAGCGAAAGCTCCCGCACCTTCCTGTTTTCAGAAAATATCCTGGAAGCAGATGCCTTTAGCTTGCAGAATATGGATTTGTTTCGGGGCTATGTGAGGGATTCCGGTGTTTACGGAAGGGGAACGGATCTGGGTGCGGCTTTGGAGTATCTCTGCGCTGCCCAGCCGGCAGTATTAAATAGTGCTACAACGTTGTTGATTCTGTCAGATACCAAGACCATCGATCAGTCAAGAGCAATAGCCGGATTAAATGAGGCAAAGCGTCAGGCAGGACGCATTATTTGGCTTAATCCCATACCCGAAAATAAGTGGAAGTACATTCGCAGTGTGCAGACATTTTCTTCTCTTTGCACAATGGTGTCCTGTAATACACTTAGTTCTCTGGCATCTGCCTGCCGCCGGTTGGCAGAATAAAAAGACACAGCCAATGGCTGTGTCTTTCTTATATCCAATCGGGTAGTGCTTCAAAACGCAGCTGCTCACCCTGCCATGGAAAGGAAATGCAGCAAGAAAACAGCATGGGCGTGGCAGCTTCATCCCGGGAGCCGTATTTATGGTCACCTATCAGAGGGAAGCCCCGGCTGGCAAATTGTACCCGGATTTGGTGGCTGCGGCCGGTATGCAGAAGGATCCGCACCGTGGAGGGGTCAGCCAATCGAGTGAATTCCAATCGGGCCTTTTTTACACCTTTGCGTTCCCGGTTTACCACAAATACCTTGTTTTTTGTGCTGTCTTTCCATAAAAGGTCGGTCCAGTCACCGGATTCCGGCGGTGCGCCATGGACTTTTGCTACATATTCCTTTTGCATGTTTCCGTCCTGTATGAGTCGGGAAAGCTGCGCCGCCGCAGCTTTGGTTCTGGCATAGACCATAACGCCGCCTACATTTAAGTCCAGGCGGTGAACTGCAAAAAATTCGCCGTCCAGTTGTTCCTGCAATGCTTTAGGTACATCATTTTGAGAATCCAATCCTACCGGCTTGACACAGACTGCGAATTCTGAATTATGAAACAGAATTTCCACGGGCTCACCTCTTTTCCGGATAAGGGAAAGGCGGCAGTTTCCTGCCGCCTTTATGTTATGAATCAGAAGAACTTCTTAACTGCATCGGATGCGTTAGCGGGGTCATCAGACACAGTCACAGTGATCTCCATGTGGTTGACCTTAGCAAACTCAGAGCACCACAGAATGAACTCTTCGCCGGCAGCCCGGTCGGTGCCGATGGTTTTGTACAGATTGTCGATGTACACATGGGTAATATCGAAATTACCGGCGTGCAGGCCGCTGAGGAAGCCCTTCAGCATGCACACATTGCTGATGCCGTACTCCTTGGAGTCCACCAGACGAACACGGTAGTTTACATCATAGGTCAGCTTCTTGCCGTACTCAATGCATACCACATCGCCGGAAGCGTTAGCCACGGCCTCGTGGACGGAGTCGAGAAGCTTCTTGGTCTTGCCGGAGCCCTTCAGGCCCATAATAACATGAATCATAGGAATATCCTCCTTGCTGTCTTGCTTGGGTTGTACTGTAATTTTATCAGCTATATAAAAAATTTGCAACTACTATTTTATAAATTGAAGGATAAATTTTAATTTTCGTAGCCGGGCTTGCCCAGAAGCTTGAACATGTTGCGCTTGTAGAACTCAACACCGGGCTGGTTAAAGGGATTAACACCCAGCATATAGGCGGAAACGCCGCAGGCCAGCTCGAAGAAATAGAACATTTCACCCAGCTTGGCATCGTTCAGTTCGCCCATATCCATGGTCATGACAGGCACGCCGCCATCCACATGGGCAGCCAGGGTTCCTAGATAAGCCTGCTCATCCACAAAGTCCAGGGTCTTGCCTTCCAGATAATTCAGACCGTCCAGGTTCTTTACATCGCCGCCGATGGTAAGCTTTTGTGCGGGAGCATCGAAACGCACCATGGTTTCAAAGATGTTGCGCTCACCCTGCTGAATCATCTGACCCAGACAGTGCAGGTCAGCGGTAAATTCAGCGGTAACAGGGAAGATACCCTTATTGTCCTTGCCTTCGCTTTCACCGAAGAGTTGCTGCCACCAGCCGCCCATCATTTTAAAGCCGGGCTCAAAGGACTCCAGCAGTTCAATAACCTTGCCCTTGCGGTACAGCAGGTTACGCACACCGGCGTACAGCCATACGGGGTTTTCAAAGGAACGCAGATTGTTGTAATATTCCTTAGCCTCGTAGGCGCCGGCCATGATAGCCTTGATGTCCATACCGGCAACAGCCAGAGGAAGCAGACCCACGGCGGTGAGAACGCTGTAGCGGCCACCTACATCGGGCGGAATTACAAAGGTTTCCCAGCCTTCTTCGGTAGCCATCTGGCGAAGAGCGCCCTTGACGGGATCGGTAATAGCGTAAATACGCTTTTTGGCACCGTCAGTGCCGTATTTGCGTTCCAGCATCCAGCGCAGAGCGCGGGTCGCAATGGCAGGCTCGGTGGTGGTGCCGGATTTGGAGATAATGGCGATGGAGAAGTCCTTGCCATCCAGCAGACGCTGCAGCTCGTTCCATGCGCGGGTGGACAGGCCGTTGCCTGCGAAGTAGATCTGAGGATTGCCCTTGCCCTTGCCCATGTTGTGGTTGCAGCCCTGCATCAGCTCAATGGCAGCGCGGGGGCCCAGGTAGCTGCCGCCGATGCCGATGACTACGAAAACATCGGAGGTTTCACGGATACGGTCAGCCGCAGCCTGTACGCGGATCATTTCCTCGGTGGGATCTGCCACAGGCAGATCCAGCCAGCCAAGAAAATCATTGCCGGGACCGGAATGGTCAGTCAGGGTGTTGTGAGCAGCAGCCACTTCCTTCTCCACGGCCAGCAGGTCGGGCAGGGAGATCTCACCCCAGACATTGGAAATATCAACTTTGATCATGAAGGTTACCGTCCTTTCAAAACTTGTCTTATGCTATGTTACAGCAAAACCGGCGTAAACGCAAGGGGTGGAAGTAAAACTTTTGCAAAATATTCACAAGCTACTGGTTTTTTTGAAAGGAGCGGTGTATAATGATGAAAATACCCTTGGGAGGTACATAGGATGAAATATGGATTTGGTATTGATATCGGCGGCACCACTGCGAAGCTTGCTTATTTTGACGAGACCGGCAAGTTGCTGGATAAATGGGAAATCCCCACGGTCAAGGATAACGGCGGTAGCGGCATTCTGGCGGACATTGCTGCATCTGTGGACCGTTTTTTAAAGGAAAAGAACATCGCCCCCGAGACTGTGATCGGTATCGGCGTGGGTGTTCCCGGCCCTGTGAGCCGCACAGGTGTGGTGAACCGTTGCGTCAATCTGGGCTGGGGTGTATTTAATATTGAGCAGGAGCTATCCAAACTTACCGGTTTTCCTGTGAAGGCGGGTAATGATGCCAATGTGGCGGCTCTGGGTGAGTGCTGGATGGGCGGCGGTCAGGGCTACAGCAATATGGTGCTGGCTACTTTGGGTACCGGTGTTGGTGGCGGCATTATTATTGATGGGAAAATGATCTACGGCGCCCATGGCGCAGGCGGTGAGATTGGCCACATGGTTTTGAATAAGGCAGAAAGTATACCCTGTGGCTGTGGAAAATACGGCTGTGTGGAGCAATATTGCTCTGCCACCGGTATTTTGCGTACCGCAAAACGGCATTTAAACCGAAGCACCAATCCCTCCTGCTTGCGGGATGTGGAAAATCTTACCTGCAAGGATGTGTTTGATGCCGGTGCTGCCGGTGATGTTGTGGCAGAGGAAATCCTGGAAACAGTATATAGCCATATTGCAGAGTTCGTATCCAATGTGTGCTGTGTGGTGGATCCCGATGTGGTGGTTATAGGCGGCGGTGTGAGTAAGGCTGGCGAGATTATGCTTCGGGGAATCCGGCGCCATATGCACAAATATGTGTTCCATGCCATTTCCGGTGTGAAGCTGACGCTGGCACAGTTGGGTAATGATGCCGGGGCATATGGCGCATTTAAGCTGGTGCTGGATAGCTACGGGTGATACAATACATAAAATGCGGTGGCGCTGCGTAATGCAGCGCCACCGTTTTAGGTGAATTAAGGAATATGGGGGCACATCGTTAAAGAAAAATGGGAACCTGTTTGCCTATTTCCATGGAAACCGGCGTGACGGCACAGTCCACAGCCGTAAGTGTGACACCTGCTGCGGCGGCTTCTCGCAGGGACTTGCCGAAGCTAGGGTCAGTAATATCGTTGGGATGCAGGTGCTTTACATCTGCCATTTGAATTACAAAAAGCACATACGCGCCAAAGCCTGCTTGGCTTGCCCGGGTCAGACCTTGCAAATGTTTCACGCCCCGGGTTGTAGGAGCGTCGGGAAATGCGCAAACACCATCATTTTCCAGCGTGACACCTTTGACCTCCAGAAAGCATAGCTTACCGTCTTTATAAAAAGAAAAATCGAACCGGGAGTCCCCGTGAACAGTTTCCGGACGCAGCTGTTCGATAGGGCCTAAGCCGCCGGCTAACAGCCATTCTTGGGCAGCTTTGTTGGGCGCTTGAGAATCCATATTGATGAGCCGGTTTCCTTTTTGTACGGCAATCAAATCAAATTTTGTTTTACGGGTTGCGCTATGGAATTCCTGGCACCAAACCTGAACGCCGGGCGTTAGCAATTCTCGGCAACGGCCTGTGTTCTTAACGTGGCAAATTTCTTCTTTTCCGTGAATTTCCACATGGGCAATAAATCGGTTTGGGCGGTTGAGAAATCGCCCGGGAATCATATTCTGATATTTCATACAATCGCCTCCTCTCGATGAATCTAATCATAGCAGAAAAAAACCCTAATGCCAATAGAAAGTGCTTGACTTTTTCTTTAATTATGGTATAATTCAATTCGCTCCGTATGGAGGCATAGCTCAGCTGGTTAGAGCGCATGCTTCACACGCATGAGGTCACAGGTTCGAGTCCTGTTGTCTCCACCATGAAAACACCGTAATTGTGATACCACAATTACGGTGTTTTCAGCTAAATCCACCCTTGCGGGTGGGTGAAATCATCTTCGATGATGAAATCCTCCCTTCGGTTGGATGAAATCGCTGCGGCGGTGGGTGGATTTAATTTCATCTGCGAAGCAGATTTCATCAGCGCCAGCTGATTTCATCCTTGCCTCAGCAAGGATTTCATTAAAAACCAGCAGCTATGATACAATACCATAGCTGCGTTTTTGTTTATAAAAAATGATCCGCCAAGAAGCTACGGCAGCCATGCGCCCTCGCTATGAAACGGATCGATTATTACTATATCATATGCCAAAAAACGTGTCAACAATCTCATTACTAGACAATCCCTCAGTCAGCTGCGCTGACAGCTCCCTTTACACAAGGGAGCCTTTGGTGCAATCGTTATCCTTGCACCCTTGTATCATTAAGTGCGTGAAGATGCAAATAAAACGGAGAGGCTTTTGCCTCTCCGTTTTATTTCGTCAGCACAGGACGAGAA
>JAZRBJ010000089.1:0-5777 GCA_045635065.1 Faecousia sp. | reverse complement strand
TACCTTGATAAAAAAATGACCACCCGAAAGGGTGGTCATTCTTTTTGGTGGAGCCGAGGGGAGTCGAACCCCTGTCCGAAGGCAACTTGGAAGGAACTTCTCCGGGTGCAGTTTGTTATTTACATTCCCTCAATCCGGCGAGAACAAACACTCTACGGAAATCAGTAGCTTCATAATGCGTGGTGCGCGCAAAGCTTTGCGCACGCACGGTCTCCACTTAGATGACACCCGAGCCCGGCTCGTGGACCTTCCGGGGCGGATGGCCGCCTAATTAGGCAGCGTAGGCAACTTTAGAGTTGTCAGTTAAATTTAAAAGTACCCGTTTTATCGTGGTCAGGCGCCACGACCCGCTATTCCAGCCTTACTACCCCCGTCGAAACCGGTACGGCCCCATATAATATGGGTTGTGTGCTGAAACATTGCCTGGGCGGCAAAGCCGCCCGTGCAAGCTGTTATCTTAAAATCTGCCGTAAGGACCGGGCAGCTTGTTGGGAGCGGGATAATCCACGCCCAAGGTGTCCACAGTAATGGACTTGATTTTCTGCTCCTCCACAGGACGGTCCTGCATGCCGGTGCGGGTGGCAGCAATGGCATCCACCACATCCATGCCCTCGGTAACCTTGCCGAAAGCGGCGTACTGGCCGTCCAGATGCTTGGCATCCTGGTGCATAATAAAGAACTGGCTGCCTGCGCTGTTGGGGCTGGAGGATCGGGCCATGCTCAGAACGCCTCGCTTGTGACGCAGCTCGTTCTTAAAGCCGTTGAAGAAGAATTCGCCCTTGATGCAGTAGCCGGGGCCACCCATGCCGGTGCCGTCGGGGCAGCCGCCCTGAATCATAAAGCCGGGAATGACTCTATGGAAGATCAGCCCGTCATAGTAATTGTGGTTGGCCAGATCAATGAAGTTATAAACGCTCTGGGGCGCGGTTTCGGGGTAGAGTTCACCCTTGATCACGCCGCCGTTTTCCATGGTAATGGTAAAAATGGGATTTGCCATAATCAGTACCTCTCTTTCATGGCCCGGTCGATCTGACGCTTGGCATCACGCTCAGCCGCAGCCTGTCTTTTGTCATAAAGCTTTTTGCCCTTGCACAGGCCAACATTGACCTTCACCCGGCTGCCCTTAAAATAAACGGACAGGGGAATGAGGGAGTAGCCGTCCTGCTTGACCTTACCCAGCAGCCGCATGATTTCCCGCCGGTGCATTAAAAGCCGCCGGGGACGCCGGGGGTCGGGGTTAAAGCGGTTGCCATGGTCATAGGGAGAAATGTGCATCTGGTTCAGCAGCAGCTCGCCATTTTTGATGCCGCACCAGGCATCCTTTAGGTTTAATGTGCCTGCCCGAATGGATTTTACTTCCGTTCCCAGCAGTTCAATACCGGCTTCCATTTCTTCTTCCACGAAGTATTCGTGGTAGGCCTCCCGGTTTCTTGCCATGATTTTAATGCCTTGCTTTTCCAGTATGCTCACCTCCTTGGGATTCAACTGGTATTATAGCATGTTTGTCAAGTCAGTCAAAGAGAAATTTGTCTAACTCTGCCACAGTAGAAAAGCTGTAATCGCAAAGACTTTTCATTTCTTCTGCCAGCTCGGGAAGATCCTCCTTGCTCCAGCCTGCAAAGGCAATTTTAACGCCTGCGTTGGCGGCCATGGTGCAGGCGAGGCTGAGATCGTCCAGAATGAGCAGCTGTTCCTTGGTATAGCCGTAACAGCGCAGAATGTCCTCAATGGCGTAGGTGGAGGGCTTGCGAAGTTCCTCCGGTAAATCCCAACTGTAAATTTTATCCGGTAACACACCGAACAGGGTTTCGTAATCTCTTGTTATGATCTCCGTGGAGGAGTGGGATACCACACAGATCCTACCACCCAGCGCCCTATGCTTTTGCAGCAGCTGCCGAATACCGGGGTAGGGGTCCGGAATATGTGTTCTGGAAAACGCCATCCATTCATTGTACTCCGAAGTAAGCTCTTCTTCAGAGAAATTCCAGTACAGCCGACACATATCCGCAAAGCCATGTCTGGCGCAGCCCCGAATGTAATCCGGCAGAGAAATGTAGGTGCCGGGCCGGGTGCGATCCAGATACATTTGAAAAAATGGGTAGCCGATTGTTTTTTCACTTTGCACCACGGTATCATCATGATCGAGAACAAGACAGGGAAATTTCAGCATATCCACGCCTCCTTTTTTATATCATACCAAATTTGCCTTTCAGAATCAACTGGAATCTCTATTGACTTCATTGGCAAAAATCATGTAAAATCATGGCAAGGAATAGACTGTTGCAGGAGGAAATATCGTGTCCATTGTCACATTTTACAGGAATGATCCCAATGCGCCCAAAACCACCATGCCCGCCCATTTAGGGGCAAACGCCATCATTACCTGCAAGGGAAAACTCCTGCTGGAAAAACGCAGGGACAGCAATACCTGGGGATTGGTTGGCGGCGGTGTGAAAAATTGGGAAACCGAAGAGCAGGCAATGTGCCGGGAGATCTATGAGGAGCTGGGTCTGCGGGTTCGTCCTCGGCAGCTGAAAAGGCTGCGTGTCTACGGCGAGCCGGGAAGAATCGCAGCCTTCCGTGACGGTAGCATCTGGCGCATGGTGATTGTTGTCTTTGGTCTTGATTTACCGGAAGAACCGCAGTTTCGCATCAGCAGCGAATCCCGAGAGCTTCGTTTCTTCACAAAGCAGCAGATGAAGGATGTGGAAATTGTGGTTACCCACAGTGATATTGTGGAAGATTTGTTCCAAAATGTATAAAATATTGGATATACAGTATATAAATAATACTTGTATATTCATAAAATTTATGCTATGATACACTTCAACGGTGCAGTATCCTAGTCGAAACCACCAACTCCCAGGTAGGGCCTAAAAATCCTATGAAGGGCACATCGATGAAGTCCCTGGTGTCTGCTTTTTACGCCCAGTTTAGGGTGGATGCTGGGGGTTAAGGATTCCGGGCGCGCTCCAATGGCATGGAGCATACGACCCGGCTTCCGCGGAGACCTGGTGTTGTGCGACGAAGTTGAGAACTCCTGTGTTGGAAGCCTCTTCGCGTACGAGCCTGGTATGAACCTGCAAGGCGGTGCACAGAATCGTGTGCTGCGTGCAGTGTAGCCTGCCTTGAGTGAACATGCGGGGAAGGGGGACAAGCGCCTGGCTTGTCGTGGCCAGACGGCTGGCGTCATCGCTCCCGGAAACCATGCTTGCAAAAGAGGCTAAGAGTGGGTGGGTTTTGTTGTGGAAAACACCTAGGCTGTCGTAAATGGGCAGACAGGGGATTACAGTACGGACTCAGTGGCAATCGGGTATTCAAACCGGCAACGCTTGAGCATACGGATCAAACGGAAACGGCCTGCGCGGTAACGGTAGGTTCTGTATGGGGAAAACCAACCCGACCTAAGCCGTAAGATTTATCCTGTCTGCTACCGTTATTTTTTTACTTAAAGGAGAGAATGTCGTGTCTAAATCCGACCCGGCTGCCTCACGAAAAGAGCGCAATAAAACCATCCGTTGGGTGGTATCTATCTTTTTAATCACCATAATTGTGTCCGGACTGATTTCTCTCGGTTCTGAGGAGCTGATGGCTGCCAGCACCATGTGGGTGGCATTTTTGATTTTGCTTGCCATTGTTTTGCTGGGAATTTTGTTTGATATAATCGGTATGGCGGTTGCCACCGCTGATGAAAAGCCCTTCCATTCCATGGCTGCCCGGAAGGTCCCCGGCGCCCAGGAGGCAATTTCCCTGCTTCGCAATGCTGAACGAGTCAGCTCCATCTGTAACGATGTGGTGGGCGATATCTGCGGCGTTGTTTCCGGTTCTGCTGCGGCAACCATTGCCGCTCAGGTGCTTCAAAATGCGCAGTTTACCTGGCCACGGGGTGTTACCTTAGTGATGTCCTCTTTGGTTGCCGGTATTACGGTTGGCGGCAAGGCAATTGGTAAGACCGTTGCCATCAATTCCTGCACAGCCATTGTTCACCGTGTAGGCGTGCTGATTTACCGCCTTCGCCGGATACCGAATCTGTTCCGTAAAAAGAAATAAACGATAGGGTGTGTACCTATGAGCCTATTGCATACCATTCAGAGCCATGATCAATTAGTGAAACTGAATGAAGCCCAGCAGGAGCAGCTGTGTGACGAGATTCGCCAGTTCCTGGTGGACAATGTTGCAAAAACCGGTGGCCATCTGGCTTCCAACCTGGGTGTTGTGGAGCTGACGGTCGCTTTGGAAACTGTATTTGATACCAGAAAAGACCGCTTGGTTTTTGATGTTGGGCATCAGTCTTATGTCCATAAGCTGCTGACCGACCGCCAGGCGGATTTTGCCGGTTTGCGGCAATTTGGCGGTATGGCCGGTTTCCCAAAACCCAGCGAAAGTGTCACCGATGCTTTCGTGGCAGGTCATGCTTCCAGCTCTGTTTCCACAGCCTTGGGCATGGCCCGGGCAAGAACCCTGAAGCAGGAAGATTATCATGTTGTTGCTGTGCTGGGTGACGGCGCAGCAACCGGCGGCATGGTATACGAGGGAATCAACGATACCGTAGAAAGCGGTGAACCGCTGATTATCATTCTCAACGACAATGCTATGTCCATTGACCGCAATGTTGGCGGCATGGCACGCCACCTTTCCCGTCTGCGTACCAAAGCGGGCTATCTGGGAATGAAGCGGTGGTTTAGGAAGTTTACCGGTAAGATCTGGGGCGGCAATTTTCTGTATCGCAGTATGCGCAGATTCCGCAATTGGCTGCGCCGTGTGCTGCTGCCCACCACTATTTTTGAAACCATGGGTCTTAGCTATATGGGCCCTGTGGACGGTCATGATGTAGACCATTTGATTTCTGTGCTGCAAAGCGCAAAGGAAAAACGCCGTCCGGTGCTGGTGCATGTCATCACCCAAAAGGGCAAGGGCTATGCTCATGCTGAGGATGACCCCAGTAAGTTCCACGGAATCGGCAAGTTTGATCCGGAATCCGGTTCCAGTAATGCCACCTCCGGATTCACTTTCTCCAAAGCCTTTGGAGATGCCATGTGCCGTTTGGCAAAGGAAGAACCCCGGCTTTGCGCCATTACCGCAGCCATGCCCGGCGGAACGGGGCTTTTGGATTTTAAGAAGCAATTTCCTAACCGCCTGTTTGATGTGGGCATTGCGGAAGAACATGCAGTATCCATGGCCGGCGGCCTTGCCAAGCAGGGTATGGTGCCTGTGGTTGCGCTGTATTCCACCTTCCTGCAGCGGTCTTTTGACCAGATTGTGCAGGATGTAAGCATGCTCAATCTCCATGTGGTGTTTGCCATTGATCGCGCCGGTCTGGTAGGTGAGGACGGAGAAACCCACCACGGCGTATTTGATGTGGGATTTCTCAGCCAAATTCCCGGTATGACCGTGCTTTCCCCGGGAAATACCGCGGAACTGGAAGCCATGCTCCGTTGGGCGGTTCTGGAGCAAAGTGGCCCTGTTGCCATTCGTTATCCCCGGGGCTGCGATACTTATACGCCGGAAAGCGTCTGGAATTCCAATATGCCCCTGGAGCATCGAAAGGGAAGCGACTGCGCCATCATTACCGCCGGCGCTTTAACTTCCAATGCTTTGATGGTTCGGGACTTGGGCATGGATGTGTCCGTGATTCGTCTGTGCCGGGTGCACCCGCTGCCCGCAGAGGAATTGAAACAGGCATTAACCGGCTGCCGTCATGCAGTGATTCTGGAAGACAGCTGCCGGGGTATGAGCCGTGAGATTTTTGCAAAGCTTGGTTTTGTTTGCCCCATGTC
>JAZRBJ010000088.1:0-4144 GCA_045635065.1 Faecousia sp. | reverse complement strand
ATCTTACAGCGCAAGGTGTTTTGACTTATTGCGCAATGCTCCCCTCTCGAGTATCCATATACACTTCGGGGTCGCATTGCTTATCTTGACGACTTTAGTGACCTCTGCCAGTCTGTCAAAAAATGCTTTTTTGACAGACTGCAAAGGCCGGTACTGAAGTACCGGCCTTTTTGTGCCTGTTACAGCAACGCAATTTCACCTAGCTTGGTATCTGTAATGTAATCGCCTTTAAAGCCTCTCAGCTGTGCCATGTGGG
Source organism: Faecousia sp. (assembly GCA_045635065.1). Classification (GTDB taxonomy): domain Bacteria; phylum Bacillota; class Clostridia; order Oscillospirales; family Oscillospiraceae; genus Faecousia. The sequence continues at coordinate 3,888 of JAZRBJ010000088.1, read as the reverse complement.
GCTGTTCGATGTGAATTTGCTGATGGTTTTTGCTTTCCCACTGCTCCAGCAGCAACAGCTCGTTGGGGTCTTTTTCTGAAAGATAGTAATCATAGCGGATACAGCCACACTCTTTGCGGATAGCCTCCAGAATGCCGGTATTCTTTACTTTTTGGATAAAGGCTTCCCGCTTTCCCGGCAGGCAGGTAAATTTTACATAAATGGTGTACATATAAAACCCTCCAATTAAAAGCATTGCAGACGCAGCTTCTCAAGCTTCTTTTATTATAAAGCGCAGACGGATGAAAAGCAATCCGTATTGTAATTTCTTTGGGAATATGATACAATGAACCGACGGAAATAAAAACAAGAAAAGAGAAAGATTATGCGAGGGTTTCTAAAATACTTCCTCAGCAAAGGGGAAACCGAGGAGTTTACCAACTTTACTCTGGCCCATTTTTTGCCCATTCTGATCGGATTGGGTGTAATATTTGCTATTTGGTATTACCGCAAACAGCTGAAAGGCATGCAGAGGGAATATGTGTTTCGCTATGCGTTGGCCTTTGCTATGATTATTTGTGAAATGTCCTATTTCTGGCGGTTGATTGCGGTTCCCTCCCTGAATCCGAATCCTGTAGACCATCTGCCGATTACGGTATGTGGCTGGGCAATCATATTTGGAAGTTATATGCTGGTGGGTAAATCCCAACGCCTTTTTGATATTGTGTACTTCTGGACATTGACAGGTTCTATCTTTGCACTCATCACCCCCACAGTAATTACTTATACCGGCCCTACCCGCTTCCGGTATTATCAGTTCTGGGCGGAGCATTTGCTGGGCTATGTGGCGGTGTTCTATATGATTTTTGTCTACAATATGCGTCCCAACGGCAAGTCATTTTTAAGGGCATATATAAGCCTGGTTGCTTTGGCGGGAATTGCTTATTGGGCAAATCAGCTCATTGGCCCGGGCGCAAACTATTTATTTATGGCCCGTCCGGAGGACACGCCGTCCATTTTGGACATTTTGCCCCCCAATTTTGCTTTGCGGCTGCTGGTTATGGCAGCGGTAATTACTACGCTGTTTGTATTGGCCTATCTGCCCTGGTATTTAAAGGACAGAAAGAAAGCAGCGGCACAGGTATAAAACAACGCCCCGACGGTTGTCGGGGCGTTGTTTTATACAAGAGTCGGCATTTTTCAAGGGAGATGTTTTCTTTTGGAATGTGTTACAACAAGAATGATCGTCAACGGGATTGCAGCCAACACAGCAAGCGCAACTAGAGCAATAACAACAATAAGAATCAGCAGAACAAGGACTTTCATATAGCAAACCTCGGTTCAAAGGAAATGTTAGTAGCCAATCCAGGCGGCGAAGAACAGCACAAGAACGGAAATCAGCAAAAGTAGAATCTGCAGTTTCCAGGTCCATTTCAGCCATTTCCAGTAGGAAACATTGGCCATGGACAAGCCGATGAGCAGCACCGGATTGGTGGGCAGGAACACATCTGTAAAGCCATCCGCCATGCAGTAGGTCAGGATTACCAGTGTGGGGGAAATGCCCAGGGACTCGGTAATGGGTAGAACGATGGGTATAACCAGGAAGATCTTCGCTGAGGCAGAGCCGATAAACAGCTGCAGGAACAAAATCAGCGCATACAGCAGCAGAATGGTGGCAAGCTTGCCCTTACCGGTGAGCAGCTGCAGCATAGCGTTCATGACAGTGTCAATGATGTTGCTTTCCTCCATGACCAGCTTGACGGAGGAGGCAATGGCGATCATCAGCACCGCCGGGATCATGGCTACAGCGCCCTTGCAGAAATAGCCCAGAACCCGCAGGAAGTTTTTGCAAACGATCTGTCCGGCAACCAGACCGGAGATCAAAAAGCTTGCAGCCAAAATGGGAATGGCAAAGCCGGAAATCTCCCGGATAAAGGCGATGGCAATGAGCAGCGCGCCCTGAATTGCGAAGAAGGAAGCATAGACTTGGAAGATTTTTTTGTGATTTTCCGGAAGCTCCTCCATGGTGCCAACAAGCTTTTCCCGCTTTTTCAGATCACTTTCATAGGTCAGAGAGCATTGGGGGTTGGCAGTGATCTTATGCAGATAGTTCATGAGGAATCGGCACAGAACAAAATAGACAATGAGGAAGAACACAATTCTCAGCCAAACGCCGGAGGCTGCCGGGATGCCTGCCAGCTGAGCGGCGGTGCCTACGGAGAAGGGGTTGGTGATGGCGGTGGAGAAGCCGAAGCATGCTGCCATCAAACAGGCGCCCAGACCCACCATGGTGTCCATTTTCATGGACAGCATAAACACGATGATCAAAGGCAGCAGCGTTGCCAGCTCCTCGAACATGCCAAACAAGCTGCCGAAGAGCATGAACAGCAGCACCGTAATGCATACCACCGGACCGCCCCGATCCCGAAGCCTGCGCATAATGTGAACGATGAACACCTTAATGCCGTCGGTTTTATCCAAAAGGTTGAATACACCGCTCATGATCAGCAGAAACACACTGATCATAATGATGGTGATGGCATCGTCTGTGGCAAACACACGGCCGGGAGCCGTGATCACCCGCCAGGGCGCAATGCCTTTTACCTCGCCGGCCTGATAGGTACCGGGAAGGATGTTGCCGCTGTCATCCCGGGCAAAAGCGCCCTGGGGAATGAAATAGGAGAGGGAACCGCAGAAGAACAGAAGCACCAGCAACAGCGCTACGACAGCAACAAAGGATCGCAGGTTGATATTGGAATAGGCCTGTTCTCTTTGCTTTCTTTCTTTGGTAAGGATAGTAATCACTCCTTATTTATTAACCACTTCGTCATGGAGGATCATGGAGGTCATATACCAATCCACAGCCGACCGTTTTTCCTCCGGAACAAAGAAAAGAATTTCCGAGCCGTTATAAATTTCAAAGTTGACACCGGCGCCAAAGAGCAGCCGGTAAATTCGCTGAATGGAAAAATGAAGTGTGACAGCTTCGTCGTCTTTTGTGCCGGTGTATGTAAGGCCGTCACGGGTCAAGGTGCATACGCCGTAGCCGCCGTGGCGGGTTAAACTGCGTCCGTTGCCGGGCAAACGCAGCTCTACCTTGGAGGTTAAGGTGTAGTCCTCGTTTTCAAGGATTTCCTTTTCCAGACGCTCCTTTTGCCAATCGTACCATTGGGTAAGGTTTTGGAATTGGAAATCTTCCGTAAAGCCATAGCGGTTGTCCAGAGAGGTAAGGTATCCGCAATGCTCGCAAAACACCTTGTTTTTTCTGGTGGTGATGGTATGCTTTCTGCCGCATACCGGGCAGGTCATAAGAATGTTTTCCAGACCCTCAGCCAAACGGCAGGAGCGGTAACGGATATTGGGTCGTTGCTCCAGCCATTCAAACTCGTTGTAGGTCAAGCGCTGCTCAATGCCCTGTTTTAATTCATCGAGGGAGAGGTCCTGCACTTGCTCTGCCGTATAAAGAAGATCCATTTCCGCCTCTACCAGAGAACCACGGCGGAAGCCCTTGCCCCATTTGGGGTCAGCAAGATAATCGCCGGAGATTTTAATGGTGTATACGGCAACGCCGGATTTTTTGATAAAGCCGTAGGTGGTCTCCTGAATGTCCTCAAACCGGCCGGTAGTGGAAAGCCGCGCTTCGGGCATCATGATCACATGATTTTTTTCCTTGAGAACCGTCAGGCAGTTTTTGGCGTTTTCCAAATCGGCGGCGAACATGCTCTTGGGGAAGGCACCCAGAATCCGCAGCAAACCGCCCAGCAGAGTGTGATAGAAATAGAGCCTTGCCACGATGACATTGGGCTTGAATTTCCTGGCGCAGGCGGCGGCATAAATAAAGTCCATAAAGGAGCCGTGATTACACAGAATGATGGAGGGGGTTACCGGCCTGCCCGCTTTGTTGACAGC
>JAZRBJ010000087.1:0-17940 GCA_045635065.1 Faecousia sp. | reverse complement strand
GTTGTCAGCGAAGCGGGCGAAACGGCGGATCTGCATGTTCTCGCCGATGGACATGACCAGCTCCTGCATCTTCTCGGTGACAGTCAGGCTGGTGCCGGGGTAGGTGCAAGCCTTCAGAGCGTCCACATCAGCGGGGTTGTGAACAGCAACGACCTCAGCCAGGTTCTTGACCAGATCCAGGAAAGCATCGGTCTTAGCGGCAAAGTCGGTCTCGGAGTTGACTTCGATCACAACGCCGACGCCGTTTACAACAGTGGCGAAAGCAACGCCTTCAGCAGCGATGCGGTCAGCCTTCTTGGCAGCCTTGGCCAGGCCCTTCTCACGCAGCCAATCAACAGCCTTATCCATGTCGCCATCGGTAGCAGCCAGAGCAGCCTTGCAGTCCATCATGCCGACATTGGTCATCTCACGGAGCTTCTTAACATCCAAAGCGGTAAAAGCCATTTTTGTATCCTCCTAAGTTATACTGAATTACTCAGCAGCAGCTTCAGCCTCAACCTCAACGGTCTCAGCAACAGCAGCAGCATCCTCACCCTGACGGCCTTCGATAACACCGCTGGCCATAGCAGCAGCAATCAGACGAATAGCGCGGATAGCATCATCGTTGCCGGGGATCACATAATCGATCTCATCGGGATCGCAGTTGGTATCAACAATAGCCACAACGGGAATGTTCAGCTTCTTAGCCTCAGCAATGGCATTGCGCTCTCTGCGGGGGTCAACAATGAACATGGCCGCGGGGATCTTCTTCATTTCCTTAACGCCGCCCAGGTACTTCTCCAGCTTCTCGATCTCGCCCTGATGCTTGATAACTTCCTTCTTGGGCAGCATAGCGAAGGTGCCGTCCTCTTCCATCTTGCGCAGCTGAGCCAGACGGTCAATACGAGTACGCATGGTACGGAAGTTGGTCAACATACCACCAAGCCAACGAGCGTTGACATAGTAACCACCGCAACGGGCAGCCTCTTCCTTAATAGCGTCCTGAGCCTGCTTCTTGGTGCCGACGAACAGAACATTGCCGCCATTAGCAGAGGTCTCACGTACGAAGTTGTAAGCTTCCTCCAGCTTCTTGACCGTCTTCTGCAGGTCGATGATGTGAATACCGTTACGCTCGGTATAGATGTAGGTACCCATCTTGGGGTTCCAACGGCGGGTCTGGTGACCGAAGTGAACACCGGCCTCCAGCAGTTGCTTCATAGATACAACAGACATTTTCTTTTCTCCTTTTGTTTTGTCCTCCACCCCGATCATCTCATACTGCCCGCCTTTTTTGGCACATGGGGGTATGATCACCGGGTGTGTGGTATATTCGTCATGAGCCCTTTTTGACCCATGCCGAATTATTATAGTTGAAGTATTCCTATTTTGCAAGTATTTTTTTCAAAAAAATTGAAAATTATTCCTCTTTTTTTAAAATGGGAACCCACGTTTTTTTCTACACACTCGGCAATCCTCCGGCTTGATGTCCACCAGAACAATATCTGGGCCGATGCGACGAATACAGCACCAGGGAATCACATAATCATCGTTTCTCCCTGCCACACCTAAAAACCGGCAGGGCCCGGGTACAACGATCGCCAGGATGTTGCCCTCCGGCACTTCCACCTGCACATCCGTGATAAATCCCAGTCGTCTGCCATCATTGACACAAATTACTTCCTTACATTGCAACTGCGTAAAATTTACGGACATACCCTTTCCCTCCTCGGGAAAGGATATGTCCGTAGAAAATCAAATATGAATCAATATTGACCGTGAAGGTCTTCCAGCATATCGATGTAGGTTTCAGCCATGTTTTCAGCTGTACCGCGTACATAACTGGAAGAATACTGCTCATAGCAACCATAATCCCAAGCTTCTGCGGTGGGGAAATAACCCTCGCCGCCATTGGCAATGGTAGCAATCATGGTCATCTTGAAAGGAGATGCGGTCTTAATGGCTACGCCGGTCTGATTGAACATTTCGCAGGGTGCGGCAACAAATGCCAAATCACCGAAGGAAACTGTGAAGAGATCGAACTCCTTGCCGCCAGGCTGACGATTGCCGGCAGACATAATGGCATTAGCCTCATATACGCTCTGGAATCCGTACTTCTTTGACAGTTCTTGACTACCGGTCTGCTCAAATTCCTTCCAGGCCTCGGTAGCCTTGCGAACTAACTCTGTATCGGTAACGCGATTATATTCGGCGTAAATACTGGCTTTACTGCCCTTCACTGCAGTCAATTCAATGTCAGTATAGGTTCCTTCTGCATCAATAGCAAGATTTGCCAGCTTTTTACCATGTCTTTTGTAGTCATTACCAGTAAGGTTTTCTTCCTCGATACGGCTAACCATGCTCATATCGCCGCCGGCACCAGAGAAATAGATCACCTGACAACCCAGTTTTTCCTCCAAAGTATCACGGTAGACGCCCACCAGGTCGCTATGTGCATTATAATAAGCATCGCCCATGCTACCCATGTGGGGATGTCCCTGATAGTTAGTAAGAATAATATCCTGTGCGTCCTTGCCATCCATGGTTTTCTGGCCCTGGCGAACAAACTTTACAAGTTGCAGATCATTGTCGCCCTCGTTTGCATGGCCGACAAAATTCTGATTAAAGTTGCCGAAATTGTCTCCGGCATAGGTTCCGTCCTCCATTTTATAGTGACGGGTAAAATTCATGCCCTCAGTCTCCACAATGGTAGACTGCATTGTTGCAGGGGCTCTATTTTCCATAGCAGCCTTAGCAGCCTCCACCGCGCCGGGAATAAAGACTTCATCCCGATAAGTAATGCCAGAGGGCGCCTTGCTATTATACATGTCCGGCGCGGAATGCTGGTGGATAGCAGAGGTAATCACCATATTGGGATTCACGCCGCACTCCTCATTGACTTTGTTAGCAATAGCAGTAGTGGTCTTTGCATTGAACCAACATGCATCGGCAGCAATCAAAACAGCAGTATTGCCATCAGCATCTGTAACAGCCAAAGCAATAGCATACATCTTGCTGATATAGCCACGGGACATACGGTTTTCAGTAGCGCCAAAACCTTGCAGCGGCACGGAATCAGTAGGCGTAATATCCGCCTTGCCATAGCCGACCAGAATCTTATCGGAAGAATCGCTGCCGGCAGCAGCAGTGGTATCTGCAGCATCACCGGAAGAGCAAGCTGCCAGACCCAGCAGCATAACAGCCGCCAGAACAACAAGAGCAAGAATCTTTTTCATGGGGGTAATCTCCTATTAGTTCGTTGTAGGGAAATAATATCATATCCGCCACAATATGTCAAAGAAAAAACTTCCCGGCAGAAAAATCTGCCGGGAAGTTGGAATTAATACTGGCTGTGCAAATCCTTCAGCATTTCCAAATAGGAATCTCTCAGTAATTCGCCGGTACCTGCTTCAAAATGAGTCGCAAAAACCTCATAGCAGCCATGCTCATATGCAATTGCAGAAGGAATATATTCCATGCCGCCATTTGCAATAGAGGCAATCACAGTCATTTTGAAAGGAGAGTTCTCCTTTATTTCCATTCCGTTTGTATCAAACATCTCATAAGGTGCAGCAACGAAAGCCACGTCACCAAAGCTCAAAGCAAAAATTTCAAAAGATTCGAACTCAGGACGGTTATAATTTTTATAAACACTATATGCCTCAATCCAGTTGGCATAATTATATTTCTTCAGCAGTGTTTCATCTCCGGTATTAAGCCAAACGTTGTATGCTTCCTTTGCCTGCGCATACTCTGCATCGCGGCTGTGATTACAAATGCCCTCGAATGTCATCTTGGTAGCCTTTACAGCTGTCAGATTCACATCAGTAAAGGCATCGGTGGCATTTACCACATACCGCGCCAACCTTCTACCATGAGCCTTATAATCTGCTGTTTTGTTTTCCTCTTCTATGCGGCTTCTCATGTCCACATTGCCGCCGGCACCACTAAAGTAAATGGCATGGCAATCCATTTCCTTCATGATTGTGTCCCGGAAAACGCCAACCATATCACTATGAGCATTGGTATCCTTGCTGTTAGTGCCTAAATGAGGATGCCCCTGGAAATTGGCCAGAATAATATCCTTGGCTTCTTTACCATCCATAGTGATTTGTCCCTTTCGATTAAAACGGATCAGCTGCAAATCATTATCCACCTCAGTCTCATGAGAAACAGGGGTAATATCACCACTCTCAGAACCCACGTATCTGCCATCACTGTTCAAATAACGACGGACAAAGTTCATATTCTCAGTTTCTACCGTAGCAACCTGTACTGTAGCCGGCGCACGGTTTTCCATAGCAGCTTTGGCTGCCTTCACAGCGCCGGGGTAGAAAATGGTATCACGGTATGTAATGCCGGATGGTGCGTTATCGTTATACATATCCGGTGCAGAATGCTGGTGAAGCGCTGCAATGACAACCTGATCTGCAGGAACACCACATTCCTGCTCAATCTGAAACCGGATTTTCTCTGCCAGTGTGTTTTCCAGCCAGCAGGCATCTGCAGCAATTAAAATAGCGGTATTTCCATCGGCATCAGTAACCGCCAGAGCAACCTGATACATCTCACTCCAGAAACCTGTGGACATACGGCGCTCTGTATTACCATAACCCTGCAGCGGCACAGAATCCCTGGGGGTTATATCTGCCACACCATAACCCACAAGAAGTGTATTTGTGCTGTCACCATCACTAGCAACATTGGTATCATTATTAGCGCTGCAAGCGATCAGACCCGGAATCATAAATGCAGCCAGAACGCAAGAGAGAATTTTTTTCATAGTAATCGCCCCTTATTTTATTTTTACTAATCATATCACACATCTATCAAGATGTCAAAGGAAAATTCACCGGCAGTTCCCTATATTTTAGCCATGCAGCTCGTTAAGAAGAGTCAGATAATCCGTGACCAGATTCTCAGCTGTGCCATGAGCAAAATAGGTAATATCCACACTGTAACCGCCGTTCTTGCAGTTCAGCGCAGAAGGCAGATAACCGTTGGAACCATTGGACATATGGTGGTGATAAAGGTCATCTTGAAGGGATTCTCCTGCTGGACATCAGAAGCATAATTCTCATTGCCAACAGTGCCCTTCTTCAGCTCCATACCATTGGTATCAAACACCTCATAGGGATGCACGGTAAAGGCCACATCGCCAAAGGTGATGACGCTGATAGTCAAATCTCTCTCTTTCGCAGCCTTTGCCTTGCTCACAACCGCGCTGGCATGGTAAACACTAAAGAACTGAGGATACTTTTTCAATACCTCGTTGGCATGCTTCAAGCTAACGGAACGAGCTTCTTCAACAATCGTTGCCTCCGCCAGCATATGGTCCATGCTATGGTCAGTTTCATAGGTTTTTACAACCTCTTTACATGCAACCAGGCCGTTTTCTACCTTCACATAGCCTTCTTCTGCCTTAATGACATAATTGGCAGCCCGTCTGCCGTGATGCTTGTAATCGGTAGAAAGATTTTCTTCCGCGATGCGGCTGCTGCTGTTCAAATTGCCGCCTGCGCCGGAGAAATAAATGGTATGAACGCCCAGCTTTTCATCCACGGTTTCACGCAAAATACCGGGCCAGTCGGCGTGCGCGCTGTAGTAGTTGGAGCTGGCGCCCATATGGGGGTGAGCCTGGAAATTAACCAGAACGATATCCTTGGCTTCCTTACCCTCCATGGTGGTCTGGCCGGTGCGGACAAACTTGATCATCTGCATATCGGGGTCAGCATCGGACTCATGGCCGGTATAACCGGAAGAGCCATCGCCATGGTTATCGGTAACGATCTCGCCCTTGGTATTCCAATAGTGGCGAACAAAGCTCAAAGCCTGGGTCTGAACGGTGTTGATATACATTTCAGCAGGCGCGCGGTCATTCAAAGCCTGCTCAACAGCGCCAACGGTATTGTTGAGCAGCTTGGTGTTGTAGGTGTTGGAGTAGCTGGGCTCCGGAGTAGAATGCTGATGGATACAGGAAATCAGCACATTTTCCTTGGAAATACCAAAGTTTTTCTCAATCTGAGTGCGAATCTTATCACTGTTTGTACCGCCGATTGCCGCGCTGTCCACACTGATCATAACAGCGGTATTACCCTCGGTATCGGTAACGACAACAGCCAGAGAATACAGCTTGCTGACATAACCGGTGGACATACGGTCCTTGCCATCGCCATAGCCCTGCAAAGGAATGGATTCCTCGGGAGTAATATCACCGGCGCCAAAGCCGGCCATGAACTAAGCCTTGGGTGCTGTAATCTCATTGACTGCGTCACCGGAGGAAGAACACGCCACCATGGACAAAGACAGAACAACTACCAATAAAACAGATAAAAGCTTTTTCATACGGTACCTCCTAAAAAATTGCGCGGTGAGCAGAAACTCACCGCGCACGCATACAAAAATTCAGTCAGCGCGAAAAGGGATACCAAGTATCAGCCCTTAACAGAACCAACCATAACGCCCTTCTTGAAGGACTTCTGTACCACAAAGTACATCGCAAGAACGGGAACCGTTGCTACCATGATCAGAGCATACTGAATCTGCTGCAGGCCCTTGGTAAGGTTCTCCAGAACTTCTGCGGAACCGCCCGCAGCATCAGCGCTCAAGGCCTGCGCTGTGGTAAGAATGGTACGCAGGAACAGCTGCAGAGGATACAACTCCTCGTGACGAATGTAAATCATAGCGTTGAAATAGTCATTCCAGCAGCCAACAGCAGAGTACAGCATCAAGGTGCTAAGAGTTGCCTTAACCAGGGGCAGCGCCACCTGGACCATGGTCTGGAAATCACTTGCGCCGTCAATGGCGGCAGCATCGTACAGCTCACCGGGAATGTTGCTGCGGAAAGCAGTACGCAGAATGATCACATTGCTGACGCCCACAACACCGGCAAGCAATACTGCCCAAACAGTGTTGACCATACCCAGAGAAGACTTGACCATGTAGGTGGGGATCATACCGGCGCCGAACATGGTGGTAAAGAAGAACAACTTCATGAAAAAGTTTCTGCCCTGGTAATGGGGACGGGACAGGGGGTATGCAGCAATAACCTGCATGATCATAGTGATCATAACACCAAAAACGGTGTAGAAAATGGTATTACGGTAGCCCATCCAAACACGCTCAAACTGGAACACGAACTTATATCCGGCAAGAGTGGGCTCCACAGGCCACAGCAAAACACGACCGGTGTTCAAAGCTTCATCAGAGGAGATGGAGCAGGAGATAACATAGATAACGGGATAGGCCACGGCCATCAGAATGATCAGCAGGAAAATAGTAGTAACCAACTGGAAGACGCGATCGCCAAAAGTATCCTTGATCCTATTGGGGCCCTTTTTCTTAAACAATGCCATAATCGCTCCTCCTCTCTTAGAACAGGCCGGCTTCGCCGTCGCTAAGCTTGTTGGTGATCCAGTTAACCAAAACCACCATGGAGGTACTGATCACAGAGTTCATCAAGCCAACGGCAGAACCGTAGGACAGGTTGTTGTTACCAAGACCGACCTTATAAACATAGGTGGAGATAACCTCAGACTGGGAAATATTCAGACCGTTCTGCATCAGATAAACCTTTTCGTAGCCCACGGAAAGGATACCGCCCATACGCATGATGAGCATAATGCAGATGGTGGGCATAATAGCAGGAAGGTCAACTGCGAACACCCGTCTGAATCGGCTGGCGCCGTCAATGCGGGCAGCCTCATGAAGCTCAGGAGATACACCACTCAATGCAGACACATACAAGATGGCGCTCCAGCCCATGCCCTGCCAAACGCCGGACCAGACATACAGATGAATAAAGGTATCGGGATTGGTACGAATATCAATGATCTCCATGATACCCATAGCCTTGCAAACAGTACCCCAAACACCGGTAAAGGGGTCAAAAACGCGGTTCAGAATACCAACCAGAACAACGGTGGAAACAAAGTGGGGAATGTAGGAAACATTCTGGGTAACGAGCTTCAGCGCCTTATTCTCGTTGACATGAAGCATCAGTGCCAGAATGATCGGCACGGGGAAGTCAACCAAAATTGAATAAGATGCGATCTTAAAGGTGTTCCAAACATAGCTGATCCACTTATAGTTCTTAAAGAAGGTAATGAACTGGTTCAGACCCACCCAATCACTACCGGACATGCCGGCCTTGGTGCGGTAATCGCGGAAAGCGATCTGCAAGCCGAACATGGGCGCATAGTGGAACAGAATCATATAAATCAACGGCAGGAGCAATAAAAGATGCAGCTGCCAGCTTCTTTTAAAGTTAATCCAAAAACGCTGCCAGGGCTTCTTCTTTTGAAGCGTTCCGGCGGTGGCGAGAGATTGTGTTGCCATTCGCGTCAGTCCTCTCTTTCAGGTAATGTTCCCTTTCTGTATCTGTGCATCCAAAGCTCTAGCACTGCCGTAGCAGCACTGGATGCACTGCCTTACAGCGGCCGCGAACATTCTCTGCCGGGAACCAGGCATAGCTGCTGGTGTAGGGGCGAAAGAAACCTCGGTAACAAATATAAACAGGTAAAATGTAAACGCAAATAAATCACATACCAGCCGGGAGTTGCCTCCCGGCTGTGTATGCTAAATTAACTGTGGTAAATAATTTTCAGACTGAAATTACTTGCCGGCGTACTGCCAGTCGTAAACATCCTGAGCAACTTCCTGCCAGGTAGCGATGTCCTGAGCCTCGATACCCTTCAGGTAGGCAGCCCACTGTGCATCGTTATTGGGATCGTTGTACTCCTTGCCGGAACCGGTGCAGAAGGAAGCCATGCACTGATTAATGAAGCCCTGGGTGTTGGAACGGCTGACATTAATATACTCGTCCTCTTCCACACTGTAATCGAGAACGCCAACGATATTGTCGGGATTTCTCTCAACTGCCTCGTAGAAGTAGTTGTAGCAATCCAGCATCATGCCCATCTTATGCTGCAGCCAATCGTTCATGTCGTCAGACAGCTGGCAAGCCTCGTTCTCGGCGTTCAGCAGGATGGTAGCAACGATGGCCTTCCAGCACTCGTTACCCATATCGGTGTAAGCGCCTTCGTTGATGATCTTCAGGGTTGCAGGCAGGTTCAGATAGGAAACGGTATCGGGATCGGCTTCGACCCAGTCAACGCCCTTCTGGCCGTAACGCAAACGGTAGGAGCCTTCCTCGGAAGCCATAACCATCAGCAGGTTCCATGCAGCATCGGGGTAGTCGCAATCCTCGGTGATGAAGGTATTCCAGCTGTTGGCCTGGTCCAGAATGGTAGCATGGCCCCAGTAAGGCATAGCAACATAGGAAAATGCGTTCTCATTGTTAACTGCCAAAGACAGAGTGGGGTGACCAACAAAGATACCCACGGTCTGGACATTGTCGCCAGGAGCCAGCATATTCCTGACAGCATTGCTGTCCATAGTCCAGATGGAGGAGGGCAGCAGGCCTTCCTTAACCAGCTTGTTGATGAAGATCAGAGCCTCACGGTACTCGTCGGAACCGTAGATGTGGTACAGCTGGCCCTGGTCGTCAACACGCCAGAAACGCTCTTTGTTCATATAAACGAACATATTAACCAGCCAGGTGATGGTATCACCATAGTTGCCGGTGGTGCCGATGATGGGCACTTCGTCAGCCTTGCCGTTGCCGTTGGGGTCCTTGGTCTTGAATGCCTTCAGAACCTGGTACAGGGACTCAGTATCAGTGGGCATTTCCAGATTCAGTGCGGTCAGCCAATCCTGGTTGATAAAGACCTGGCCGCTCATGCAGTCATAGGGGGTGGACTCCAGACGGGGGAATGCGTAGATGCCGCCGTCAACATTGGAAACCATCTTGTCCCAGATGTAGTCCTGCCACTCCTGGTCTTCCAGCTGAGCAAAACGGTCCCACCAAACCTGGGACTTGGTCTTGTCGTCGAAGTAGGGCTTCAGGTCGACGAAGTAACCGTCTTCACCGTACTCTTCGTAAACGCCGGTACCCAGATCGAAACCGATCAGCATATCGGGCAGCTCTTCGCCGTCAACCAGAGAAACGGACAACTGACTCTTGTAGTCAGCAGCGGTACCCTGATAAACACGGAACTGCAGGTCATAACCGGTGACCTCTTCCAGCCACAGAGTGTAAGCGTTGGTGTCATAGTCCTCAACCTTACCGTTCTGGGGGATGCCGATGGTCAGAACAACATCGTCGGGGATGTTGCTGTTGCCACCGTTGTTTGCAGCGCCTTCATTGCCGCCGTTGTTGGCCACGGGAGCCTTAGCACCACAGCCAGCCAGAACGGATACGACCATGACCAGGCACAGCAGAAGTGCAATAAGCTTTTTCATTATGTATCCTCCTCAAAAATATTGCTTTGTAAATACTGCCTTCGGCAATATAGTACACATTTTCAGCCCGGATAAAAGCAAAATCCGGGGCAGTAAAACAGGTTTTTCCTTTGCCACGAAAAGAAATTGGCGCAGTCATCCCCTATTTTGGAATATCATACACATGATACCACATGTTGGTAGTCAGCGCAACCAGCAAGCTTGCACAAAAAACGGGGTCCTTTTTTGACATTTTTCACAGTGCGGCTTTCTTTGCGGAAATAAATATTTTTTCGTTTTAGAAAATTTCCAAAATTTCCTTTTACATAAAGAAACACACTAACCAATCTATACATACAATAACACTTTTTTCCTTTATTTGCAATAGGTTTTTTCAAATACACGACAACAAAAAGGCGTGCCGCGGCACGCCCTTTTATGCTTATTTCAGTCTTGCGGGAAACCCTGCCTTAGCATGGGCTTCCAGCAGATCGTCGCACAGGGAGACGATCTCATCGGTGGAAAGCTCTGCGCCGGTATGGGGATCCATCATGACAGCCTGATAGATCAGATCCCGGTTTCCGGTGTGCGCAGCCTCGATTGTCAGCAGCTGCGGCCACACATTACTTGCATTCATGGCTGCCAGCTGGGTGGGCAGAGCGCCAACCCGAGTGGGGGTAATGCCGTTTGCATCTACCAGGCAAGGCACCTCCACGCATGCATCTGCAGGCAGGTTGGTGATCAAACCGTTATTGATCACATTGCCACCGATCTTGTAAGGTGTATCAGTCACCATAGCTTCCATAATACGGGAGGCATATTCTCGGGAGCGTTTATGCTCAATGGCTTCACCGCCCAGAAGCTTCTCCCGACGGCTATCCCAGTCAGCAATTTGCTGAATACAGCGACGGGGATATTCATCCAGAGGAATATTGAACTTCTCAATCAGATCCTCCCTGCCCCGTTTAATATAAAAAGGATTATATTCTGCATTGTGTTCGCTGGATTCGGTGCAGTAATAACCCAGCTTATCTATATAATCAAAACGAACCATGTCGTTATGCTTTTCTGCAGCGTTCTTTTCTTTAGCCCTGCGGCGAATCTCCGGATACAGGTCGTTGCCCTGCTTATCTGTAATTTCCAGCACCCAGGCCATGTGGTTAATGCCGGCAATCTTAGAAATGGTATTGTCCCTGTATTCCTCCATATTCAGCCTTTTCAAAAGACCCGACACACAAGCCTGCACGCTGTGGCAAAGACCCACAGTTTTCACATCCGTATAACGCTGAATATAGCCGGTCAGCATAGCCATGGGATTGGTGTAATTCAAAAGCCAGACATTGGGGCAAACCTGTTCCATATCATGGGCAAAATCTTCCAGCACAGGAATTGTGCGCAAAGCCCGGGAAATGCCGCCAACGCCCAATGTGTCCGCAATGGTCTGACGCAGACCGTATTTCTTGGGAATCTCAAAATCAATAATGGTGCAGGGATCATAGCCGCCCACCTGGATGGCATTGATCACAAAATTAGCATCCCGCAGTGCATCCTTGCGCTGCTCCACGCCCAGATAAGCAGTTACCTTGGCGCGGCCCATATTCAAGGCTCGATTCATTGCTTCCACCAACAGTCGGGAATCTTCCAGCCGCCGGGCATCAATGTCATACAGGGCAAACTCCGCATCAAAGAACACCTCACATAGCATGGTGTCACCCAGTACATTTTTGACAAACACGGTGCTGCCCGCACCCATAAAGGTAATTTTCATAAAAAATACCCCTTTCAAAAGTGATTTCCCCAATATTTTAACGGTTTTCTTTAAAATTTTTAATTGCACAATGTAACGAAAACATGGCATCATGTAACCATTCTCTAAAAATGAGGCTTGTTTATGTATTTGCTGGAAAACCATAAACTAACAGATTTGAACCCTATCATACTGGGAGAAGAAGCCTGTGCGCCCGGTCACCGGTTCGGTCCGGCGGTTCGCCGGTATGTACTGATTCATTATATCCTTAAGGGAAAGGGCATCTTTTATGCCCGGGGCAACGCCTACCCGGTGGAGGCGGGTCAAGCCTTTCTGATTTTACCTGAAGAAACCACTACCTACCAAGCCGACGCCGATGATCCCTGGCATTATCTTTGGATTGGCTTTGACGGTGTACTTTCCGCTGATTTTGCCACTCTACCTCCGGTATTTCCCCTGCCCGCCGAACTGCTCAGTGAATTGCCGCTGCCGCCCATGAATTTCCCCGGGCTTGAATACCATCTGGCAGGCATTCTTTTTCGACTGTACGCCCATTTTTTTTGCAAAAATCAAGGTTCCAACAGCCATGTACAAAAGGTAAAGAGCTACATCAAAGCCGCCTATATGCAGCCCATTCGGGTGGAAGAAATTGCCCGGCATTTGAATCTGGACAGGCGGTATCTGTCACGGCTGTTCCGCAAGCACACCGGGCAAAGCATTCAGAATTATCTTATCTCCGTTCGAATGAAGGAAGCAACCAACTGTCTGCGAAAGGGCTGCTCCGTCCACGAAGCCGCCGGTCTGTGCGGCTACGAGGATGTATCCTGCTTCTCCCGTATGTTCAAGCAGCATTACGGAATCAGTCCCGCCCACTGGAAGAAAAATACATAAAGAAGGGCGTGTTGCATCATTTTTTTGCAACACGCCCATGTTTTTATTTAAGCTGTGGGGCTATCGGTGTTCGACTCCCCTCAGCTTAAGTCGGATTCTTTGGGTACTTTCTTGACGAACCAAGAAAGTACCGCCCCCCGGCAGGGACCGCAGTACGACCCTACCGCAAGCCCGGTACTCCCGGCAACCGCCCCTACATTCTCACAAACAGGGCAATTACGATCTCGTAGGGCCATGTTGCAGAGCGCAGCGAATCCTGCTACCCCACATCCTCCAGAATGCAGATATTCTCTCTTTCCCTGCCGCCGCTGCCCTCAAACATGCCCAGATGCTTGCCCAGCAGTTCCAGCGCCCGGAGCTTGTTGCTGACCTTCAGCGCCGAGCCGGAGGCATCGGAGGCCTCCCCCATGGCAATGCTGCGCAGCTGCTCCAACACATCTACCTGAGTCACGGAAAGCTTCAAAGACCGCTGGCGCATATTTTCCCGCACCGCCTGGGCCACATGGGGCAGATTCAGCAGCCGGTAGGCCGAGGAGGATGCGCCCTTTGGACCATACCCCGCCCGCACCGCCGCCGCTGAGCCGTTCATGTCCACCATGTATTCTTCAACAAACCGCTGTTGCTTTGGTGTCAGTTCCATTTTTCAATTTCCCCCGCAATGCGCCCATACGGTAGTCCCACCATCGCAGCCGCTGGCTGCAGGGGGTATCGCACCAGGCCCGGCAGCAGCAGCCCTGACAGGGGCTTTTCTCCAAATGGGGCAATTCGTATGTAAATTTCTGCTTTCCCTGTTCATCCATCTGCTTCCAGGCGAAGCGATTCACCGCCGCCCAGCCCTCCAGGAACCATTCCTGCCATTGCCGGCACAGCTCCTGACCGCAGCTATCCTCCGCGCAGCCGTCACAGGGCATCCCCGGCCGCACCGTAATGCTAATCTCCATAATCTCCTCCAAATTTTATGCCAATTTCTTCTCGTAGGGACACCCCTCCCGGGGTGTCCGCCCTACCTCGCACCAGCCGATTTCCCCTCGTAGGGACACCCGTCCCCGGGTGTCCGCCCTACCTCGCACCCGCCGATTTCCCCTCGTAGGGACACCCGTCCCCGGGTGTCCGCATCCCGCCGATTCCGAAAAACGCCTCAACCACTCATCACCTGCCGGATGGCCTCAATCTCCGCCTGTCCAAGGTTACCGATGGCGCCCGCAACAGGTTTCTCCTCGGGAATCTCCAAATAGGCTTTTTCCTCCAGAAACCGCCAGGCTCTGGGAATGTACCTACCGTTCTCCCGTTCCCATTGCAGAGAATTGCGCCACCGCTCCAACCCCTCCAGCACCTGATCCAGACAGGGCTTTTGCCGCCTCCATATCTGCCGGGCTTTGTCTTTGGCAATTTTATTGGGAAATTTCTCCCAAAAAATCTCAAACGCCCCACCCAGCTCTTTAGGACTATCGTCCTTAGTCTCTGTCTTAATCTCATTCTCAATCTTTTTCTTCTTCTTATTCTCTTCCTTTTTCTTTTTTTCCATGGCTGCCAATGCTTTTTTCCTGCCGGAAAGCAAATTTGGCCGCATGGCAAGAAATGCGGGAACAGAGCCGGGAGAAAGGTAATCCGGCTCCTCCCCCAGCAGACCAAATCGGGCAATGGCTTGATACATATCCAACTGCTGATCAGCCGGTAAATGCTCCACCACATCCAGGTAGGAAAGGTAAAAAGTAAATTGATTTCTTACTTCCATGGGGTCTCCTTCGCCAGGCTCTGCCGGAGGGTTCCCCGCTGCGTTCCATGGCCGCTATTAAGGGATGATCCGGAAAATGCCCGCTTACATAATAGTGAATATGGTTCACCCTCCTTTTCAAAGAAATCCGGCAGCAACCCGGAATTGCCACCGGTGTGAATCAAGTTCAACCATATTCTACCACAATAGTGAATATTTGTCAACTCTCACACTTTTTTGCAAAACGAGGTTGACTTTTATTCACTTTTGTGCTATTTTATGTTCAGATAGAGAGAAATGGGGGCTCAACGCATGCAAACTGCCGAGAACATCCGTACCCTGCGCCGTAAGCAAGGTCTTTCCCAGGAGGATCTGGCCCGTCTGCTGGGCTATACCGACCGCAGTTCCATCGCCAAGATCGAATCCGGCAAGGTGGACCTCAGCCAATCCAAGCTGGAAAAGCTGGCAGAGATTTTTGGCACCACCGTCAGCGAAATCATTGGGATCAAGACCCATGACGGCCGTATTCCTTTGCTGGGCGCCATTGCCTGCGGCGCGCCGATTCTGGCTCAGGAGCATATTGACGGCTATGTTTCCCTGCCTGAGAATGTTGCGGCGGATTTCGCCTTGATCTGCAAGGGCGACAGCATGGTGGGCGCCCGCATTTTTGACGGCGACCGGGTGTATATCCGCCAGCAGGAAACGGTGGAAAACGGCCAGATCGCGGCTGTCCTCATTGACGGAGAAGCCACCTTGAAGCGGGTGCGCTATTTTGAGGACTGCGTGTATTTAGAGCCGGAAAACCCCCTGTACCGCCCCATCGTTCTGCGCGGGGAGGAAATGGCAAACGCCCGTATTCTGGGCAAAGCCGTAGCCTTCACCGCCCGATTAAACTAAGGATTACCAATTTCCCAAAAATCGTCCAAAATTCCCTATTGCCAAAACGGAAAATCCGTGCTATAATGCCCCGTGTGCCTATGGGCGCATTTCGATTGGGATGTCGCCAAGCGGTAAGGCACCAGACTTTGACTCTGGCATTCGTAGGTTCAAATCCTGCCATCCCAGCCAATGACCCGCTAGCTCAGCTGGCAGAGCAATTGCCTTTTAAGCAATGGGTCTGGAGTTCGAATCTCCAGCGGGTCACCAAAAATCCCCAGTACCTTTTGGTGCTGGGGATTTTTACCGCTGGAGATTCGAATGGTCTAAATGCAACAGTCCGGGGGACTGTTGCTGCCCGGGAAAGGGCCCCGGGCACACCTCTATTTTTGCCCCGCAAAAATGCAAACGAACGACGCGGGTCACCAAAAAAGACCGGTACTTCCGCACCGGTCTTTCCTTATATGATCTTACTTACACAGTTCCTTGGCAACCTTCACCACATTGGCGCTGCACAGACCGAACTGCTCCAGCAAAGCGGCAGCAGGGCCGGAATGGCCGAACTCATCGTTAACGCCGATGCGCTTGACGGGAACGGGGTACTGCTCGCACAGCACGCCGCACACAGCCTCGCCCAGACCGCCAATGACGGAATGCTCCTCGCAGGTAATGACCTTGCCGCACTTCTTGGCAGCAGCAACCACCAACTCCTCATCCAGAGGCTTAATGGTGGGCATGTTGATAATCATGGCATCGATGCCATCGGCAGCCAGCTCTTCCGCAGCCTTGATAGCCTCGTAAACCATCAAGCCGTTGGCGATAATGGCCACATCCTTACCCTCACGGATGACCTCGCCCTTGCCGATGACGAACTCGTAGCTCTCATCGTGGAACACGGGCAGAGCCAGACGGCCAAAGCGCAGATACACAGGGCCTTCCATCTCGTAGGCGGCCTTCACCGCAGCCTTTGCCTCCACATCGTCAGCGGGGCAGATCACGGTCATGCCGGGAATGGAACGCATGAGGGCAAAGTCCTCACAGCACTGATGGGAAGCGCCGTCCTCACCGACGGAGATACCGCCGTGGGTAGCGCCGATTTTCACATTCAGATGGGGGTAGCCGATGGAGTTACGCACCTGCTCAAAGGCGCGGCCGGCGGCGAACATAGCAAAGGAGGATGCAAAGGGCACCAGACCGGTGGTAGACATGCCGGCAGCGGCGCAAATCATATCAGCCTCAGCGATACCGCAGTCAAAGAAGCGGTCGGGGAAAGCCTTCTTGAACACGCCGGTTTTGGTAGCGCCGGCCAGGTCGGCATCCAGCACCACGATGTTATCATACTTCTCGCCCAGTTCCTTCAGGGCATTGCCGTAGCTTTCACGGGTAGCGACTTTCTTCATATCAGCCATCACTTAGCCCTCCAATTCTGCCATTGCGGCCTTCAGTTCTGCCATAGCCTGCTGGTACTCGGCATCGTTAGGTGCCTTGCCGTGCCAGCCGGCATCGTTTTCCATGTAGCTGACGCCCTTGCCCTTGGTGGTGGACATGACGATGGCGCAGGGCTGACCCTTCACCTTCTTGGCATCATTCAGAGCCTTCTCAATGGCGTCGAAGTCGTGGCCGTCGATGGCAACGGTGTGGAAGCCAAAGGCCAGCAGCTTGTCCACGATGGGATAGGGGCTCATAACATCGGCAACATTGCCGTCGATCTGCAGACCGTTGTTGTCCACGATGACCACCATGTTATCCAGCTTGTAGTGGGCGGCGAACATGCAAGCCTCCCAAACCTGGCCCTCCTGAATCTCGCCGTCACCCAGCAGGGTGTACACACGGGCATCCTTGCCGGCGGTTTTCAGACCCAGCGCCATACCGGCAGCCACGGAAACGCCCTGGCCCAGAGAGCCGGTGGACATATCCACGCCGGGAACGGTATTCATGTTGGGGTGACCCTGCAGATAGGAGTCGATGGAGCGCAGGGTTTTCAGATCCTCCACGGGGAAGAAGCCCCGGTTTGCCAGCGTGGCATACAGGCCGGGAGCAGTGTGACCCTTGGAGAGAACAAAGCGATCACGGTCAGCCCACTTGGGGTTCTTGGGATCGATATTCATTTCCTTGAAGTACAGATAGGTAAACAGCTCGGTGGCAGAAAGGCTGCCGCCGGGATGGCCGCACTTGGCAGCATGGGTGGACTCAATGATACCCATACGCACCTTACAGGCGACCTTTTTCAGATCCAGCTTTTCGCTTGCAGTCATAATAAACCTCCTTGGCCCGATAACCGGGCAAATTTTTCCGATAATATTCTACCACCACTTGTCCATATATGCAAGTAATAATTTCCCGCCCTACCTCGCACCCGCCAATTTCCCCTCGTAGGGACACCCCTCCCGGGGTGTCCGCCCTACCTCGCACCAGCCGATTTCCCCTCGTAGGGACACCCCTCCCGGGGTGTCCG
>JAZRBJ010000086.1:0-8133 GCA_045635065.1 Faecousia sp. | reverse complement strand
ATGGGCGTATTTGAGAATCCCACTCTGGCAAAGGGTACCATCGCTGTTGCACAGGCTCTGGCTGACAGCGAAGCTGTCACCATCGTTGGCGGTGGCGACTCCGCAGCCGCTTGCGAGCAGCTTGGCTTTGCAAATGCCATCACCCACATTTCCACCGGCGGCGGCGCATCCCTTGAGTTCTTAGAGGGTCTGGAGCTTCCCGGTATCGCTTGTCTGCAAGACAAGTAATCTGAAAACAAAGCACATATACCGGGGCGGTTCTGCCGCCCCCGCTTCCCCGGCACATAAATTTGTAAATTCACATTGCACAACGATGCGTATATATTAAGGAGAATAGAAAAATGAACAGAAAGTACCGTAAGACAGTTATCGCAGGTAACTGGAAAATGAACAAAACTCCCAGCGAGACCAAGGAATTCATGACCGCCTTTAAGGGAATGCTGCCCAAGGGTCGCTGGTGTGATATTGCCCTGTGCGTTCCCGCCGTTTGCATCCCCGCTGCTGTTCGCGCTATGCGTGAGACCCGAGTAGGCATCGGTGCTGAGAACTGCAACGCCAATGCTTCCGGCGCATACACCGGCGAGATTGCTACCAACATGCTGGTAGACGCAGGCTGCAAGTATGTGATCATCGGTCACTCCGAGCGCCGCGCCATGGGCGAGACCGATGCAGATGTCAATGCCAAGGTTCTGGCCGCTCTGGATGCCGGCTTGACCCCCATCATGTGCTGCGGCGAAAGCCTGGAGCAGCGCCAGGCCGGCATCACCAACGAGTGGATTGCCATGCAGATCAAGCTGGGCCTGCAGAATGTTCCTGAGGACAATATCCGCAAGGTTGTGATCGCCTACGAGCCTATCTGGGCCATCGGCACCGGCATGACCGCTACTCCCGAGCAGGCTCAGGAAGTCTGCGAAAGCATCCGTGCCGTTGTCCGCAAGCTGTACAGCTCCAAGAATGCCCGCGCTACCTCCATCCTCTACGGCGGCTCCATGAATGAGAAGAACGCTTACGAGCTGATGGCGCAGCCCGACATCGATGGCGGTCTCATCGGCGGTGCTTCCCTGGTGCCCGAAAAGTTCGTGCAGATCATCGAAGCTGCTAACCAGCCCACCGTTTAATTTGTAAGACTTTCCTGGGGCAGCTGCAATGCAGCTGCCCTTACCGCTTTTATAAGGAGGTGACTTCATGGAAACTGTTTTGTTGCAGGCAAATAACCCCAACACCCCCGCCCTTGCAGCCGAATTGATTCGAAAGGCTGAATTGGTGGCCATTCCCACAGAAACCGTATACGGTTTGGGTGCTGACGGTCTGAATCCGGAGGCGGTTGCCAAAATTTTTCTTGCCAAGGGTCGCCCTCAGGATAACCCCTTGATTCTTCATGTGGCCGATGCGGCAGATATGGAAAAATTCTGTCACAGCATTCCTCCGGAAGCTTATGCTCTGGCAGAAGCCTTTTGGCCCGGCCCGCTGACCATGGTGCTGCCTGCCCGAAATATTGTGCCCAAATGCACCACCGCCGGACTTCCTACCGTAGCAGTACGCTGCCCGGACTGTGAAGTGACCCGGGAAATCATCCGTCTTTCCGGTGTTCCCATTGCCGCCCCCTCCGCCAATCTTTCCGGAAAGCCCTCCACCACCACCGCAGAGCATGTGCTGCACGACCATGAAGGAAAAATTCCCTGTATTGTAGATGGCGGCCCTTGCCGTGTTGGTGTGGAAAGCACCATTATCGACCTAAGCGAAGATACGCCCCGCCTGCTCCGTCCCGGTGGCATTACACCGGAGCAACTACACAGTATTCTGGGCGACATAATTATTGACAAAGCCGTTACCGCCTCGGTGGATAAGGATACCGTTGTGAAAGCGCCCGGCATGAAGTACCGTCACTATGCTCCGGACTGCCGGGTGCTGATTATCGACGGCGACCTTCCCGCAGCAGCAGAATATATTCGCAAGCACTTCCAGCCCGGCAACCGTGTGCTGTGTTTTGAAGAGGAACTTTCCTTCTTCCAGGATTTTGCACCTCTTACCTACGGAAAAGAAAAAGATCCGGACACCTTAACCGCTGGTTTATTTGCCGCATTGCGGCAGCTGGACGACCCGGCTATCGGCACCGTATTTGCCCGTTGTCCCCGGGGCAGCGGCAAGGCGCTGGCTGTACAAAACCGGCTGGAAAAAGCCGCAGGTTTTCAACGAGTCAACCCCCGAAGCAAGCATTTAATCATCGGTATTACCGGTGGCACCGGGTGCGGAAAAACCACTGCCTTAAATGTGATCCGCAACTTAGGTGGCTATATCATTGATTGCGACGCCGAATATCACCGACTGCTGCAGCATGACAGACAGATGCTTGCTGCCATTGAAACCCGTTTCCCCGGCGTTGTTAAGGAAGGCATACTGGATCGCAAAAAGCTGGGGTGTATTGTATTTGCCGATCCTACTGCATTAAAGGATTTAAACCGCATTACCCATGCCGCCGTAAAGCAGGCAGTTTTGCGACAGCTGATTCCCACACCGGAACTGGTAGCCATTGATGCCATCGGTCTGTTTGAGGGAGATTTGGCCGAGCTTTGTAATATAACCGTCGCTGTTACCGCTCCCATGGAAGATAGAGTTACCCGACTCATGGAAAGAGAAAAGATCACCCGGGAACATGCTCTGAAACGCATAGAAGCGCAACCCGGCAATGAAGAATTTTCCAGGCGTTGTGACTATACTCTGGAAAACAGCGGTGACCTGGAGGACTTCCAGGCAAAATGCCTTGATTTTTTCTCCGGGCTGGCTATAATAGAAGAAAAACCGTAAAGGAGAAACCCTTATGACCAACGAAGAATTGCGCAGCAACCTGCTCAGCGCCCCCAAGAACGGCTACGCCAATCTCAGCGCCGAACAACGCGCTGAAATGGAAAGCTACTGCAAGCGCTACACCGCTTTCATTGATGCCTGTAAGACCGAACGGGAAGCCACTACCTGGGCTGTGGCTGTAGCCGAAGAGCATGGCTTCAAGCCCATCGTTCCCGGTATGTCCGTAAAGCCTGGCGACAAGGTATACTACAACAACCGCAACAAGAGCATTCTGTTGGCTGTCATCGGCAGCGAGGATCTCTCCAAGGGCGCTAACATCTGCGCCGCCCATGTGGATTCTCCCCGTATGGATCTGAAGCCCAATCCTATGTATGAGGATTCTGAAATTGCTTACTTCAAGACCCACTACTACGGCGGCATCAAGAAGTATCAATGGCCCACCGTGGCGCTGGCCCTTCACGGTGTGGTGTGCCGTAAGGACGGCTCCACCGTTACTATCACCATCGGCGAGGACGAAAACGATCCCATTCTGGTGGTTTCCGACCTGCTGATTCACCTGTCTGCCGACCAGATGAAGAAAACTCTGGCCGAGGGCATTGTGGGCGAACAGCTGAATGTGATTCTGGGCACCGAGCCTCTGGAGGGTGAGGGCGCTGACTTGGTCAAGCTTCATATCATGAAGCTGCTGAATGAAAAATACGGCATTGTGGAGGACGACTTCCACTCCGCAGAGCTGACTATCGTTCCCGCCGGCAAATGCCGCGAGGTCGGTCTGGACCGCAGCCTGTTGGGCGCTTACGGTCACGACGACCGGGTTTGCGCCTTTGCTGAAATCGAGCCGCTTCTGGAAATGGGCACTCCCAAGCACACCGCCGTGTGCATCCTGGCTGACAAGGAAGAGATCGGCTCCGTTGGTATCAGCGGTATGCAGAGCCACTTCTTTGAGTATTGCATGGAGATTCTCTGCGACGCTCAGGGCGTGAAGCTGAGCCATTGCTTTGCCAACTCCTTCTGCCTCAGCGCTGATGTTTCCAACGCCTTTGACCCCAACTTTGCTGAGGTCAGCGACCGCCGGAACAACAGCAAGCTGAACTATGGCGTTGCCATCTGCAAGTATACCGGCTCCCGTGGTAAGGGCGGCGCATCCGATGCCTCTGCTGAGGCCATGAGCCATGTTCGCACCACCTTGGATAACGCAGGTGTACTGTGGCAAATTGCTACTCTGGGCAAGGTTGACCAGGGCGGCGGCGGTACTGTGGCTGCCTACATGGCAAACCGCAACATCGTTACTGTGGATGCCGGCGTGCCTGTTCTGTGCATGCATGCGCCCATGGAGCTAGTCAGCAAGCTGGACTGCTATATGACCATGCTGGCCTGCAAGGCTATTTATCTGGCATAAAATAAAGGGCGCTGCGAAAGCAGCGCCCTTTCTCTTGACATTTGGAGTATATTGTCCTTTGGAGGCAGTAATATGTTGATTACAGCAGAGCAAGTGCTCATTTTATTCTTATTCATTGTCGTCGGCTTCGCATTGGCAAAAACCGGCATCGTAGAAGCCCGACAAGCCAAAATTCTATCCGCACTGGAAGTGTATTTTTCCTTCCCTGCGTGTACTTCAACAATTTTTCAAAGAACTGCAACATTCCATACCTGGGAGAAAAATATCCTCTGATTCTGGTCAGCGTGGGGCTGTTGATAATTTTACATTTGATCAGCAAGCTGCTTAGCAAGCTTTTTGCTAAGAGTGAATATGAAACAAGCATCTTCACCTACACTCTCACCATTCCCAACTTTGGATATACCGGTTATGCTTTATGCCAGGCCATTTTCGGTGAGGCTGCGCTATTGGATATGATGATCTTTACACTCCCCATGTCCATATACACCGGTTCTATTGGCTATAATATGCTCACCAAGCAAATCGGCAGTAAATTCAGTTGGAAGCGGATCTTTACCCCCTCCATTATTGGCATTCTTCTGGGCTGTATCGTTGGTATCAGTGGCATTTCTCTGCCCACAGTCATTACCAATGTTACTGGCAAAGCCGGTAACTGTATGTCGCCTGTGAGTATGCTGCTAACGGGCATTGCCATTTCTGAATTTAACATCAAGGACTTGCTTACTGAAAAACGGGCATACATCATTTCTGCCATTCGTCTGATGGGTATTCCCCTTTTAGTCTTCGGTCTGTTTAAGCTTTTTGGGCTGAACAGCATGATTGTCACTGCTGTACTGATCTATGCCATGCCCTGCGGCATGAACACTATTGTTTACCCCAAGCTGGTAGGTGAGGATTGCCGTGTCGGTGCCAGTATGACCCTGATCTCTACAGTTCTCTCGCTGCTGACCATTCCCCTGGTTTTGCAATATTTGGTATAATAAGCAACCGCTGCGGTTTGAAACCGCAGCGGTATTTTTTATCAAAATTTACGCCAAACCATTTTATTAATCACACCGGTATAAGACTGGATCAGCTTAACCACCTTTGTGGATACATTCTCTTCTACATAATCGGGAACAGGAATACCGTTATCCCCCTCCTTAACCATCTCCACGGCAGTGTCTACCGCCTGAAGCAGACTCTTTTCATCGATACCCGCCAGCACAAAGCAGCCCTTATCCAAAGCTTCCGGGCGCTCGGTGGAAGTGCGGATACATACTGCAGGAAAAGGCTTTCCAACAGAAGTGAAGAAGCTGCTCTCCTCCGGCAATGTGCCACTATCGGACACCACCGCAAAGGCATTCATTTGCAGGCAATTATAATCATGGAAGCCCAAAGGCTCATGACGAATCACCCGCTTATCCAGTTGGAATCCACTTGCCTCCAGCCGGTTGCGGCTGCGGGGATGGCAGGAATATAAAATCGGCATATCATACTTCTCTGCCATTTTATTAATGGCTGTAAAAAGACTGTTGAAATTCTTTTCTGTGTCAATATTTTCCTCCCGATGGGCAGAGAGCAAAATATACTTACCCTTCTCAAGACCCAAACGGGAATGAATATCAGAAGCCTCGATTTTTGCCAAATTGTTATGCAAAACTTCAGCCATGGGAGAACCGGTAACATAAGTGCGCTCCTTTGGCAAGCCATTATCTGCAAGGTAGCGACGGGCATGCTCAGAATAGCACATATTTACATCGGAGATAATGTCCACAATACGGCGATTGGTCTCCTCGGGCAGGCACTCATCCTTGCAGCGATTGCCGGCTTCCATGTGGAAAATAGGGATATGTAGCCGCTTTGCGCCAATGACACTCAAGCAGGAGTTGGTATCGCCCAGCACCAGCACCGCATCGGGCTGCACCTCCACCATAAGCTGATAGCTTTTGGCAATAATATTCCCCATGGTTTCGCCCAGATCTTTACCCACGGCATCCAGATATACATCAGGATCTGCCAGTTCCAGGTCATGAAAGAACACACCATTCAGATTATAATCATAATTCTGACCGGTATGTGCCAGCAAAGTATCAAAATACTTGCGGCACTTGTTGATTACCGCTGCAAGACGGATAATCTCCGGCCTGGTTCCCACAATAATAAGCAACTTTAATTTGCCGTTATTTTTAAATGCTGCCATTGTTTATTCCTCCACTTTTTCAAAGAAGGTATCGGGTTTATTGGGATCAAAGGACTCATTTGCCCACATAAGGGTGACCAAATCCTCAGTTTCCGAAAGATTAATAATGTTATGGGTGTAACCGGGGAGCATGTGGACTGCCCGTATCTTTTCACCACTGACTTCAAAGTTCAACACTTCTTCTGCGCCGATTTTTCTCTGTTGAATCAGCGCCTTACCGGAAACTACAATGAAAAACTCCCACTTGGTGTTATGCCAATGCTGACCCTTGGTAATGCCGGGCTTGGAGATATTTACAGAGAATTGGCCGCACTTTTCTGTTTTCAGTAATTCTGTAAAACTACCCCGGTCATCGCAATTCATCTTCAAATCGAAGATGGCGGCATCCTTAGGCAGGTAAGAAAGATATGTGGAATACAGCTTTTTGGCAAAGGAATTGTTGGGAATTTCCGGCATGAAGAGGCTTTGAGGCTGTGCCTTAAAGCTATGCAGCAATTCCACAATTTCTCCCAAAGTCACCTTATACGAAACAGGAACAGCACAATAGCGGCCGTTTTCGGTCATAACCGTTTCAATACCTTCAAATTCGCAACGGTGTTCCTTGCCCTCCAAAGCATCCAGCATTTCATCCACCAAATCATCAATGTAGAGAAGTTCCAACTGCACATAGGGATCATTCACTTGAATCGGTAAGTCGTTTGCAATATTGTTGCAAAAGGTAGCCACCGCGCTGTTGTAATTGGGACGGCACCATTTACCGAAGAGATTTGGGAAACGATATACCAGCACCTTTGCCCCGGTTTCCTCACCGTAGGCAAACACCAAATCCTCCCCTGCCTTCTTACTGCGACCGTAATCGCTGTCATAACGGCCAATACAGGTAGCCTGGATAGAAGACGAGATCATAACGGGGCAGCCATTGCCACTCTCTTTGAGTAATTCCAGCAGTGTGGACGCAAAGCCGAAGTTGCCCTGCATAAACTCTTCTGCCCTTTGGGGGCGATTGACACCCGCCAGATTAAAAACAAAGTCTGCCTTTTGGCAATAGTCATTCAGCAATGTCGGATCGGTGTCAATATCGTACTCATATATCTCGTCAATGGCAATATTCGGTCTTGTGCGGTTTTTTCCGTCATGGATGGTTTTCAGATTTTCCACCAAATTACGGCCCACAAAACCTTTCGCACCGGTGATCAGTATATTCATAAATTACTCCTTAGTAGGCAATGCCTGCCTTGTCCAACTCATCCCGGATATATTGCAGAGAAAGCAGCTTCTTCTGCACCTGCTGCACATTCAGCAATTCTGTATTGGAGGAATTAAACTCCGTAAGCAGATTTCGGTCAATGTTGCCCTCTTTAAAGAATTTATCGTAATTCAGACCTCGCTTATCACAGGGAACTCTGTAAAATTCACCCATATCAATGGCATTGGTGCATTCCTCGTTGGTCAGCAGGGTTTCATACATCTTTTCGCCATGACGGATACCGATAACCTTGATCTCATGGTCGGGTGCGAACAATCCGGTAACAGCCTTCGCCAGTGTTTCGATGGTGCATGCAGGAGCTTTTTGCACCAGAATGTCGCCGGATGCTCCGTTTTCAAAGGCAAACAACACAAGGTCCACAGCCTCATCCAGGCTCATGATGAATCTCGTCATGGAAGGTTCCGTGATGGTAATGGGATTACCTGCCTTAATCTGCTCAATCCACAGCGGGATTACAGAGCCACGGCTACACATCACATT
>JAZRBJ010000085.1:0-3869 GCA_045635065.1 Faecousia sp. | reverse complement strand
GGGCGTTGGTTTACCAGGATAAAAAAAGCCGGGGGGTATTAAGGAAAACGCCAACGCGAATTTGCGGCGGACAGATTTTTGGCAACGATCCCCAGATTATGGCCCAGGCTCCGGCGTGGGCATTGGAATACTCAGGCTGCGATTTTATTGATATTAACATGGGCTGCCCCATGCCGAAAATCGCCAACTCCGGTGACGGCTGCGGTCTCATGCGCACACCGGAACTGGCGGGAGATATTCTGGCTGCGGTGGTTAAGGCGGTGGATGTGCCTGTTACGGTTAAATGCCGCCTTGGCTGGGACAAGGGCAGCATCAATGTGCTTGACTTTACCAAGCGTATGGAGGACAATGGCGCAGCCATGATTACGGTGCATGGAAGAACAAGAAGCATGCTGTATTCCGGCACAGCGGATTGGGATGCCATTGCAAAGGTGAAGCGGCAGCTTTCTGTGCCAGTGATTGCCAACGGAGATATTGTCAGCGCAGAAACCGCCCGTAAGTGCATGAACTGGACGAAAGCCGAGGGCATTATGATTGGCAGAGCTGTGTTTGGTGACCCCTGGGTATTGCAGCAGGCAAAATGCGCACTAACAGGGGAGGAAGTACCGGAAAGACCTTCTCTTGCGGAAAGGGTGGATGTTGCCCTGCGGCAATTTGCTTTGGCAACGGAGGACAAGGGTGAGCATATTGCCTGTCTGGAAGCGAGAAAGCATTTTGCCTGGTATTTGCGGGGCGTTTCCCACAGCAGTTATTATAAGGAACAGATTTCCCATATTCAGACTATGGATGATGTGCAGCGCATTGCCCGGGGGATCAAAAATGATCTCCAGTAATTACATAGTATGATCCGTCCGCCGGTTCACATCCTACCCAAGAGGTGGTTTTGTGAAACGGCGGATGTTTCTTTTGCTGGCGATTTTATTTTTGCTGCCTTTTAAAGCAGAGGCTGAGACCATTAAGTGGGTGGATTTTTCTGTGCCTTATGAGTCCTTGCGGTATGCCATGGAGCAGGATATTGCAACGGCAGAGCAGGAACAGCATTTGGATTGGATAAAAGTTCTATCTGTGGCGGCTTGCCGAACCGGGGGCAAATGCCCTCTTTCCAGCGTAAAGAAAGCCGTGGGGGAGCTGCGAGCCGGCGCATTACCGGAGGAATTACTGGGGTCGCTTTACAAGTATTATGACTATTATTATCAGGCTTATGACGGAGTTCTTGGTGGATTGCTGGGGCATTATCAGATTGAAAAAGAGGGTCAATGGGTCAGCACCTACGGGCTGAAAGCCTTTTCTCCCATTGCGTCCGGGTACGGATTCAGCCACTGCGATGATTTCGGTGTGGGGCGTTCCTTTGGATTTAAAAGAAAGCATTTGGGTCATGACTTGATGGGCAGCGCGGGAACACCCATTATTGCTGTGGAGGGCGGAGTGGTGGAGGCGCTGGGTTGGAATCGCTACGGCGGTTGGAGAATCGGTATTCGCTCCTTTGACTCCAAGCGGTATCATTACTATGCCCACCTGCAAAAGGACAATCCCTTTGCGGCAGGACTTCAGGTGGGGGATATTGTTCAGGCCGGTGATGTCATCGGTTTTATGGGACGCACCGGCTATTCAGACAAGGAAAATGTGAATAACATTGAAACGGTTCATCTGCATTACGGAATGCAGCTTGTTTTTGATGAAAGCCAGAAGGAGTGCCTCAGCGAGATATGGGTAGATGTTTATCCCATTGTAAGATTGCTTAACAGCCACAGAAGTTCTGTTCGTAAGCAGGATGGTATATGGCAACGTGTATATCCGTTCCGGGATTTGGACTATGATATTTATCCCAATTTACCATAGAAATACCCTTTGACAAATGCAGGGCAATATAGTATAATGTCAAAAATATGGATTTTCAGAAAGGGGTATCTTTATGGCAGGCGCAATGAAGCTGAAGAACATTGCTGTTCCCATGGGGGGCTTTGTTTCCTCTTTTGCTGAAATTTCCCGTTATGATACTGATAAATATTCTGTTTTTCCCGGCTTTTGCGATGTGCATGTGCATTTTCGTGAGCCGGGTTTTTCTTATAAAGAGACCATAGAATCCGGCTGCGCAGCAGCGGCTGCAGGTGGCTACACCCATGTTTGCACTATGCCTAATTTGAAGCCTGTTCCGGATAGTGTTGCTAATTTACAGCAGCAGCTGGACCTGATTGAGGATAGTGCCACCATTCATGTGTACCCTTATGGCGCCATTACTGTTGGACAGCTGGGTGAGCAGCTGGCAGATTTGGAAGGCATGGCGGAAAATGTGATTGCTTTTTCCGATGATGGCAGGGGCGTGCAGAGTGATGAAATGATGCGTGCTGCCATGGTTCGCGCCAAGGCCCTTGGGAAAATGATCGTTGCCCACTGCGAGGTCAATGATTTGCTTCGCGGCGGTTATATACATGATGGTAGCTATGCCGCAGAGCATGGACACAGGGGAATCTGCTCGGAAAGCGAATGGGTGCAGATTAAAAGAGATTTGAAGTTAGTCAAGGAAATCGGCTGCTCCTACCATGTGTGCCACATTTCTACCAAAGAAAGCGTGGAGCTGATTCGCAAAGCAAAAGCGGAAGGTGTGGACGTTACCTGCGAGACCGGCCCTCACTATCTGGTGCTTTGTGATGAAGACCTTCAGGAAGATGGCAGATTTAAAATGAATCCGCCTTTGCGCAGCGCAGAGGACAGAAAAGCGCTGCTGGAAGGTGTTCTGGATGGTACAATCGATATGATTGCCACAGATCATGCACCCCACAGCTCAGAAGAAAAGAGCAAGGGTCTGGAAGGCAGCGCCTTTGGAATCGTGGGCTTGGAAACTGCGTTTCCCGTGCTGTATACCTATCTTGTGAAGCCGGGAATTCTCTCCATGGAGCGCCTGCGGGAGCTGCTGGTGGATAATCCCCGGAAACGGTTTGGGATTTCCATGGGTGACAGCTTCAGCATTTGGGACCTGGAGGCGGAGCAGGTGGTTCAGCCGGAAAAGTTTCTGTCCATGGGTAAGGCTACGCCCTTTGCCGGATGTAAACTGTTTGGCAAATGCCTGCTGACAGTCTGCGACGGCAAGATTGTGTACGAATGTAAGTAATTTCATCTATTATTAGGAGGAATGGATATATGGCTAAGAGAACAGATATTCGCAAGGTTTTGATCATCGGCTCCGGCCCTATTGTTATTGGACAGGCTGCTGAGTTTGACTATGCCGGTACCCAGGCATGTCTTGCGCTGAAGGAAGAGGGTTATGAGGTAGTTCTGTGCAACTCCAATCCCGCTACCATTATGACCGACACCACCATTGCGGACAAGGTGTATATGGAGCCTTTGACCCTGGAATACATTGCGAAGATTATTCGCTATGAGCGCCCGGATGCCATTGTTCCCGGCATCGGCGGTCAGACCGGCTTGAATTTGGCTATGCAGCTGGAGAAAAAGGGCATTTTGAAGGAGTGCCGTGTGAAGCTGTTGGGCACATCCAGCGAGTCCATTGAGCGGGCAGAGGATAGAGAGCTGTTTAAGGAGCTGTGCCAGTCCATTGGCGAGCCTACCATTCCCTCTGAGATTACCTATTCCATTGAGGAGGCCAAGGCGGCAGCTGAGCGCATTGGTTATCCCGTTGTGCTGCGTCCTGCCTTTACATTGGGCGGTACCGGTGGCGGTTTTGCATACAATGAGGAAGAGCTGATTGAGGTGGGTTTGAACGCCTTTAAGCTTTCTCCTGTACATCAGGTACTGATTGAGAAGAGCGTTAAGGGCTACAAGGAAATCGAATTTGAGGTCATGCGTGACTCTGCGGATAATGCCATTACCATCTGCGGTATGGAAAACATTGACCCT
The DNA here is from genome assembly GCA_045635065.1 of Faecousia sp. GTDB lineage: Bacteria > Bacillota > Clostridia > Oscillospirales > Oscillospiraceae > Faecousia. The sequence goes on along the minus strand of JAZRBJ010000085.1, from coordinate 14 downwards.
GTGGGTGTTCATAC
>JAZRBJ010000084.1:0-5856 GCA_045635065.1 Faecousia sp. | reverse complement strand
CTTGAAATATCTTGCAAGCAAGCCTTGTAATGCCTTGCCGTGACGAGCCTCGTCGCGGGCCATTTCATGGACGGTGTCGTGGATGGCATCCAGGCCGTTGCGCTTTGCGCAGGCGGCCAGATCGAACTTGCCGGCAGTTGCGCCGAACTCGCAGTCGACACGCCATGCCAGATTCTGCTTGGTGGTAGCTTTCATGTTGGGCTCCAAATCTTCACCCAGAAGCTCTGCGAACTTAGCGGCATGCTCAGCCTCTTCGTAAGCAGCCTTCTCCCAGTACAGACCGATTTCGGGGTAGCCTTCACGGTGGGCAATGCGAGCCATGCACAGATACATACCGACCTCGCTGCACTCGCCGGTGAAGTTGGCCATCAGCTGCTCAAAGATAAACTTCTTGTCCTCTTCACTGATGTCGGGGTTGTTCTTTACGGTCTTGGCGTAGATGCCGTACTCGTGCTCAGCAGCCAGCTTTCCGGTCTCCATGACCTTGAACTTGGCACCGTCAACCTTGCAGACGGGGCACTTAAAGCCTTCGGGCATAGCCTCGGCTTCGTGAACATAACCGCAAACGGGGCAAACAAACTTTTTCATAGTAAAATCCTCCAAAATTTTAATTTTATATTTGTGTGTTATAATTAAATGTTTTAATAATCAGTTTTCCTCTTCAAACTGGTCGGGACCTACGCCGCACAGGGGGCACTCGTAATCTTCGGGCAGCTCATCGCCCTCATAAACGAAGCCGCAGACGGTGCAAACATACTTTTTCATGCCGATTCTCCTTTTACTGATAGTTTTTCGCAGCAATCCCGGCAAAGGCCGGTGAAACAAAGCTGACAGCTGTCAACCTTGCCGCCAATGCAAGCTGCAGCGCTGGCGCTTAGGGAATCCGGGGTGTGCAGCTGATGCAGATCAATGACTGCGCCGCAATCGCTGCAAATGAAATGAACATGGGGTGCGGTGTTTCCGTCGAAGCGCTCCACACCATTGACGGTGGCCACACTGACGGCCATGCCCTGTTGCTTGAACAATGTCAGGTTGCGGTAGACAGTTCCCATAGAGAGATCCGGAATCTGAGGCTTTAACTCAGAGTAGATTGTTTCAGCGGAAGGATGGTTGGTAACCTGTTGTAAATAGGTTAGGATCGCTTCGCGCTTACGGAAATGTTTTGAAGATCCAGCCACGTGGTCACCTCCTAAATGAGAATGATTCTTATTTACGTTTAAAATATATCACAAGGAATTTTCTTTGTCAATAGGAAAATAAAAATTTTTTCAAAAATTTATGAGCATTTACTTTTCTCATAAAATCTGCTACCATAGTTGCAAAGTGATAAGAGGAGAAACCCTATGGAAAACCTGTTTGAAATGAATTTTACAAAAAACCAGGTGGACGCCATTTCCAATCTGGGACTTGCTCATATAGGCGACGGCGTGTTTGAGCTGCTTGTGCGCAGCTATTTGTGCATGAAAGGTGACCGTACGGTAAAGAATCTTCATAAGGACAGCGTGAATTTGGTGAAGGCCACCGCCCAGGCCCGGTTTGCGGAAAAGCTGTTGCCTTATTTAAATGAAGAGGAGCAAGCTTATTACCGCCGGGGAAAGAATACCCACACCCATGCTGCGCCCAAGGCAGCCAGCCCTAAAGAATATGCTATGGCTACCGGTGTGGAGACCTTGTTCGGCGCGCTTTATTTGTTTGGAAGAAGAGAACGGCTGAATCAGCTGTTTCTTCAGGTGATGGAGGAACTGTATGGCCTTTGATGCGTTTTTTCTTACAGCGGTATTGCAGGAGATTCGGGAAAAGACCCTGGGCGGTCGGGTGGAGAAGATCCATCAGCCCAGCCGGGATTCCATAATTTTGCATTTGCGCTGTGAGGGCGGCAGAGAAAAGCTGCTGTTTGCCCCGAATCCGGCGGCACCACGGCTGCATTTGACAGCCTCCAGCCCGGAAAATCCCGCAGAGCCGCCCATGTTCTGTATGTTATTGCGTAAGCATCTGCTGGGCGCCCGTTTGGCAAAAATCACGCAGCCCCCCATGGAGCGGTGCGCTACCTTTTATTTTGATTGTATTGACGAGTTGGGTGACCCGGTGCAAAAGCGCCTGGTGGCGGAGCTGATGGGCAGAACCTGCAATTTGTATTTATTAGGGCCGGACGGGCGAATTCTGGATTGCCTGCGGCGTGTTGGGTTGGATGAGGCGGTTAGACCTGCGCTGCCCGGTATGTATTATCAGGAGCCTGCGCCGGTGGAAAAACAAAATCCTGCCAATATGGAGCAGGAGGGTTATGTAAACCTCCTGGCTGCGCCCGGCGCGGATTTGCTGAGCGAACGGCTGATGGATGCTTTGGGCGGCCTTTCTCCTCTGGTGTGCCGGGAAGCGGCGTTGTTTGCCGCCGGTGATACGGATGCCAGGGTACAGGAACTGCCTGCAAATGCTGCAGAAAAACTGTATTTGTTCTTCCGGGAGCATTTGGCGCATCCCGCGCCCTGGTTCTATGCCCAAAGTGACGGCACACCCAAGCAATATGCCTTCTGCCCTGTTTATCAGTATGGCAGATGCAGCCGTGGGGAGACATTTACCCAACTGCTGGACAGCTTTTATGTACTGCGGGATCGGCGGGATGCCATACGGCAGAAAAGCCAGACGCTGCGCAAAACCGTAAGCAATCTCAGCCAGAGAGTGCAACGGAAGCTGGCAATCCAGGAAAAGGAACTGACAGCCACCTATGATCGGGAGCGGCTGCGCCAGTTGGGAGATATTGTCACTGCCAATATGCATCGTATTATCAAGGGACAAACGGCGTTGGAGGCGGAGGACTTCTATGATGAGGAAATGAAAACAATTTCCATTCCCATCTCTCCCCTTTTGTCCCCCCAACAAAATGCGGCAAAATTTTATAAGGATTATTCCCGCATGAAAAATGCGGAAAAGGAATTAACCCGTCAAATGGAGCTGGGCAGACAGGAGCTTTCCTATCTGCAAAGTGTGCTTGAGGAGTTGGACAGGGCACAAAGCGATGGAGAACTGGAGGAAATTCGTCAGGAGCTTCATGCCGGTGGCTATGTGCGTCTGGATGCAGCCAAGCGGCGAATGAAAACCGCCAAGCTGCCCCCCATGCGGTTCGAGTCCACCGACGGCTATCCTATTTATGTGGGTCGCAACAATCGGCAGAATGATGAGCTGACCTTTAAATTGGCGCGAAAGGATGATATTTGGCTCCATGCCCAGAAGGTGCATGGCAGCCATGTGATTATTTCCTGCGGCGGCACGAAGCCGCCGGATGATACAATTACCCAGGCGGCCCAGCTGGCGGCTTATTATTCCGAAAGCAAGGGCGGTCAGAATATCAGTGTGGATGTGACACCGGTGAAGCAGGTGAAAAAGCTGCCCGGCGCCAAGCCCGGCATGGTGATTTATCATACCTACAACACGATTTATGTAAACCCCTATCCGGATATCGTGGTGGACGCATTAAACGCAGAAAAGAAGGAAATCTCAGAATAAATTGGGCGTACCAAGGCACGCCCAATTTATTTTGTATAAATAAGGAAAATAAGGAAAGAATACGGTTAATTACCTATTGACATTATAGGTAAGTGGTGATATATTACCTACGACATTACTAGGGAAAAGGAGGAACAGCTATGCAGGTATATGCTGACAATGCGGCTACCACTCAAATGAGCCAGGTAGCCATTCGTGCAATGCTGCCCTATTTTGATAAAGTTTACGGTAATCCCTCCAGCCTGCACACTGCAGGACAGGAGGCGAAGGAGGCCTTGGAAAATGCCAGAGCCATCGTTGCCCGGTGTCTGGGCTGTGAGCCCCGGGAGATTATTTTCACCTCCGGCGGCAGCGAGGCCGACAACCAGGCCATTATTTCTGCCGCCTATTACGGCGCCAGGAAGAACAAAAAGCACATTATTTCTACCGCCTTTGAGCATCATGCGGTGCTGCATACTCTCAACCGTTTGGAGAAAGAGGGCTTTGAGGTAACCCTTTTGGATGTATCTAAGGGCCATAATATTACCGCGCAGCAGGTTAAGGACGCCCTTCGGGAGGACACCTGTCTGGTTACCTGTATGTATGCCAACAACGAGATTGGCTCTGTGCTGCCTGTTGCGGAGATTGGCGCAGTGTGCAAGGAAGCCGGTGTACCTTTCCACACCGATGGTGTGCAGGCCGTTGGCCATCTTGCCATTGATGTAAAGGCGCAGAATATTGATATGCTCAGCCTTTCTGCCCATAAGTTCCATGGCCCAAAGGGTGTGGGCGCATTGTATGTCCGCCGGGGCTTTCCTCTGACCAATGTGATCGAGGGTGGCGCACAGGAGCGGGGCAAGCGGGCAGGCACAGAAAATATTGCCGGCATTTGCGGCATGGCTGCGGCGCTGGAAGATGCCTGCAACCACATGGAAGAGAATATGGCAAAGGTTCGTACTTTGCGTGATAAACTGATTGCGGGTCTGAGTCAGATTTCTCATTGCGCTTTGAATGGGGACAGGGAAAATCGCTTGCCCGGCAATGTAAGCTTCTGCTTTGAGGGTATTGAGGGCGAAAGCCTGTTGCTTTTGCTGGATGCCAAGGGTATTTGCGCATCCTCCGGCAGCGCCTGTACCTCCGGCAGTTTGGATCCCAGCCATGTGTTGCTTGCCATTGGCAGAGTGCATGATGTGGCGCACGGCTCTTTGCGGCTCAGCCTTAGTGAGTACAATACAGAGGAAGAAGTGGAGCATATTTTAACTGTGGTACCTCAGGTGGTTTCCTATCTGCGGAATATGAGTCCCGTGTGGCGGGATCTGCAGAACGGCGTAAGAGAATATATTCTGTAAGGAGAGATAGATATGGCACTGTATAGTGAAAAAGTAATGGATCATTTCATGAATCCCAGAAATGTGGGCGTGATTGAGGATGCCAGCGGTGTTGGCCAGGTAGGCAATGCCAAATGCGGCGACATTATGAAGATTTATCTGAAAATTGAAGAAGATGTCGTCGTGGATGTGAAGTTTGAGACCTTTGGCTGCGGCAGTGCCATTGCTTCTTCCTCCATGGCTACCGAGATGATTAAGGGCAAGCCCATTTCCGAGGCGTTAAAGCTGACCAATAAGGCGGTATGTGAGGCGTTGGACGGGTTGCCTGCCCAAAAGGTACACTGCTCCGTGCTGGCTGAGGAGGCCATTAAGAATGCCCTGAAGGACTACTATGTCCGCAATAACATTCCCTACGATAAGAAGCTGTTCCCTGACTGCGAAAACTGCAGCCACTGCCACGGTTAAGCCATGATTGTATCAACAAAAGGGCGATATGCCCTGCGGGTGATGGTGTGCTTTGCCCAGCGAGGCACGGAAGAATTTATTCCATTGAAAGAGATTGCGGAAAGCGAGGGCATCTCTCAAAAGTATCTGGAATCCATTATGACGGTGCTGTCCAAGGCCGGGTTCGTGGATGCAGTTCACGGCAAAGGCGGCGGTTATCGGCTGAATCGCAAGCCGGAGGAGTACACTGTGGGCAGTATTCTTAAGCTGACAGAGGGTTCTTTGGCAACTGTCAGCTGTACCACACAGGGGCCTGCGGCCTGCTCCCGGGCAAGCTGCTGTCAGACCCTGCCTATGTGGGAAAAGCTGGATGCCATGGTGGATGCGTTTTTTGAAGGTATTACCCTGGCAGACTTATTGGCAGATATGAAAAAGTAAAAGGAAGCGGCTGTGAGCCGCTTCCTTTCAGAGTGTCAAAAAAGCCGCCAATCGTCAGAACACAAAGTTTTGATGATTGGCGTTATGCTTTCTTGTAGGGACCGGCGCTCTCGACGGTCCGCAGCGTCGAAAAGCCGAAAAAGGCTTGCTGCGCAAGGTGTTCTGA
>JAZRBJ010000083.1:0-11221 GCA_045635065.1 Faecousia sp. | reverse complement strand
GCGGTTGGAAGAGTAGGTTAGGTTTAGCTGGATGTACTCATAGATGCCATAGTGATTGTTCTTGATCCGCTGCCGAACGATACGCTTAGCGTAATCCGACATATCTACATCAAGCGGAGGTTTCTTCTCATATTTCTTGCGCCCGGGCTTTTCAATGCCAGACGGGATCAGCCAAGTATCCTCGTCTCGGACTACGTTTTCAATGCGTCCTTCCTTGCAAAGTTTGCGAACAAATCGTTCAGAAACGCCCCATCGTTCGGCGGTTTCTTTGACAGTACAGAAGTTCATAATATACTCCATTTCTTTTGATTTTTTGTGGTCAAAAATAGGTGCGGAACAATTTGAATTTTTGCGGAACTTTTTTTGACACATATTTGACCACTAATTGTTGCAGAACACTATGTACCGATTTGTATATTATGGAATTTTATTCATTCTATTGTGTCCATTATGTCTATTATATGCAATTTTATCCACCCAGTATACAGTGAGAGGCGGGATGGCATTCAAGAGGTCAGCGGTTTGATTCTGCTTATCTTCAGCAAAAGCCTTGAAAACCAATGGTTTTCAAGGCTTTTGCTTGTTTTCTGCTAACTTTAAGACAGACTTTTAGACCGCTTGAATACTTGTAAAAATTGAGTCATTCAAGAGGTGTAGTTATGGCAAGAATAACAATGCGAAATGTTCAGAAATCTCCAGTAGAGCAATACTTCAGTCTGTTTTTGTCTTCTGCCGCCGCACGAGGGGTAAAAGATAAGACTTTGCAGACTTACAAACAGCACTTTCACTCGATCTCCAAGAGAATGGATGTAACTGTTCCGATGAACTGCTTGAACGCTCAGGATGTAGACACGATGATCCTGAAAATGCGCGAAGAAGGTTTGTCGGACTGTTCAATCAACAGTTACACCCGCACGCTGAAGGTCTTCTTCTCTTGGTGCAACGAGGAAGGACATTCTGAACTAAACATCAAACTTTACAAGGCAGCGGAAACTGTGAAGGAAGTCTATACCGATGATGAACTTCTGGCACTTCTGAAGAAGCCTGAATCGAATTGCAACTTCTGCGAATATCGGAATTGGGTCATTACAGCACCGTTTGGAAACTGCTCATCCAGTTGCTTGCACAAAGTATCTACATCCTGCTCAAACTGCGTAATTTGCTCATCAGTGGCAAAATTATCCAACGCTTTTTTAAGCTGATACTCCACATGACCCATACGGTTCAGCTGGTCTTGTGTGAACTTGACACCTTTAACGACCGCCTTATTATAAAGTGCATCCTCCAGTTCCTGAGTCGGCATACCCAGAATGACCTCGCACACAGATTCCGGATCGCCGAACTTTTTCAGTTTCGCAATTCGCCGGGCTGTGATCTCAGCGCTCCAATCGGAGTAACAACACTGGAAATCATCCCAGGTCATATTGTCTTCATCGAAATAAGGATCATTATGGTCAAAACCGGTATACTGACCCAGCTGCTCGTACAGTTCATCAGGCAGCTCACCGTCCAGATTCATAAAATCGTCGCTAGAAAACTCCACGCCCAGTTTCATTGCCTTACGGATCAACTGCGCCTTTAACTTGGGGTCTTCAATTTCCAAAACTGCCTCAACGACCTCATCGCCGGAACCGACATCCTCCAGAGAGGAGATCCGCGTCCGGCGTGTAGAGTCAGACCAATCCCAAAAGGCATCATAAAAGTCGCACCATTGCATTTTAACGGTCCTTTCCTGTTTCTATTTTTCCAAAAACCATCTACACTTTAATTCCTCTGCTACCGCAGGAAGGGCATTCCGGAATTGTTCTGGGGTTTTAGGCGGTCCATACCGGCAGCAAAGTCTTTCTACCTGTCAAAAGTCAGCCGACGGAACAGACCGAGAAATTCCCGTTCGGTCTGTTCAAAGCCTGCAAAGGTGAAATCCGGCTGGGAAAGAAGCGCCGGTATGGGGTCTGCAACCTTGCTGTCCATCAGCACCAGAAATTCATGAGCAAGCAGGGCATCATCCACAGCAAACACCCGGTCGGTCTCCTCCGGGGTCAGGGGCGTACCCAGCCATTTGTTCCAGATCATCTCCTGCAACGGCGCTTCAATTTCCTTATATCTGGGCAGCTCCGCCTTTACCGGGCGGGTAATATCGGAAAGGTAAGCTTCGCTGGCATCGTGGAGCAAGCACGCCAGTTGGATGCGTTCAGAATAGCCTCTGGCCTTTGCTTCCTTCATGCAGTTGATACTGTGCTGCGCAACAGAATAAAAGCTCCTCAAATGGCCGTTGCCCCGGCAAAGCATGGAAAGGGCATGGGCAATATCATAAATATCGATCCGTTCTGCATCAGGCTGCAGGGGATCAAACATTTTTCCGGTATAGGTCATAATTTCACTCATAACTGACACCCCCATCTGTAAGTATATTTTATCCCCTTTCTTCTGATTCGTCAACGGTAGGATACCCCATATACTGTCCAATAAAGCGTAGCATTAAAAACGGTCTTTTGGATTCCCGGTTGCAATCAGAGATTTTGCCCACCTCCCTTTGCACAAGCCGAGGGGGCTTTCCACCGGGTTGGGACTTGGCATATCGAAAGCTTTTTGAAACCACCGGCACACCGGTGGTATTTTTATACAAAAAAGAGCCACCCTTCAAAAGAAGGGTGGGGCACAGTTGTTACGGGTCCATTTTATAGGGCTTATCAGTCACATGGATGCCCTGAAGCTTTTGCATTCCACGGGATACCGCATCCCGGGAGTTCTTCCAGTCCTTACCTGCCTGCCGGTAATCGAACATTCCCACAAACCAGTCAATATCCTCCTTGACCCGACACAGGTTATCCTTCATCAGCTTCAGCACCGCAGGATAAAACCACTCCCGCTGGCTGCTGGGCAGCTTATCCTTTGCTGCCTCCATCAAGGAAACAAAGTGGCGCATACAGAAGCCCTTGCTCCCCTCCACCCTGGTGCGGAACTCTGCATCCTTGATCAGAGCAAAGAAGGTAGCATAGTAGCGGTTCATATTATAATCGATCTTTTCGCAAATGTAGCAGCTGCTGCCCCGCTCCTTTGCCCAGGAAAGAATGGGAAGCTCCCGGGTATCCTTTTTATGACCGAAAAGGGGCTTTTTGTCCGGAAGGATGAAGCTGTCCATCTCCCGGCTAAACGCTTCCAGCAGCCCGGCATAATAGGTCTGCATAATCAAAGCATTGCCCAGGGCATTGCCGTAATCGTACATTTTTTTGAAATGCTCCCGGCAGAAGCCCCGGCTGTCGGTGACTCCCCGCACATCCGGCTCCATGTAGCTGGCGCCGGGACCCAGGGTATAACGAATGGCTTTCTGCTCCGCCATGCGCTCCAGATAGCAAAAGGGGCATTCATCTCCGGAGGTAAATGCCTCGTTAACCGGTATGGTATCAATCTGTTCTCTCATTGTTTATCTCCTTTACCAGCTGGGTATAGCCCAGAATTTCATAGCCTGCCTTGCGGTACACCGCCATAGCCCGTTCATTCTCCGGCTCTGCCTCCAGACGAATACGAACCACCCGGTCTTTATACCGGCTCTGCACAAAGTTCAAAAAGACTGTGCCAAAACCCTTTTCCCGCCAGGGCGGGCTGACATAGATATCCTCAATCCAGGCGCAAAGGCCGCCGGCCTCCGTGGAATAGCTCATAGCCACCATGCCATATCCTGCCAGACCTTCTTCGGTTTCAAAGCCATAGCCCTGCAAATAAGGATTCTCCCCTATGGCATCCCCCAGAGTTCGCCGCAGAACGCCTTCCTCCGGGTGAATCAGCAGGGCATTGGAAGCATAAAACAAGCGCATCATATTCAAAACCGTCTCATAATCAGAAGACAGCAAAGGCCGTATGGTCATGTTAGTCACCTCGTTTTCATTATACTCACAAACAATGGTAAACGCAAGGGCTGCTTGACGGCCTGTTCTTCCCGACATTTGCACTTGCTTTTTATTGCTCTGCTTGTTATCACATCAGCAGAGAATCCAATTTCAGGAAGGGTGTTTATTATGAAACGAATTTTCTCGCTAACCCTCTGTCTGGCGCTGCTCCTGCTATGTTTTTCCGGCTGCGCAGCCAAGGAGGAAACCTCCCAGCTGTTGGTAGGCTACGGCAGGGTAGACATTACGCCGGATGTTTCCATGCCTCTGGGCGGTTATCCCAATCCTGAGAACCGTTGGTTTACCAATGTTCTCGACCCCATCTACGCTACCGCCATCGCCTTTACCGACAAGGATAACAACACCGCAATTTTAATGACCTTTGATCTGGGTGATATTGACAACCAGGGCATTGGCTTTGCCATGAAGGATATCGAAGATGAGCTGGGTGTTCCCAGAACCAATGTGTTCATGTCCGGCACCCACACCCACTCCGCGCCTCACAACGGCACTTTTACCGGGTATGAATATCTTTCGGAAAACCTGGAGCGATTTTCTCCGGGAGAAAACGCTGGAGGCTGCAAAGCTGGCTATGGAAAGCCGTCTGCCTGCGGAGATCTACGCCACCAGCATTGAAACTTACACTCTGAACTTCGTGCGTCATTATTTTATGGACGACGGATCTTTGGTTGGCGATAATTTTGGTGACGCCACCGGCAAGCAGTTCGTGCGTCACACCCAGGATGCAGATACGGAGCTGCAGCTGCTGCGTTTCAAGCAGGAAGGCGGCAAGGATGTGGTGCTTGCCAATTATCAATGCCATCCCCTCCGCGCAGGTGACGCTACTTCTCCCAATCTGACCTCTGACTTTATTGGCCCCATGGGCAAATATGTGGAAGCAAATATGGATTGCCACTTTGCTTACTTTACCGGTGCCAGCGCCAACATTGACCCTCACAGCCAAATTCATAGTGAAAACATCACCGGCAATCATCAGGAACAGGGCGAAGCCCTGGGCGAATATGTGGTGCTTGCCTGCACCAACATGCAAAAATTGGACAGCGGTAATGTGCAAATTCTGAAAGATACCTGCACCGTGGATAATGTACGGGGCGGCACTGCTACCACAGATATTAAACTGGGCGCTTTCTCCGTGGGTGATATTGGCTTTGTCAATGCGCCTTATGAAATGTTCTGCTCCAACGGCAAGTATGTAAAGGATAATTCCCCCTTCTCCATGACCTTTGTTACCACGCTTGCCTACAACTCCAGCTACTACATCCCCGATGCCAAGACCTTTGAATACGATGTGGACAGCTACGAGGAAACCCAATGCCCTTACGAAGCAGGCACCGGTGAAAAGCTGGCAGAAGCCTTTGTACACCGTTTCTGACGAGGCTACCCTAAATGTAATTGACAGCGTAGGCGGCGGCACGGCCATTATTGCCAGCGCCGGCAAGGGAACCTACGACAGCGGCCTGTTTGTACAAACCGCAGGCTTCCGGTCCGTATTCAATATGTACAGCGGCATCATCGATGCCACCAACTGCATTGCTGACTGCGGATGTATCGTAGATAATGTGGACGGTGTATTCAATATGTTCGGCGGCACCTTCCTGGGTGGCACCACCTACGGTGTGGGCGGTGGCGCAATCATTGTGCAAAACGAAGTCAATATTTATGGCGGCGAGATTATCGGCGGTGACTGCTCCGACATGCCTGGCGTAAAATCCAATCCTCCCGGTGGCGGCTGTATCCGTCATAACGGAAAGATCAAGGCACTGAACATTTACGGCGGTGTGATTAAGGGCGGCTCTACCGATTACAACGGCGGCTGCATCTATATCAACGGACCCTTGAAGCTGCACGGCGGTACCATCAGCGGCGGCAGCGCAGCCCAGGCCGGCGGCGGTATCTATGTGGCAGAATTCGGCAGCATTGACCTTATGGGTGATGCAGTAGTTGCCGACAATGAAGGCAGCGACATTTATTTATCCAGCGAGGCAGCCATTACCATTAACGAGGAAGGCCTGGGTGATGCCAAGATCGGCATTGCCATGGCAAATCCCGGTAAGTTCACCTTAAATGCCGTGGTGCAAGACAAGGCTTCCTGCTTCTTTGCCAGCAACGGCGGCAAGATTTCCCGCAACGGCGACGGCACGCTGTCTTTGAAGTAATTAAAAAACACATCCGTCTTTGATATGCACCCCGATTTGGGGTGCATATTTCTTGGCAAAAGGATACCAAAAAAAGCGGGCGCCGGGAATCGGCGCCCAAAATAAAGAGGAAAGAAAACACGAAAGATTAATTGCTTAAAAATTCGGCAGGATCCACCGCCTGGTCATCACAGGTAACGCTGAAGTGAATATGGTCACCGATGGCGTTTTCCAGCAGAGCGGTATTGCCCACTGTGCCGATCTTCTGACCCATGGTTACTGTATCTCCCGCCTTGACGAACACCTCTTCCTCCAGACTGGAATACCTGGTAACATAGCCCTCCTCATGGCGGATCACCACGGTCATACCCATGGTCTCGTCCTCATACACGGTATGCACCGTGCCATCTGCTGCGGCGCAGACCTGGCTGCCTGCTTCCGCAGCGATGTCCACACCGTTGTGGACACGCCAATCCCGGGTAGTCTGGTTGTAGCTCAGCGCATCCATAGCGTAGACCGCCACGATCTGCCCCTCCACCGGGGACACGGTTTGCAGCTTTTTCCGGTTTACCGAGGGAGCATCGGGGTTATCCTCGCCACCCTGGGTAGCCACCACCTGCATATCCTGATTCACCGGATCGGTTGCACCGGCGGTTACATCTGCATCCCCATCCTTGTTTGCGCTACTGTAATACAAATAGCCTGAGATCCCAATGGCAACTGCACACAGGACCAGGGCTATGTAGTAGCCCTTACCCTTCATGCTGAAGCCAAATTTTTTGTTGCTCATTTTATAAGCACCTCCCATTTGCAGTATTCCCGGCTTTTCGGGAATTAAACCCAGAAGCGGAAAATTTTTGCATTTTTCTTCCGGGTTTCTCTGGAATGATTCCCAAATAGGCTGGAAATTATACAAGCAGGTTTCTTATGAAAAATTCTTTGGCTCTTTCTGGGATTTTTCGTTGACAAAGCAAGGATTTTGGGATATATCTATACTGTATGATTTTATATTGGGTGATTCCATTCAAAAATCAAATTAAGGGTCCTTTTGCCCGAAAAAAGAAAAGGGGGAGGATAATGTCCAAGGAACTCATTCGGCTCCAAGACCTCGTTATGGAGTTCGACGGGGAGCGTATACTCGACGGCATCAATCTCTGTATTCAAGATCACGAATTCCTCACTTTACTGGGGCCTTCCGGCTGCGGTAAAACCACCACATTGCGGATCATCGGCGGCTTTCTGAATGCCACCGACGGTGATGTGCTGTTTGACGGAGAACGCATGAACGATGTGCCGCCCTACAAACGGCAGGTCAACACCGTTTTCCAGCGCTATGCCCTGTTCCCTCACCTGGATGTGTTTGACAACATCGCCTTTGGCTTGAAGGTCGCCAAGCTTTCCAGAGCGGAGATTCAGGAGCGGGTGCAGGAAATGCTGGGCATCGTAGGCCTGAAGGGCTACGAGCACCGCAGGGTGGAATCCCTTTCCGGCGGTCAGCAGCAGCGTGTTGCCATTGCCCGGGCGCTGGTTAACCGTCCTAAGGTGCTGCTTCTGGACGAGCCTTTGGCGGCGCTGGATCTGCGGCTGCGCAAGGATATGCAGAACGAACTGAAACGGATTCAGCAATCCCTGGGGATCACCTTTATCTATGTGACCCACGACCAGGAGGAAGCGCTGAGTATGTCCGACACCGTGGTGGTCATGGACAAGGGCCGTATTCAGCAAATCGGCAAACCTGAGGATATCTATAATGAGCCGGAGAATGCCTTTGTGGCAGACTTTATCGGCGAAAGTAACATTCTCGACGGCGTAATGCTGTCGGATTACAAGGTTCAGTTCTTCGGTCGGGTGTTTGACTGCGTGGATGCAGGCTTTGCGCCCAACGAAAGTGTGGATGTGGTCATCCGCCCCGAGGATATTGACTTTGTACCGCCCCAGGAGGGTCATCTGGTGGGTACTGTTACCAGCGTTACCTTCAAGGGCCTGAACTACGACATCATTGTTGAATTCCGGGGCTTTAAATGGCTCATTCAAACCACGGATTTCCACGGCGTAGGCGAAACCGTCGGTATTCGTCTGAATCCCGAGGATATCCACATCATGAGAAAGAGCGAATATTCGGGTATGTTTGGTGACTACAGCTCCTACTCTGCGGAGTATGACGAGCTGACGGAGGATGCCGGGAATGAAGAAGAATAAGTCCTTTCTCCTCAGCGGCCCCTACATCCTGTTCATGGTGATCTTTACCCTGATCCCTCTGGGTGTGGTGGGATACTATGCGCTGACTGACCCCGCCACCGGCGCTTTTACCTTCAGCAACCTGCTGGAACTCCTCAGCCGGGAGTATCTGCGTGTGATGTGGCAGTCCATCTGGTACAGTCTGGTAGCTGCTATGATCTGCCTGCTGCTGGGCTATCCTGTGGCCTACTACATTGCCCACTGCAAGCCCACTGCTCAGAAAATTCTGTATATGCTGGTAATGCTGCCCATGTGCATGAGCTTTCTGCTGCGCACTCTGGCCTGGGTAGGTCTGCTGCAAGACACCGGCATTATCAACACCTTACTCAACAAGCTGGTAAGCATGTTGAATGTTGCCCTGACCGCCATTGCCAACGGTCTTGGCTTTGGATTTGCTATGGAAGGGCTTGAAATCGGGCCCTTATCCTTAATCCGTACCCCCGGGGCGGTGATTCTGGGCATGGTGTACAACTATCTGCCCTACATGATTCTGCCCCTGTACGCCATTATCGTCAAGATCGACGGACGGCTCATTGAGGCTGCCGAGGATCTGGGCTGCACCCCGGTGCAGGTGTTCCGCAAGGTGGTTCTACCCCTGTCCATGCCCGGTATTCTCTCCGGCATTACCATGGTGTTCGTGCCTGCGGTGTCCACCTTCTATATTTCTCAGAAGCTGGGCGGTACGGAAACCGTTCTTATCGGCGATGTGATCGAACGCCAGTTCAAGCAGGGGCACAACCCCAATCTAGGCGCTGCCCTGAGCCTTGTGCTGATGCTATTGGTGTTTGTTTGCACCGGCATCATGAACCGCTTCGGCGGGGATGAGGAAGGCGGTGTGGTAATTTGAAAAAGACCAACCGGATTTTTACCATCCTCATCTTTGTGCTGCTGTATATCCCCATGGCGGTATTAATTGTTGCCTCCTTTAATACGGGCAAGGATATTACCCGCTTTGAGGGCTTTACCCTGCAGCAGTATGTGCGGCTGTTTCAGGACGATGACCTGCTGAAGCTGCTGGGGAATTCCATTCTCATATCCGTGCTGGCCAGCGGTCTTTCCACCGTGTTCGGCACATTCGCCGCGGTGGGCATCCACGGGCTGAAGCCCCGGATGCGCAAGGCGGTTATGACCCTGACCAACATCCCCATGACCAACCCGGACATTGTCACCGGTGTGTCCCTTTCCCTGCTGTTTGTGTTTGTGGGAACAAAAATGCTGGGGCATAAGGAAAGCCTCAACTTCTGGACCCTGCTGCTGGCTCACATGACCTTTAATCTGCCCTATGTGATTTTAAATGTCATGCCCAAGCTGCAGCAAATGAATCCCGCCATTCGGGATGCGGCATTGGATTTGGGCTGCACGCCCCTGCAGGCCTTCTTCAAAGTGACCATTCACGAGATCATGCCCGGCGTTGTGGCAGGCGCGATTATGGCCTTTACCATGAGTCTGGACGACTTTGTCATCAGCTATTTCGTCACCGGCTCCGGTTTCATGACCTTGCCTGTAAAAATCTACTCCGAAACCAAGAAGCCCATTCAGCCTAAAATCTATGCCATGTTCACCTTGCTGTTCCTGCTGATTTTTGTACTCATGGTTTCCATGAATCTCATTCAGCTGCGCAGCGAGCAGAACAAGCACAAGCGCAAGAACGCCAGTCGTTCCATGCGTGTGTTTAAAGAAGTGGCTGTGGCTGTACTGATTCTGGCTCTGCTGGTTGGCGGCGCAGCGCTGGTATTACAGGGGCGTCAGCAGACAATTACTCTCAATGTTTACAACTGGGGACAGAACATTGCCGACGGCAGTGATGACACTCTGGACATCATTGCGGCCTTTGAAGAAAAGTATCCCCACATTGATGTGAACTACACCACCTACTCCTCCAACGAAGAGCTTTACTCCAAACTGGCTACCGGCGGTATCACGGTGGATGTGATCATCCCATCGGACTATATGATTGCCCGACTGATCAGCGAGGGTATGCTGGAAGAATTG
Organism: Faecousia sp.; assembly: GCA_045635065.1. Classification (GTDB taxonomy): domain Bacteria; phylum Bacillota; class Clostridia; order Oscillospirales; family Oscillospiraceae; genus Faecousia. The sequence goes on along the minus strand of JAZRBJ010000083.1, from coordinate 948 downwards.
AATTTTGACAACATCCCCAACTACCGCTATATTGACGAAAACTTCAAAAACACATCCTATGATCCGCAGAACAAATACTCCGTTCCCTACACCTGGGGCACGGTGGGAATTCTGTATAACGACAAATATGTGGATGAAGCGGATGTCATCGGCTGGGAGCTGCTGTGGAACGAAAAGTATGCCGGCAAGATTCTCATGTTTGACAACTCCCGGGATGCCTTCGGTGTGACCCAGTACATGCTGGGCTACGATGTGAACACCACAGACAAGACAGAGCTGCAGGCCTGCGCTGACAAGCTGCAGGAGCAGAAGCCTCTGGTGCAGCAGTATGTGATGGACCAGATCTACTCCTCCATGGAAAATGAGGAGGCCTGGATTGCCGTTTACTATGCAGGCGACTGTATGGCCATGATGGCAAACAACGAGCATTTGCAGTTCTATCTGCCCCAGGATCAGGGCTTTAATCTGTTTATCGACGCCATGTGTATTCCCACCTGCAGCTCCGAAAAGGATGCGGCAGAGACCTTTATCAACTTCCTGTGTGAACCGGAGATCTCCGGCGCCAATATGGATTATATCTATTACGGCTCCCCCATTTCCGAGGCGCGGCAGTATATGGACCCGGAGCTGGCAGAAAGCCCGGTGGCCTATCCGGATGAGAACATTCTGGAAAACGGCACCAGCTACGCCTTCCTGCCGGAGGATATTTCCCGATATGTGGAAAGCCTGTTCATGAAGGTCAGAAACAGCTAAAAGAAGATCGCATACCCTACCGGGTATGCTATCTTTTCAGAGTGTCAAAAAAGCCGCCAATCGACAAAACACAAAGTTTTGGTGATTGGCGCTTCTTTCTACTGCAAGGAAAGGCATTCTTAATTGTTTGGATTGATGAATGGCGAAATAATCTTACAGCGCAAGGTGTTTTGACTTATTGCGCAATGCTCCCCT
>JAZRBJ010000082.1:0-20077 GCA_045635065.1 Faecousia sp. | reverse complement strand
TGTTTTTATTGTTGCGCTAAATATTCTTCGGCGAAGTGGGCGGCGATTGCACCGTCGGCTACGGCGGTGACAATTTGCCTTACTGGTTTGGTGCGCACATCTCCCACGGCAAACACACCGGGAAGATTGGTGCGGGTGGTTTCATCTGCCACAATGTAGCCGTTTTCGTCCAGCGCCAGCTGCCCGGCAAATAAGTCGGTTGCCGGCTTTCTGCCGATGCTGACAAAAATACCATGCACTGGCAAGGAAGCTTCTTCCCCGCTTACCTTGTTTTTGATCCGGATGCCGTTGAGCCTTTGGTCTGCAAGCAAACCCGTGACTTCTGTATTCCAGAGGAAGTCCACATTGGCGGCTTGCTGCAAGGGTTGATGGTAGATTTTCGTAGCTCGCAGGCTGTCTCTGCGGTGGATAAGAATTACTTTTTCGCACAGACGGGAAAGCACCATAGCATCGGCAGCCGCAGTATTACCCCCGCCGATGACCGCCACGGTCTTTCCTTTATAAAACATACCGTCACAGGCGGCGCAGTAATTTACGCCACGACCGGTGAGGGATTTTTCTCCCTCCAGACCCAATTCCCGGGGGTTTGCTCCGGTGGCAATGATGATGGCCTTTCCCTGGAAATCACCCTCGCTGGTGTGGACGGTTTTGATTGCTCCGGCAAGGTCTACAGATTGCACCTCTGCCAACAGCGTTTGCGCACCAAAGCGCTCTGCGCCGGCGCGCATATCCTCTCCCAGGGAGAATCCGTCCACACCATCCGGGAAGCCGGGATAGTTGTCAATTTGGGTGGTTAGCGCCATTTGTCCCCCGGCGGAGAGCTTTTCCAGAACCAGAACCTTCAGTCCTGCCCGGGCAGCGTAAAGGGCGGCGGTATAACCGCCGGGGCCGCCGCCAATGATTAACATATCATACATTATCTGTTCTCCTGCAAAAATGCTTCAATGGCAGCCTTGGATTCCGGGGCAACCACAGAGCCCAGCGCCTTTCCGTCCTTATAAAGAATCAGCGTGGGAATGACCTCGATACCTTCCTGCTGGGCAAGCAGGGGTTCGTCGTCAATGTTTACCTTGCCCACCACCAGATCGCCTGCGTGTTCCTGGCTTACCTTTTCCAGGGCTGGAACGATACGGCGGCAGTAGACGCACCAGGGCGCCCAAAACTCTACCAGGGTATACTGTCCGCTTTCTTTTACATAATGGTGAAATTGTTGGTTATTCAAAGCAATCATAATGGTTGCTCCTTTCGTTTTTTCTTTAGTATATCCAAAGGTGTAGCGAATTTCTGTGACTTTTTCACCAAGGGTAAAAAATCCCATTTGACACAGGCAATATACAATATTATACTAAATTCAAAAGGAGGGCGGCTTATGAGCTTTTCGGAATATTTTCCTGTTTGGAACAAGCTGACGGAGGATCAGCAGCAGAGAATTCATGCGGTTTCGGATTTTCAAAAAGTGAAAAGCGGTACGCTGCTTCATGACGGAAGCCCGGATTGTCTGGGCATGTTGTTGGTACGCAGCGGTCAGCTTCGGGCGTACATACTCTCTGAAGAGGGTCGGGAGGTTACCATCAGCCGTTTCTTTGAGATGGATATTTGCCTCTTTTCTGCCAGCTGTGTTATGCCCAATATGCAGTTTGATGTTTTTATTGAGGCAGAGAAGGACAGCGAGCTTTGGGTGATCCCGGCTTGTTTGTACCAGAACTTAATGGACGAATCCCTGGCCATTGCCAAGTATTCTCATGACCTGATTACCAATCACTTTTCTGAGGTGATGTGGCTCATGGAGCAGATCATGTGGAAAAGTTTTGATAAGCGTCTTGCCGGATTCCTCTTGGAGGAAAGTCGAGTGGAGGATTCTTCCAGCTTGAAAATTACCCACGAAAAGATTGCCAATCATATGGGCACTGCTCGAGAGGTGGTAACCCGAATGCTGCGCTATTTCCAGAGCGAGGGAATGGTCAGGCTTACCTGGGGAACGGTGGATCTTATAAATGAAAAGAAGTTGCGGGCTTTGTGTGATTGAAAAAAGATCACCTGCGTAAAAACAGGTGATCTTATCTTTAACTTAAGGCAACATCCAGCACCATCATGAGGGTAAAACCCAAGGCAAAGAAAATCGTGCCGATATTGGAGTGTTCGCCTTCGGACATTTCGGGGATCAATTCTTCTACCACCACATACAGCATAGCGCCGGCAGAGAAGGTTAAAAGATAGGGCAGAATGGGCACAACAAGATCTGCCAGGGCAATGGTGATTAGAGCGCCCAGTGGCTCCACCACGCCGGATAAAACGCCGTAGCAGAAGGCGTTGCCTTTTTTCATACCCACAGAACGCAGGGGCATGGAGATGATTGCGCCTTCCGGTAGATTTTGCAAGGCAATTCCCAAGGCCAGCGCCAGAACAGAAGCGAAGGAAAGTCCCGCATTGCCTGTAAGCCATCCGGCAATGACCACACCTACCGCCATACCCTCCGGCAGATTGTGCAGCGCCACAGCCAGTACCAGCATGGTGGATTTTCCCAGAGAGCTGGGAACACCCTCGGGACTTGCGCTGTTTAAATGTAAGTGAGGAATAATATAATCTAATAAGAGCAGAAAGCCAAAACCGCCCCATACGCCGATCAAAGCCGGCAGGAATGACAGCTTGCCTAAATGGGCGCTTTGATCTATGGCGGGAATAATCAGGCTCCAAATAGAGGCGGCAACCATGACACCGGCAGCAAAGCCGGTCAGACTGCGCTCCAGGGTGCGGTTTATTTTACCCCTTAAAAGAAATACGCAACCTGCGCCAAGGGTGGTTCCCAAAAAGGGGAGAAGGACTGCGCTTGCGGCTTGAATGAACATAGAAAATCATCCTTTCAGAGTTTCTGCTCCAATATTACTATGCATTATACTACGGTTCTGTGATAAAGTCACTTTTTATTTCAAAAAAATGGTTTATAATCCAGTCATCAAACAAGGGAGGAAAATATTATGATGATTACGAGCGATATTAAATACCTGGGTGTGAATGATCATAGAGTGGATCTGTTTGAGGGTCAGTATGTGGTGCCTAACGGCATGGCTTACAACTCTTATGCCATTGTGGATGAAAAGATTGCCATTATGGATACGGTAGACCAGAACTTCACCCATGAATGGCTGGACAATATTCAAAAGACGCTGGGTGACCGCAAGCCGGATTATCTGGTGGTGCAGCACATGGAGCCAGATCACTCCGCTAATATTGCCAACTTTCTGGCGGTGTATCCCGAAGCTGTGGTGGTTTCCTCTGCTAAAGCCTTTACTATGATGAAGAATTTCTTCGGCACGGATTATGCTGATCGACGGGTTGTGGTAGGCGAAGGGGACACCTTGACCCTGGGCAAGCATACTTTGACCTTTGTAACCGCCCCCATGGTGCATTGGCCCGAGGTTATTGTTACTTATGATTCTTACGATAAGGTGTTGTTCTCTGCTGACGGATTCGGCAAGTTCGGCGCATTGGATGTGGAAGAACCCTGGGATTGCGAGGCTCGCCGATATTTCATCGGCATTGTGGGCAAATACGGCGCTCAGGTACAGGCGTTGCTGAAGAAAGCGGCAGGACTGGATATTTCTATTATTTGCCCCCTTCATGGACCGGTACTGACGGAAAATCTGGGTCACTATCTGAACCTGTATGTTATCTGGTCTTCCTACCGGGCGGAAAGCGAAGGCGTGGTGGTTGCCTATACCTCCGTTTACGGCAACACCAAGGCTGCCGTGGAGCTGCTGGTGGAAAAGCTGCAGGAAAAGGGCTGCCCCAAGGTGGTTGTCCACGATTTGGCCCGGACCGACATGGCAGAGGCGGTGGAGGATGCCTTCCGGTACAACAAGCTGGTGCTGGCCACCACCACCTATAATGCTGATATTTTCCCCTTTATGAAGACCTACATTCACCATCTGACAGAACGGAATTTCCAGAACCGCACGATTGGTTTAATGGAAAACGGCTCCTGGGCGCCGCTGGCTGCTAAGGTAATGCGGGAGATGTTTGCAGGCAGCAAGAATATCACATTTACGGATACCACTGTACGGGTGCTGTCTGCGCTGAATGACAACAGCCGCGAACAGGTGAACACTCTGGCAGAGGAACTGTGTCGGGATTACCTTGCCCAGCATTCCGAAACTGCCAACAAAAACGACCTGAAAGCTTTGTTCCACATTGGTTATGGCTTGTATGTGGTGACCGCAAGGGATGGCCAGAAGGACAACGGCCTGATTGTTAATACGGTCAGTCAGGTGACCAACACCCCCAACCGGGTGGCGGTAACCATTAATAAACAGAATTATACCCATCACATGATCCGTCAGACAGGCGTTATGAATGTGAACTGCCTGGATACCTCTGCGCCTTTCTCTGTGTTCCAACAATTTGGCTTCCAGAGCGGCAGAACTGTGGATAAGTTCCAGGGCGTAGATGTGTTGCGCAGCGATAACGGTCTGCGTTTCCTTCCCCGGTATATCAATGCGTTTATGAGCCTGAAGGTGGAGAGCTATGTGGACCTGGATACTCACGGCATGTTTATTTGTTCCGTGACGGAAGCCCGGGTGATTTCCGATGTTCCCACCATGACCTATGATTATTACCAGGCCAATGTAAAGCCCCAACCGGAAACTGCCGGGAAGAAGGGTTATGTATGTAAAATTTGCGGTTGGGTTTATGAAGGAGATCCCTTGCCCGAAGACATCGTGTGCCCCCTGTGTAAGCACGGAGCGGCAGATTTCGAGCCGATTTCCTGACAAACTGTGTGCAATCGCCGACTTCCCGGAGAAGTCGGCGATTTTTCTTTGTTTTTTCGGCAAAAACCCCCATGTATGCTTGACATTAAATGGGAAGTGTGTTATGTTTTGAGCGTGAAAATGGGAGTGTTTTTTGTTAAGAAAAACCCCCGAAAACACATAATTTTAGGAGGAAAGAAAAATGAAAAAGATCATCGCACTTCTTCTGGCTTGCCTGATGGTTCTGGGTATGGCTGCCTGCGGTTCCGCAGATGCCGACACCACCAAGGGCACTACACCTGTTGCTGACGACACCGCTGCCGGCAACGACGACACCCAGGCTGCTGTCAGCGACCTGAAGGTCGGCTTTATTTTCCTGCACACCGAGCAGTCCACCTACGACAAGAACTTCATCGACGCCGCTGTTGCTGCTTGCAAAGAGATGGGTGTTGAGATGGTTCAGAAGACCGACATCCCCGAGTCCAACGCCTGCTACGAGGCAGCTGTTGAGCTGATCGAGGTCGAGGAATGTGACATCATCTTCGCCGACTCCTTCGGCCATGAGTCCTTCCTGATGCAGGCTGCTGAGGAGTACCCCGAGGTTGAGTTCTGCCACGCTACCGGCACCCAGGCTCACACCGCCGGTCTGGACAACTTCCACAACGCATTCGCTTCCATCTATGAGGGCCGTTACGCTGCCGGTGTTGTTGCCGGTCTGAAGCTGAACGAAATGATCGAGGCCGGCAAGATTACGGCTGATCAGGCTAAGATGGGTTATGTCGGCGCCTTCACCTTCGCTGAGGTTATGTCCGGCTACACCTCCTTCTACCTGGGCGCTAAGTCCGTCTGTCCCACTGTTACCATGGATGTTAAGTTCACCGGTTCCTGGTACGATGAGACCAAGGAAAAGGCTGCTGCCGAAGCTCTGATCAGCGGTGGCTGCGTGCTGATCAGCCAGCATGCTGACTCCATGGGCGCGCCCACTGCTTGTGAGAATGCAGGCGTTCCCAATGTTTCCTACAACGGCTCCACTGCCGCTGCTTGCCCCGAGACCTTCCTGATCTCCTCCCGTATCAACTGGGTTCCCTACTTCAAGTACATGATCGAGCAGGTTCAGGCTGGCAAGCCCATCGACACCGACTGGACTGGCACCCTGGAGACCGGTTCCGTTGTTCTGACCGAGCTGGGCAAGAACGTTGCTGAAGGCACTCAGGAGAAGCTGGACGAGGTTCTGAAGGGCCTGAAGGACGGCACCATCAATGTATTTGATACCGCTAACTTCACCGTTAACGGCGAGACCCTGACCAGCCGTCTGGCTGACGTGGACACCGACGCAGATTTCACTCCCGATACCGAGGCTATCGAGGACGGCGTATTTATGGAATCCAAGTTCCGTTCCGGTCCTTACTGGGATGTGGAAATCGACGGCATTACTCTGCTGGACCGCAATTACGGTTAATTCTGAATATTGACCTACCATAAGGCGAGGCGGGTTAACCCCCGCCCCGCCTTACCTAGTTTTGAAAAGCATGCCGGTACAGCCGGCTTGTTTTTGAGAATTAGAAAGAGGAGGGGACTCTTTTTGGCTACAACTGCAGCAATCGAATTAAAAAACATCACCAAAACCTTTGGTAAAAAGGTGGTGGCTAACAAAAATGTATGTATGACCGCCAATCGTGGGGAAATCCTTGCCATTCTGGGAGAAAACGGAAGCGGCAAGACAACCTTGATGAACATGATTGCCGGTATTTACTACCCCGATGAGGGTCAGATTTTTATTGGCGGCGAGGAGGTTACCATTGCCTCTCCCAATGATGCCTTTGACTACAAGATCGGCATGATCCATCAGCATTTTAAGTTGGTGGATGTGTTTACTGCTACGGAGAACATTGTGCTGGGTCTGCAGGAAAAGCCCTATGATCTGAAGAAGTTTTCTCAGCGGGTCCGGGAAATCAGCAATCAGTATGGCTTTGAGATTGATCCGGATAAGAAAATCTATGATATGTCCGTTTCTGAGAAACAGACTGTGGAAATCATTAAGGTGCTGTATCGTGGCGCAGATATTCTGATTCTGGATGAGCCTACTGCGGTGCTGACCCCCCAGGAAACCCAAAAATTGTTTGCGGTGCTGCGTCGTATGCGTGATGACGGCAAGTGCATTATCATTATCACCCACAAGCTTCATGAGGTGCTGTCCCTGTCTGACAAGGTGGCGGTGTTGCGTAAGGGTGAGTATGTTGGCACGGTGGAAACTGCCGAGGCTACGGAAAGCCTGCTGACAGAAATGATGGTGGGCAAGAAAATTGATTTGAATATTGATCGTTCCCAGCCCAAGGATCCCCAGGATCGGCTGGAGGTGCGTCACATTTCCTGCGTAAACCGGCAGGGCGCAACGGTGTTGGACAACGTGTCCTTCACTGCTCGTAGTGGTGAAATTTTGGGCATTGCGGGCATTGCCGGTTCCGGTCAGCGGGAACTGCTGGAGGCTGTTGCCGGTTTGCAGAAATTGACTAAGGGCGACATTCTTTACCACAATCCTAAAACCGGACATGTGGACGATCTGCGAAACAAAACCCCCATGCAGATTCGGGAACTGGGTGTTCGGCTGTCCTTCGTGCCGGAGGACCGGTTGGGCATGGGTCTTGTGGGCAATATGGACATTGTGGATAACATGATGCTGCGTAGCTATCGCCGGGGCCGGAGCATGTTCCTGCGTCGGAAAGAGCCCAAGGATCTGGCAGAGCGAATCATTCGGGAGCTGGAGGTGGTAACACCCAGCGCAGCCACGCCGGTACGCCGTTTGTCCGGCGGTAATGTGCAAAAGGTGTTGGTTGGTCGAGAGATTGCTGCAGCCCCCAAGGTTTTGATGACCGCCTACCCTGTGCGTGGTTTGGATATTAATTCTTCTTATACTATTTATAACCTGCTTAATGAGCAGAAGGAAAAAGGTACTGCCGTGATCTTCGTAGGTGAAGACCTGGACGTGCTGCTGGAACTGTGTGACCGGATTTTAGTTATTGGTTCCGGTAAGATCACCGGTCTGGTGGATGCCCGCACGGCAACTAAGGAGCAGATTGGTCTGCTTATGACCAAGTCTGAAGCAATGGATTCCCAGGAAGGAGGCGAGGGTAGTGGCAACTAATCATAGAAAACACCGTGAACCCCTGCTTCATATTGCTAAGCGGGACAATATGCCCGGTTGGAAGGCCTGGCTGATTCGTCTTGCTGCTATCTTGCTTGGTTTTGTTGTAATTGGTATTCTGTCCTCAAAGCTTACCGGCGCGTCCTTTGCGGAAGGGTTCCAAATTATGTTCAAAGGCGTTTTTGGAAAGCTGTTGGAAGGAAAGACCACCCTTTTGTGGCGCTTCCTGCAGCAAACAGTGATTCTGCTGTGCCTTGCTCTGGCGGTAACACCTGCATTTCGTATGCGGTTCTGGAACTGTGGCGCAGAGGGTCAGGCACTCATGGGCGGCCTTGCGGCGATGATTTGCATGATTGAATTGGGCGACAAGGTGCCTAATGGCCTGTTGATAGCCATTATTTGCGTTAGTAGTGTTGCGGCTGGCGCTATCTGGGGCTTGATTCCTGCATTGTTCCACGCCCAGTATCGTACCAACGAAACATTGTTTACCCTGATGATGAACTATGTGGCAACCCAAATTGTTGCTTATTATGTGTACATAACCGGCTCTGGTTCCGGCATTATCAAACCGGTGAAAACCGGCAACCTGCCCATTATTTTGGATCAGAAATATGCGCTGAATATTCTCATTGTTACAGCGCTGATGATTGCTCTGTATGTGTATCTGAGATACAGTAAGCATGGCTATGAGATCTCTGTGGTAGGCGAAAGCCAGAATACCGCACGTTATGTGGGCATCAATGTGAAAAAGGTTATTATCCGCACCATGGCCATTTCCGGCGCTCTTTGTGGTGTTGCCGGTATGCTGTTGGTGGCAGGCACAGATCATTCCATTAATACCAATACTGTGGGCGGACAGGGCTTTACCGCTATTATGATTTCCTGGTTGGGCCAGTTTAATCCTTTTATCATGGCCTTGATGTCCGGCCTGGTTACATTTTTGCAAACCGGTGCGGCCAAGGTTGCGGATAGCTTCCGGTTAAACAAATCCTATGCAGATATTGCTTCGGGCATCGTGATTTTGTTCCTGGTTGGCTGTGAGTTCTTTATTCAATACAGCGTTAAGTTCCGCCGCAGCAAGAAAGGAGGCGCAGCAGAATGAATATGTTTGTTGCTTTTATCAGCAGTTCCATTCCTCTGGGCGTGCCTCTTCTTTACGGCTCCACCGGTGAAATCGTTACGGAAAAATCCGGTCATTTGAATCTGGGTATTCCCGGCATTATGTATGTGGGCAGTATCAGCGGTGTTATTGGCGCATTCCTGTATGAAATGGCATGCGATAAAGCCGGTGTGCCGCTGGTGGCTGCGCTGGCGATTCTGATTCCATTGTTGTGCGCAATTCTGGGCTCTGTGCTCATGGGCCTGATTTACAGCTTTATGACGGTTACCCTCCGGGCAAACCAGAATGTGACGGGCCTTGCGCTGACGACCTTTGGCATTGGTATTGGCAATTTCTTTGGTAGCTCTCTGGTTAAACTCACTGCCAGTGACTTGCCCATTATTGCGCTGACCCGCACCAGTGGTTTTTATCGAACGACTTTGCCTTTTTCTGAAAAGCTGGGGTGGTTTGGTCAGATTTTCCTGTCCCACGATTTTCTTACCTATGTGGCAGTGGCAATTGCCTTGGTTGCATCCTTTGTACTGAACCGTACCCGAGTGGGCTTGAATTTGCGGGCAGTGGGTGAAAACCCTGCCACAGCAGATGCTGCAGGCATTCATGTTACTCGGTATAAGTATCTGTCTACTTGCATTGGCTCTGCCATTGCCGGTTTGGGCGGTTTGCAGTATGTCATGGCGTTTGCCAACGGCGTGTGGTCAAACAATGCCTTTGGCGACCGTGGCTGGATGGCCATTGCGTTGGTTATTTTTGCCCTGTGGAAACCATCTTTGGCGATTTTAGGATCTTTCCTGTTTGGTGCGCTTTGCAACGCAAACAACTATATCCGAGGCTTGGGAACGGCTACTCAGGAGCTGTTTAAGCTGCTGCCCTATGTGGTAACCCTGTTGGTGCTGATTATTACCAGCATGCGGAAAAAGCGGGAGCATCAGCCGCCCCAGAGCTTGGGTCTGCCCTACTTCCGGGAAGAACGGTAATAAGACAAAAAAGAACCTCCAAGGGCGGCCTCACATAGGGATTCATACGATCCAAATCGTATCTTTTCCAGCAATACTGCATTAAAAAGTCACGGCAGGCGTCAGCCTTGCCGTCACTTTTTATCTTGTCTTGCTGAAAAATCTTTCAATTTGGAGTGCGTTGCAGTTTTGAAGGTGAGATTTTTTCTCATAGGAATATCCAGAGGATGAAGAAATACTGGATGTATTTCAAAGACGATGGATTTTCTATGGGGAAAAAGATTGCTTCAAAACCGTTTCAATCCCTATGTGAGGCCGCCCTTGGAGGTTCTTTTTTAATATACCAGTACATTTCGCCAATGAAACCTATTATATGGATTTTTGAAATAAAAGAAGGTCGTTTGCGGGAACGGTATAGCCGTTTATGGAGAACGCTTTGTCGGTGTAGTTAACAATGGTGTGATGCCCATCAGAATATACGGTTTCAAATACACCATCGGCAAGCATTTTGTGATCATCCATGAAGGCTAACTGCAGGGGGCGAAAATGCCCGATATTCTTCCATCATGGTTTTGATTTTGGCGACACTGCCCGAGCCGGAGCCGCCGATGGCATCCCTGGCTTGTTGCAGCATGCTGTTGATATATCCGGCAGATTGCTTGCCGTTGGAGGGGTGGTTGGGGTCAAAGCAGGTTTTGGGGCTGACAATGGAAATCACATCGATATAGTGAAAACCTTCAAATCCAATGTCCTTAACTTTTGCCAAATTGTCGGGCAGAATTTGTTCACAGGCAATTTTGGGACAAAGATGATAGGCTCTGCCACCGCTCCACACATCGGTGTTGATAGAAAGATTTCCGTCTTTTTTCTTTACAATGTCCGTTTCATCAAAGCAATTGGCAATGCGGTAGCTTTCCGAACTGTTGGTATGACAACTGATGCGGTAACCTAATTTTTTGGCATGGCAGATTAATTGGCGAAGGCCTTCTTCGCCTCCAAGGGCATCTTCTACCGGGAACATTTGGGGCCAGCGACCATCATGGCCGCGAATGTTCCAGCCAACCAGACAAATTTCTGCTTTTTCGAGGCCCTGGCGCTTCAATTCGTCCAGCAGCTGACGCACTTGATCAAAGGTGCAGGCTACATGAAGGGGCGGCTCGGTTTCCGGTGTTTGTTCAGCAATGGGAGAGGGTGCAGGCTTCCAGGCCATACGCACCCGGATGATAGGCATATTGTCTGTGCCATACGCTAGTACAGGATTGGTTTTTACTCGTTGTGCCAGGGGCAGTAAGCCCTTGCGGGAGATTACCAGTTGGCGATAGGCTTTGGCAATATCTACATAGGTAGCGTTTGGATTTTTTAGGGTGACTACTCGAATACGAATATCTTCATACAAAGAAAAAACCGTCAGGTTATATTGCAGTCGTAAAGAATATTTGCCGTTTTGGACGATTAAACGCATTCCGTATTCATAGCGCATGCTCTCCAAAACCAGCAGGTAGGCTGTGTCCCGGAATTTTGCGCCCAGCATGGGCATGAGCCGCCCTCTGACTACAAATTCCGTATTCTCCCGCGGTAGAAAGCGAGTAAGAAAGCTTACTTTATCATCCGGGAGAACATAGTAGCCTTCGTCGCCGGCATGAGCGGAAAGAAAATCCAAATCAATGGTTAACAGCTTGCTGGACGGAGGTGTGTTTTTGTGTTGATCTGCAGAATGGTATCCGAACCTTCCTGCAGAGAAGTTACCTGGGTATATTCTTGTTCGTCGGTTTTTACGGTAATTTTCATTTTAGATATCTCCTAAATTTAAAGCCAGTTTACATGCTCCAATGCGGCGATTCCATCTGTGGAGAGCGCTTGCGTAACAATGGGGCTGGTACACAGCCCTTGTGCAAAGCACTCGGCAATATGGGAAACCTCATAAATTAATTCATACTCGCAGGGGTAGGTCTCCTCATAGGTAGTGTCGGTGTGCAATATCAATTTGCGTGCCTTCCAGTACTCCGGCAATTCTGCCCAACCTTTGGTTCCGTAAATTCGGGCGGTGTTGTCCAGAATTCCCCGGGTGCTGTTTTTAAAAGAAAATAACACGCCACTTTTGGTTTGGCCGGACAGCAGATATTGCCAGGCAACGCCGTTTTCTAGCATACTGCCATGGCCGGAGATTTCTCCAAGGGGGCCAAACAGCCATTGTAACAGCTCCACGGCATAAATGCCGCTGGAAAACAAGGGGCCACCGGAAGCGGGGTCATACATCCAGTTGTTGTAGGAAGCGGCAAAGCTGTGACTTAGCTCCACCATGGTGATTTCTCCCAGGTCGCCGTTTTCTATATGTTGCCGCAAGGCGCACACTGCCGGCAGGAACAACATTTTCTGCGCCTCCATGATAAATAAACCCTTTTCTTTTGCCAGGGCAAACAATTCCTGTGTTTGGGCGGCGGAGGTGGTACAGGGCTTTTCGCAAATCACATGCTTGCCTGCTTCCAGGGCAGCCTTTGCCCAGAAATAATGGGCAGCATTCACACAGGAAATATATACAATGTTGATGTTTTCGTCTGCCAGCAGCGCCTTGTGGCTGCCGTAGGCTTTGGGAATTTGCCAAAGCTCTGCAAACTGTTTAGCCTTCTCCAAACTCCGGGAGGACAGGGCAAGGACATCTCCTGTGCCGGATTGCCGCAGGGCAGCCAGAAACCGGGGCGCAATGGAGGAGGTGCTTAAAAATCCGTAATGAAGCTGCATAAAAACCTCCAGCATTTTTTCTTAATTGTAGCACAGACAATTCCGGGAAACAATGAATTTTTGAAAAAAACAGAAGAAACCTTTGCTTTTTTCAAAAAACATGGTATACTGATGAAAAAGCAAGAAAGTCGAAAGGAAGTGCGAACATGAAGAAAACCAATCGAATTTTGAGCATTGTGCTGGTAGTGGTTATGACTCTGGGTCTGATCTCCAGCGCACTGATCATTCTGGCAAATTCCTGATGAATACATAAAAGGGCGGGTTGCATTTTGCAACCCGCCCTTCACAAGAGGATCGGTTTACTTGTAAACGGGGCGATATTTTCCTGTTGACACTTTCCCAGGGGAGATAGTAAAATACAGGAAAGACTGAAAAAGGAAGGCTGCAAGATGATCAGAATCGGCATTATGGGTTACGGCAATCTGGCACGGGGCGTGGAATGCGCTATTCGCCAGAATCCGGACATGGAATTGGCGGCGGTATTTACCCGCCGGGAGCCTGATACGGTGAAGATTCTCACCCCCCAGGTACCCGTATTAAGCGCAGAGGAAGTTAAGCTGTGGAAGGATCGGCTGGATGTGCTGATCCTTTGCGGCGGCAGCGCCACGGATCTGCCTCACATGACCCCGGAGCTGGCAAAGGATTTTCATGTGATTGACAGTTTTGATACCCATGCCGCCATTGCCGAGCATTTTGCCCGGGTGGACAAAGCGGCAAGGGAAACGGGGCATATTGCTTTTATTTCTCTGGGCTGGGATCCCGGGCTGTTTTCTGTGAATCGCCTTTATGCTTCCGCTGTTCTGCCCCAGGGTAAGGATTACACCTTCTGGGGAAAGGGCGTAAGTCAGGGGCATTCCGATGCGGTGCGCCGCCTGCCCGGTGTTGTTGATTGTCGGCAATACACGATTCCTGTGCCGGAGGCCATGGAGCGAGTACGAATGGGTGAGAATCCGGAGTTGACTACCCGCCAGAAGCACACCCGCCTTTGCTATGTGGTGGCAGAACCGGGGGCAGACAAGGCAGCGCTGGAGGCTGCAATTAAAACCATGCCCAATTATTTTGCGGATTATGATACCACTGTGGAGTTCATTACTGCGGAAGAAATGGCGCGGGATCACAGCGGGCTGCCCCACGGCGGCAGTGTCATTCGCAGCGCCGTCACCGGCTGGGAAGAGGAAAACCGTCAGACCATTGAGTATAAGCTGACGCTGGATTCCAATCCCCAGTTTACCGCCAGTGTGCTGGTGGCCTGCGCCAGAGCAGCTGTGCGGATGTACAATCGGGGTGCGGTAGGCTGTCAAACTATTTTTGATATTGCCCCCGCAGATTTGAGTTTGCAATCCAGAGATGAATTGATGAGAAGTATGTTATAAAAAGAACGGGCGTGTTGCAATACTGCAACACGCTCGTTTTCTTGTTATTCTACAAAATCATTGTCACGGAATTGCAGGGCGTACAGATTTTTGTAGGTACCGCCCGCAGCTATAAGTTCGTCGTGAGTGCCCCGCTCGGTGATCCGGCCATCCAGAACAACGGCGATCTCATCCGCATTGCGAATGGTGGAAAGCCGGTGGGCAACCACCAAAGTGGTGCGGCCTTTGCACAACTCGTCCAGAGCCTGTTGAATCAATACTTCCGTAGTGTTGTCCAGGGCGCTGGTGGCTTCATCGAGAATTAGAATAGCAGGATCTTTTAAGAATACCCGGGCAATGGAAAGCCGCTGCTTCTGGCCGCCGGAGAGCTTTACGCCTCGTTCGCCGATTTGGGTATCGTAGCCTTTTTCCAGGGTCATAATGTAGTCGTGAATATTGGCGCGGCGGGCTGCTTCATGGATTTCTTCTTCGGTGGCATCGGGACGGCCATAGAGAATATTGTCCCGAATCGTGCCGACAAATAAGAACACATCCTGCTGCACAATACCGATGCTCTTTCGCAGGGAATCCAGAGTCAGCTCCCGAATGTCAACGCCGTCAATGGTGATGCTGCCGGTTTCCAGACGGTAGAAATTGGGGAGCAGATGACATAAGGTGGTTTTGCCGCCGCCGGAGGGGCCTACCAATGCCAGCTTGCGGCCTTTTTCCAGCCGCAGATTCACATTGTTCAGCACCTCGTGGTTTTCTTCATAAGCATAGGAAACATCCTTAAACTCGATGACACCGTCCACATTGGTAAGAACTTTTGCGTCAGGCGCTTCTGTTTCCGGTTCCTCGTCCATAATTTCCACAAAGCGTTTGAAGCCGCTGACACCGTTCTGGAATTGTTCCATAAAGCCAATGAGGGTATTCACCGGGGCGATAAACAGATTTACAGAAACGATGAAGGTGGAATAATCGCCGAAGGAAATCCGCCCGGCATACAGAAACAGACCGCCGGCAATGAGAATGAACACATTGAAAATATCGGTGACAAAGGATGTGGAGGAATGGAACCGCGCCATGGCGCGGTAGGCTCTGCGGGAGGAATCCACAAATTGATCATCACCCACCCGGAAGCGCTCCACCTCCCGCTGGGAGTTGGTGTAGGCCTTGGTTACCCGGATGCCGGTGACACTGCTTTCCACAGCGGCGTTAATGGTGGCGTTGCTCTTGCGCCGGTCATCAAAGGCTTTGCGCATGGCCTTGCGGGAATACATGGTCACCACAACCAAAATCGGCACACAGGTAAAGACGATCAGGGTAAGCGCCCAATCGATGGATAGCAGATACAAGAAAGAAAGGACGATCATCACGGTGCTGATAAGCAGGTTTTCCGGGCCGTGATGGGCCAGTTCGCATACTTCAAACAAATCGCTGGTCAATCGGGTCATGATTCGACCGGTTTCGTGATTGTCGAAGAATCGGAAGGGCAGTTTTTGCAGATGGGCAAAGAGATCCTGCCGCATTTGAGATTGCATTTTTACGCCAATCACATGGCCGTAGTACTGTACAAAATACCGCAGCAGCATTCGCAGCACATAAAGGCCCAGGACAATGCAGCCGGCAATGACAATGGTGGTGTACATTTTCTGGGGAATGTATTCGTTGAGCATCCGGTTGGTGACAATGGGGTAGACCATACCGATGACAGAGATCAGCAGGGAGGCCAGCAGATCCAACACAAGCATTTTGATGTGGGGTCTGTAGTAGTGAAGAAACCGTTTTAGCATAGACAGAAATCCTTTTCTCTCTGGAAATTACAGTAAGAATATTATAATTTGTGAATCGGAATTCGTCAATGCCAAAATCTTCTTGACAACGCAGCAATTTTGCGGTATAAAGATAGGGGGATATACTAGCTGCAAAGGAGTATGCACTATGAAGAACTTTTTCAAGAAGGTTGGTACCTTTATTAAGCATAACTGGAAGGGTGCAACGACATTTGTTGCGATCATAGCTTTTATCATTGCTGTTGTCGTTATTTGTGAGATGTACGAGTATGCGGCGCTGAACATTTGGGGTAAGGGTTAATAATTGGAATACATAAGCGGTGGAGCAATTGCTCCACCGCTGTTTTTATTTATACATTGGCGCCGAAAGCCGTGCGCATGTGGGCAAGGTGTTCATCCTGAGAGATCTTGCCAAATTGCCATGCGCCCTTTTCATAGAAAAGCTCCGTGACCGAGGCGTTGGACACCCAGGGAATATCCTTCATTTCACCAAGGGGGTGTCCTCCCAATAGGCATTGGGCGGCCCGAATGGGCGTGGCGTGGGTGGCGACAGCAACGGTTTTTCCCGGATTTTCCAAGGCGATATCTTCCAGCGCCCTGCATACCCGCCGGCTTAGTTGGGAAAGGCTTTCTCCTTGGGTGCAAATGCAATTACCGATGTCTGTGAGCCATACGCCGTAGTCTGCAGCATAGCGGGCTACAATACGGTCAAAGGCTTCTCCTTGCCAGCTGCCGGCATAAATTTCCCGCAGCCGTGAATCTGTAACGATTTCTGTGTCCAAAGGCTGGGAAATGGCAGCGGCGGTATCGTAGGCGCGGCGCAGATCGCTGGCATATATCTTATCCACGGAATAATGGGTGTCAATAAAGCTTGCGGTACAGTGGGCCTGTTCCAGGCCTCTGGGCTCCAGAGGTACATCCAGCTGCCCGGCAAAGAAGCATTCCCTATTGGCAAGGCTTTCCCCGTGGCGGATCAGTAACAGGGTCGTCATATTATGCTGCTTCCTTTTTCGGTTTGGTGAGCGCCAAGGCGAGAATAATGGCTAAAACACCGGCGGTGAGCTTGCCTGCAATGGTGGGTACCACGGTGGTGGTATCCACAGCTGCCTGGAAGGCTAAATGATCGCCCAGGGCGTAGGCGGCGGGCACCATGAAGGCTACATTGACGATTACACCCCTGTCGCTCATATCCTTGGTCATGGTAAAGCAGGGTATGGCGCTGACGGAGGTGGTGAGCAGTCCCAGCAGAGATTGCTCGTCCAGACCCATAGCCTTACTCAGCTTAGCAAGAGGCTTTTTCAGCACCAGTTCCAGAAAATACAGCAGAGTAAAGGCACCGCAAAGGAAAATGGCAATGCTGCCAATGATGGTAATGCATTCGTCAAAGGGGGTCAGCAGGTCCGTATTCACCTTGACCACTTTCATGATTACAGAGGCGGTGAGAGCCAGGGTGATCAGCGCGGTCATGATGTAGCCAAATATGGTGACGAGCTTGATGGTGAACTTTTCACAAAAGCGCAGACCCAGGATAAACAGGCCGGAAAACAGAACCTGAGGAAGAATGTTGATCAGCAAAGAGCCCATGGGTACGCCAAGACAAACACCGCCTACAAAACAGCCTGCGGGAATGGTGATGAAGCCGATGGTCAGGCCCTTGGCAGCCAGAGGCTGCTTTTCTTTGGGCAGGAGCATGAAGCACATGGGGAAGATGCCCACAATGGTGCAGCCCATAATGGCGGCTACCACAGAGCCGTAGAATTTACCCAGCAGGGGGTTCTGGGCCAGAGATTCCGCCAGGAACCATCCGCCGGAATCGTTGATGAGAAAAGTGCCGGCAATTACAGCGGGATCAATGCCAATGGAATGGAAGAAGGGGCTGAGTACCGGGGCCAGATATTCGGAAATCAGCGGTGTTACTGCCATAAGGCCTACCATAGCCAGAACCAAAGCGCCCATGGTTTCAAAGCCCTTTTCAAAGGTTTTGCCGGGACCCAGCTTGCAGCCGAAGGCGCGGTCAAGACCGCCGATCACAGCAAAAATGAGCATGATATAGGTTATAATATCACCTGCGGACATAAAAACATCTCCTTAAGCTGAGGGGAGTCGAATACCGATAGCCACACAGCAGTTCTTTTGTTTGTATTTTTCCTTATCTTCCTTGCCTTGCCCATTGATATTTTCAAGGGATTTTCCGCAGTATTGACGGAAAGCAGCCTGCGAAAACCTGTCGGGGTTCTTAAAGGGAGCATACCACTTTTTACCGGTGGTGTCAAGGAACATGCCTGTTAAAAACGCTGGGCATAGCCGCATCGGTGGCACAGCGCTTCGGTTGCCTTTCGGCAGGAAAAACCGTTTTTCATGGCCTGCGCCCGGGGAGACGAAAGAATTTCCCTAATCTCATCAGAAAAAATATTGCCAAGGTTAATTACGCCGTCGCTGTCCAGACAGCAGGGAACCACCGTGCCGTCACAAAGAATACCGAAATGGTCTTTTAAGCCATAGCAGAATACTTCCTCGCTTATGGGGGAGATGTTTTTGTCCGGCCAGGCAAACCGGTCACCCCATTCCAGATAGAAATTGTCCCTTATGCGATAGCCCCGGGAGTTTTCTGTCCATGGAGTGGGGAAATATTTTTTTAGAAACGCCAGGGTGGTGTCGTTTCTGCCCTCATCGCAGCCCTTGTTCCAGAGCCGCAGGGAGACCAGAATACCGGTCTGGGTGGCGGCTTGGGCAAAATCTGCAACTTGTTGCAAATATTGGTAATGTGCCTTTTCATCGGCACCTTCAAAGCTGTGCAAAGAAATGCTGACCTTATGAACCTTGGCATCAATGAGCCAGTTCCCTCTGGTTGACAGCAAGGTGCCGTTGGTGGTAATCACGGAGCGAAAGCCCCGATTTTTTGCCATTTTCAGAAAAACCGGCAGCTCCGGATGGGTCAGGGGTTCCCCCATGAGATGATAGTAGATGTATTCCGTCTGCCCGGCGAGCTGCTTTAGAATATAGGAAAACTGCTCCTTTGTCAGTCTGCCGGGAGTTCGGCTGTGTCCGTGACAAAAAGAGCAACGCATATTGCAGATATTGGTGATCTCCACATAAACTTTGGAATACATACGCACCCTCCTTTTAGGCAGAATTCTTCCTTAATTACTATATACTTCCAAGGAAACCCTGTCAATGTGACTTAAAAAAATTATAGACAAATAGCTGAAAATGTGTATAATATTTTCGTAAGGGAATTCCCTTCTATTCTGATTGGAGTGTGATCTTTAATGAAGCTGATCATTAAAAACAACTACGACGAAATGAGTGCATGGGCAGCGCAGCATATTGCCGATGCCATCAACAATCATAAGGAAAGCAGACCCTTCGTGCTGGGTCTTCCCACCGGTTCCTCTCCGCTGGGTGTTTACCGCAACCTGATTGAGATGAACAAGGCCGGTAAGGTAACCTTTAAGAATGTCGTTACCTTTAACATGGATGAGTATGTGGGTCTGCCCAAGGACCACGACCAGAGCTACTGGTACTTCATGCATGACAATTTCTTTAACCATATCGACATTCCCGCCGAGAACATTAACATTCTGGATGGTATGGCCGCAGATCTGGAAGCAGAGTGCCGCCGCTACGAGGAGAAGATTGCAGCCTATGGCGGTATCGATCTGTTTATGGGCGGCAGCGGCGTGGACGGCCATATTGCATTCAATGAGCCCTTCACTTCTCTTACATCCCGCACCGGTGTCCGGGCATTGACCCAGGATACCCTGATCGTCAACTCCCGCTTCTTCGACAACGACCCTGACAAAGTGCCTAAGACTGCCCTTTCTGTGGGTGTGGGTACTGTGTGCGATTCCAAGCAGGTGTTGCTGCTGATCAGCGGCCACAATAAGGCCCGCGCCCTGCGCCACTGTGTAGAGGGCGGCGTGGATCATGCATGGACCATCAGCGCTCTGCAGCTGCATCCCGACGGTATTGTTGCCTGCGATGAGGACGCCTGCGGTGAGCTGAAGGTGGATACCTACAAGTATTTCAAGGAAATCTATAAGAACGAAAAGTAATCTGTTTAAAACCAAAGGCCGGTACTGAAGTACCGCCCTTTTCAGAGTGTCAAAAAAGTCGCCAATCGACAAAACACAAAGTTTTGGTGATTGGCGCTTCTTTCTACTGCAAGGAAAGGCATTCTTAATTGTTTGGATTGATGAATGGCGAAATAATCTTACAGCGCAAGGTGTTTTG
>JAZRBJ010000081.1:0-10674 GCA_045635065.1 Faecousia sp. | reverse complement strand
GTAATTTCTCCGGTTTCCGGATTCATGGCATCTACTATGGCCAAGGATTCCAAATGGAAGCCCAGATTGCGGATACGATAACCGCCGTCCTGGAAGCCCTTTTCAATGGCAATGCCCAGACCCACCACCTCCGCCTCTGCGGATTCCACAATAGAGATCAATCCTTGCAGCGCACAGCCATTGGCCAAAAAATCGTCAATAATCAGCACCTTATCGTCGGGACTTAAAAACTTCTTGGATACGATAACCTGATTGGTTCTTTTGTGAGTGAAGGACTCCACCTCCGCCACATACATATCACCTTCGATGTTGACGGATTTGGATTTCTTTGCAAATACCATTGGCACACCAAATTCCCGTGCCACAGGATAGGCAATGGCTATGCCGGAGGCCTCAATGGTCAGCACCTTGGTAATCTCTTTATCCGCAAAACGACGATGAAATTCTTTGCCCACTTCGTCCAGCAACGCCACATCCATCTGATGGTTTAGAAAACTGTCCACCTTCAGCACATTGCCAGGCCTGACAATGCCATCCCGCAGGATTCTCTCTTCCAAAAAATTCACGGTGCCACCTCCCAATCTCTTAAAATTACTATAACACATTTCCCGGGCCTTGTCACCTGTTTAGGGAAATTTTGTTATTTTGCCGAAATCAGGTCTTGGCGCGAATCACTTCCACCAACTTATCCACAAAACCCCACACCGGAGGCTCCAGCCATTTATCATAAAGAATACACATATATAATGCCTGGTGCCAGTTCTCTAAGGGGATAAAATGAACATTTGAATTGGGCTGCACGCAATCCTTTGACATTACACAAACGCCCACGCCTGCAGCTACCAACTCCAGGGCGCTTTGCGCCGTGTTCACCGTGCATACCACACGCTCCTCCGCAGGCGTACCGCTGGCCCATTGACCAAAGGTATGCTCCATATCGTAATTAAACAAAATCTGTGGCACACGCCGCAGCTGGTGGGGCTGCAGCACCTTCCGGTCTGCCAACGGATGATTCAGAGGAACTGCCACGCAAAAATCCCGCTGACCCAGTTTTCGAAAATGTAAGCTGCGATCCCGATTGGTGGTGTCCACAATCGCCATGTCCAGCTTTTCCTGGCGTACCAGATCCATCAGTTCCTCTGCAGAGCTTTCTATGAGCTGAAACCGAATACGCTCATTCTGCTTCAAATAATCCTCAATCTCCCGGGCAACCACCCCGCCCAAGGTGCCGGATACTACGCCCATGCGAATTACCACCGGCGCGCTGACCTTACTTTCCCGCAGGGTCATGGATGCGGTGTTCAGCTCCTGCAGAGCAATCTCTACCTTTTCATAATAGTATCGCCCTTCCTCCGTCAGCCGGACATTGCGACCCACTTTCTCAAACAGCCGCACACCACCCAGCTCATCTTCCAAATGATGAATGGCGCTGCTTAGGGATGGCTGAGAAATACCCAGCCGAGCCGCAGCCAAGGTATAATGCTCCACCTGTGCCAACACAGAAAAATACCGCAGATAATTGTAGTTCATATTGTCACCCTTTAAATCTATAGATAGAAACTATAAATAAAATATCATAACTATATTGGTTTTTGCAAGAAAAATTTGTATAATCCCTTAGGATTTAAGATTTCGGCCTTGACATGGCCAGTTTTCCGGGGAAAAGCAGAAAGAACGATTGCGTTTATCCCAAATCTGTGATAAGATATTCTTTGAAGATCCGGTTTGTTGCGGATCTGATTACAGTCTAAGGAGATAGCAATTCATGAGCTTTACATATCGCGGTCTGCAAGGCCGTTTGGAAAAGCACACCGTTACCGAAGAAGAGGTAAATCATCAGCTGCATCGGCTGCAGCAACAAACGCCCCGGATCACCGCTGTGAAGGACCGTGCCGCTCAGCTGGGCGACGAAGTGGTGCTGGACTACGCAGGCTTTTGCAATGGCGAGCAATTCGCCGGCGGCACCGCCCAAAATCAAACCTTGGTGCTGGGCAGCGGCATGTTCATCCCCGGCTTTGAAGAGCAACTGGTGGACAAAGTACCCGAAGAAAAGGTCGTTGTCAAGGTGACCTTCCCCACCGAGTACCACGCCCCGGAGCTTGCCGGTAAGGAAGCGGAATTCCATTGCACCATTCACGAAATTCGTCTGAAGGGCGCTTATGAGCTGGACGATGTATTTGCCAAAGAGGTTGGTCAGTGCGACACCTTGGACGAAATGCGTACCAAGCTGCAGGAGAGCATGCAGTCCTATGCAGACGACCGGGCAGAGATGGAGCTGCAGTTCCAACTGCTTTGCCAGGCTGCCGAAACCTTGGAGATCACTATTTCCGACGAAGAACTGGAAGCCGGCATTGACCAGCAGCTGAACACCCTGCGGGCTCAACTGGCACAGCAGCGTCTGACTCTGGAAATGTACTGCCAATTCATGAACACCGACGAAGCAAAGCTTCGTGAGGATGCCCGTCCCGCAGCTATCACCGCCATTCGCAACCAGGCTGCTGTGGACACCATAGTTCAGTTGGAAAACCTCACCGCAGAACAGGAAGATATTTCCCAAGCGCTGGCGCTTGTTTGCCGTCAGAACGGACTTACCATGGATCAGCTGAGAGATATGTACGATGCTGAAATGGAAAAAGCCGTTACCAACAGTGTGCTCACCAGCAAAGCCGTGCGGCTGATCCGCGATGCCGCCGACGTTGCAGAGATATAACAATATTAATAATGTGCTGAAAAGCACCGAAAACAAGGAGGAAAACATCATGGCAATCGTTTATGACGAAAATGGCAAGTATGTGGACGAGAAGGGCCTGGTAAAGCTGGACCCCACCAAGTTCGCAGACTGGCAGATCGCAGAAGAAGCAGAAAAGACTCTGCCCCCCGTGGATTACTTTCGGGAGAAGCTGGGCCTGCTGCCCGAGGAAATCATTCCCTACGGCAAGACCCCCAAGATTGACTTTATTAAGGTTATGAACCGTCTGAAGGATAAGCCCGACGGCAAGTTCATCGAAGTTACCGCTGTTACCCCCACCCCCTTCGGCGAGGGTAAGTCCACCGTTTCTCTGGGCCTGATTGAGGGTCTGGGCTACATTGGCAAGAATGCCGGCGGCGCTCTGCGTCAGCCCTCCGGCGGCCCCACCATGAATGTTAAGGGTACTGCTGCCGGCGGCGGCAACGCTCTGCTGATGCCCATGACCGAGTTCTCCCTGGGTCTGACCGGCGACATCAACGACATCATGAACGCTCACAACCTGGCCATGGTTGCTTTGACTGCCCGTATGCAGCACGAGCGCAACAACACCGATGAGTGGCTGGAGAAGAAGGGCCTGAAGCGTCTGGACATCGACCCCAAGCGTGTAGAGATGGGCTGGATCATCGACTTCTGCGCACAGAGCTTGCGTAACATCATCATCGGCATCGGCGGCCGTCTGGACGGCTTCATGATGGAGTCCAAGTTCGGCATCGCTGTTGGCTCCGAATTGATGGCTATTCTGGCTGTTGCTAAGGATCTGAAGGATCTGCGTGAGCGCATCGGCAAGATCGTTGTTGCTTACTCCAAGACCGGCGAGCCTGTTACCTGTGAGGATCTGGATGTTGCCGGCGCTATGACCGCCTGGATGCGTAACGCCATCAACCCCACCATGTGCTACTCCGTCGAGCATCAGCCCGTGCTGATCCACGCCGGTCCCTTTGCTAACATTGCTATCGGCCAGTCCTCCGTTATCGCTGACCGTCTGGCTCTGAAGCTGTTTGACTACCACGTCACCGAGTCCGGCTTCGCTGCTGACATCGGCTTCGAGAAGTTCTGGAACGTTAAGACCCGTCTGTCCGGTCTGACCCCCAATGTTTCCGTTCTGGTTGCTACCGTCCGTTCCCTGAAGATGCACGGCGGCGGCCCCAAGGTTACCCCCGGCGCACCCCTGCCCAAAGAATACAAGGAAGAGAATCTGGAATTGCTGGAGAAGGGCACCTGCAACCTGTTCCACCATGTCAACACCATTCTGAAGTCCGGCATCACCCCCGTCGTCTGCATCAACCGTTTCTACACCGATACCGACGCCGAAGTTGCTCTGCTGAAGAAGCTGTGTGCTGACCGCGGCATCCGCTGCGCCGAGTCCAACCACTGGAGATACGGCGGCGAGGGCGCTGCTGAGCTGGCTCAGGTGGTTGTTGAGGCTTGCGAGTCCAAGAACGAGATCAAGTTCCTGTACGACCTGGAGATGCCCCTGCGTGAGCGCGTTGAGCGTATCGCTAAGGAAGTCTACGGCGCTGACGGCGTGGTTTGGCTGACCCTGGCTGTGGAGAAGGCTCAGCGCTTCGAGTCCGATCCCAAGTACGCTGATTACTGCACCATGATGGTTAAAACCCACCTGTCCCTGTCCGATGATCCCACCAAGAAGGGTGTGCCCACCGGCTGGAAGTTGACCATCCGCGATATTCTGGAGTACGGCGGCGCTAAGTTCCTGTGCCCCATGGCTGGTACCATTTCCATGATGCCCGGTACTGCGGCTGACCCCGCTTACCGTCGTGTGGACGTGGACACCGAAACCGGCAAGGTTTCCGGCCTGTTCTAATTCCATATTCCATATAAAAACCCGGGCTTTCGCCCGGGTTTTTCTTATTTTATCAGCATGGCAACGCCATATAAAAGCGCCAAGTGCGCAGGATAAAAAATATAAAAGAAATGCTTCATTTTTCTCTTGCCCCGCGCGCCAGAGTAACACAGCAGCAACGGCAGAGCAAGCAACGCATACAGCTGAATGCTGCCAAATGCATAAGCCGTTCCCAACAAAGCAATCCCCAGCAAAAGCACAGGCAGAGGCTTATTCTTTCCGCCGGGAAACAGGCCCGCCAATACCGCTGCCATGCAGCCCCACATGCCGTAATCAAAGGGCAGTTGCCGGTTTACATAACGCGCCGCCGTTAAGGTCAACACAAAGCATCCTGCCGCAACGGCAAGCTGTCCGTACTTTCTTTTTTGGATGCTGCCTTCCATCCATAATATGCAGTACAAAATCAAAATGGATGCGCTGAAGGTAAGCAAAATGTTCCATCTGTCCGCACCGGTTGCTACAGTATAAACAAGCTGACACCCCACGCCCAGCAAAAAGATTCCTAAGAAATACCGCAGCTTATTACGGGTATGGCGGCAACCCTGGGCAACCATAAATGCATAAATGGGAAATGCCAATCTGCCGATGAATCGCAAAATCAACACCTGCGGCAAAATAATCGCTCCCACATGATCTACCAGCATACATGCCGCCGCAATCAACTTTAGAGCATTTGCGCTCAGACCTTTGTTTGTTTGATCTGTCACCGCCATCCTCCCTTTCTTTTTTCTTTATTATATCTCCATGTTTTTCCCGTTGTCAACTTTTTGCACCTTGCAGGATTCGCCGTAAAATGCTATACTGACAAAAAAAGGAGGGCCGTGCTTTGAAACGAACATTTTTATTAACAGGTCTGTCCGGTCTTTGTGTGGCTCTTTCCGGCTGCGGCAGTTCCGGCAGCAACACGGGCCTGCGGGTTCTTTTCATTATTTTGGGTTTGGCCGCGCTGGCCTTTGCCGGTTTTCAAACCTACCAGTTTATTCAGTATCGTCAACGCCTTTTGAAAAAGAAAAGCCGCAGAAAAATCCCTACCAATCCCGGCCCTGTGACCATGGGTCTTTACGGCGTAGGTGCGCTTTTGCTTCTGGTTGCTTTGCTTTTGGGTTCTTGTTCCGGCGGCGGTGAGATTGTGGAAGAAACCACCACCGCGCCCACCACTGAAACAGCAGAGGACACCCCGGGAATTTTGTTCTTGCCCACCGGCTCTGCTCAAACCGCGCCCTCCAACTGGGGCATTACCTGGGAGCTTTTGCAAAACGGCAGCTCGGTAAGCTCTGTTTCCCGGAATGAAACCCTTTTCTTTGGAGATGGCAGCGAATATTTCTCCCTGCCCGGCATTGCCACCTTTCGGGGCAATAACTACCGCAGCAGCGCCACTTATGGCACCGCCACCGTTACTCAGGAAACCCTGTCCACCATCTGGACCTCTCAAACCTCCACCCTCCCCGCCAGCGGCTGGGACGGCAGCGGTTGGACCGGGCAGCCCCTTATGGCGCAATGGGACGCCGCCACCAAGGCAGTTATGAATCTCTATCCCGCCAAGGCAGCAGACGATTCTCTGATAGAGGTTATTTACGCCACCCTGGACGGACATATTTACTTCCTGGATCTTGCTGACGGCAGCTACACCCGGGACCCCATTGATCTGGGTATGCCCTTTAAGGGCGCAGGCTCCTTGGACCCCCGTGGTTATCCCATTATGTATGTGGGCGCCGGTGATGTAAACGGCTACGGTAAAACTCCCAGATTCTACATTATCAGCCTCATTGACGGCTCTGTTCTTTATGAATACGGCAACGCCGATCCTCTTGCCCTGCGAAAAGACAACGACAATTGGTGCGCTTTTGACTCTGCACCGCTGGTAGATGCAGAAACCGACACCTTGATCTGGCCCGGTGAAAACGGCATTCTTTACACCTTTAAGCTGAACACCGACTTTGATATTACCACCGGAAAGCTCACTGTTTCTCCGGATGCGCCCATTGCCACCCGCTATACCACCAACCGTTCCGGTGAAGCCAACTACTGGCTGGGCTACGAAGCCAGCGCCAGCGTGGTGGGCGGTTATCTTTACATCTCTGAAAACGGCGGTATGTTCTACTGTGTGGACTTAAATACTATGGAGCTGGTATGGGCCCAGGACACCCTGGACGATTCCAACGCCTCACCCGTTTTCCAGTCTGACGGCAACGGTGGCGGTTACATTTACACCGCCCCCTCTCTGCATTGGACTAAAAACGCCAGCAACCAGGGTGAAATTTCCCTGTACAAGCTGGATGCCCTTACGGGAGAAATTCTGTGGGAAAAGCCCTACCAGGTACACACCGTTGACGGTGTTTCCGGCGGTATGCAATCCACCCCCCTGTTGGGCAAGCCCGGCAGCAACATTGAAAATATGCTGATTTGCACCATCGCCCGCACCCTCGATAAGGAAAAGGGGCTGTTGGTTGCCCTGGATACGGAAACCGGCAACGAGCTTTGGCGGTGGAATATGCCCCACTATGCCTGGAGTTCTCCCGTTGCCTTCTATACGGATGACGGCCATTCCTACATTGTGGTGTGCGACTCCGCAGGGGATGCCACCTTGCTTGACGGCGCCACCGGAAAAATTCTGCACAGCATTGACCTGGGCTTCCTGGTGGAAGCTTCTCCCGCCGTGTTCGGTGATACGCTGGTGGTCGGCACCAGAGGCAAACGAATCTGCGGTGTCAAGATTCAATAAAAGGAGGTTTTTCCATGAATCAATCCAATGAATTCCAAAATGTTCGTCAGCGGCAGGCGCATCGGGCCGCTCAGCAAAAAAAGAAGCAACAACAGCGCCGGCGGCTTCAGCTTCTGGTGGCAGCCTGCGCAGCCCTTCTTGTGCTGGTTATCCTTCTGGCAGTATTGCTTAGTCAGTGCGGCAAAAAAGACACCCCCATCGCTGCCGAAACCTCTTCTGTGGAAACTTCTCTGTCCGATGATGTTATGGCCACCATTCCTCAGTATACGCTGACCGCATCACAGTATTTTGTGTTTGACTGCTTTGTGGATTCCTTTGTGTCCATCTCTGAAAACGAAGATGCCCGCATCTTTCCTGCCAGCATCACCAAGCTGATGACCGCCGATGTGGCGCTGCAGTATCTGGATCCCGATGCCCAAATTACTGCCGGTGAAGCCCTGAATCTGGTAGCCGCAGGCTCCTCTGTAGCAGGTCTGGAAAAAGGAGACACGCTGACGGTAAAAGAATTAATTGGCGGAATGCTTCTTCCCAGTGGCAACGATGCTGCCTATGTGCTTGCCACAGAAGCAGGCAGAATCATTTTGGATCAGCCCACTGCCGATGCTACCACCGCCACGGCCGCCTTTGTGTCCAAAATGAACCTCCAGGCTATTGAATACGGTATGCACGGCACCCACTTTGCCAACCCTGACGGCATCCACAAAGAGGACCACTACACCACCTATCGGGATCTGGTAATCATGGCAAAGACAGCAATTGCAAGCCCCACAATCATGGAATACTGCGCCATGACAAATGCCACCGTCACCACCAAAGAAGGCCGCACCCTCACATGGCACAACACCAACCTGTTGATCGATTCCGGCAGCGAATATTACTCATCTTTTGCCATCGGCCTTAAAACCGGTCAGACGCCCTCTGCCGGAAGCTGCCTGCTCTCAGCCTTTAATTTCGACGGCAAGCTTGTGATCGTTGGCATATTCGGCTGCCCCGATGTAGAATCCCGTTTTGCAGATACCCTTCATCTGATGCAGGCCTATGCGCGATGACCCTTTGTGCATATACCATAAACCCCGGGCAAAAATGCCCGGGGTATTTTTTGCAGGTTTTTTTATAAAAAACAGTTGCAATTCGATACAACATTATCTATAATAAAGTATCGAATAATTTTTTGAAATCTCTTTTTGAAAGGAGATCCCTCATTATGGGTTCTAAAATCACTGTTATTGGCGCAGGTAAAGTCGGTTCCACCATTGCATATACCCTTTCTCTGGGTAATATTGCATCCGAAATCGTCCTAATTGATATTATGAAAGAAAAGGTGGAAGGCGAGGTCATGGACATCGTCCAGGGCACCAGCTTCCGGGAGCCTATTTCCGTCATTGCCGGTGATTATGCCGATGCAGCGGACTCCGACATTGTGATTATCACCTCCGGCATTGGCAGAAAGCCCGGTCAGAGCCGTATCGATCTGGCCCAGACCAATGTAAACATCCTTAAGGAGATCACGCCTCAGATCGTTGCCGCCGCGCCCAACGCCCTGTATGTGATTGTCAGCAATCCTGTGGACATTATGACCTATGTGTTCACCAGGATTTCCGGCTTGCCGGAAAGCCGGATTATTGGCTCCGGCACCATTCTGGACACCGCCCGTCTGCGCTATGATCTTTCCCATCACTATAAGATCGCCCAGAAAAACATTCATGCCTATGTGTACGGCGAACACGGCGATACCTCCTTTATTCCCTGGTCCCTGGCAGATGTTTCCGGTTGTTCTCTGCACCAGTTTGAAGACCTGATGATGAAGCAGGGCACACTCACCACCCGGCTGGACCCCGAAGAAACCCTGAATTATGTGCAAAAGTCCGGCGGTGAGATTATTGCCAAGAAGGGCGCTACCTTCTATGCCGTGTCTGCCTCCGTCAATAAGATTCTCTCTGCTCTGGTTGCTGCCTACGATTCCGTTGCCACCGTTTCCACCATGATGCACGGCGAATACGGCATTGATGATGTTTGCATCAGCACCATGACCATCATCGGCCCCGACGGCGTCAAGGGCAAGGTTCCCGTGGAGCTGACCTATGACGAAGTGAAAAAGCTGCAAGCCAGCGCCAACTCCTTAAAGGAAGTACTGAAGAATCTGGACATTTGATCCCTCTTCTGGAATAGCCGCCTGTTTTCAGGTGGCTATTTTCCGCTCTGTACTTGATAGCCCAGGAAAAATATGCTAAAATATAGAGAAAACAAAGGAGGAAATTCTATGCGTGAGATTCCAGTAAGTCAAATTACCGATGTGGTGGAACGGCTTTGTATTGAAGCCAACACCCACCTGCCCGGCGATGTAAAATGCGCCCTGGAAAGCTGCCGCGCCTGCGAGGACGGCGCCATTGCCCAGGGTGTGCTGAACAACATTATTGAAAACTACAATATTGCAGACCGGGAAAATGTTCCCATCTGCCAGGACACCGGCATGGCCTGCGTATTTCTGGAAATCGGTCAGGATGTTCACCTGGTAGGCGGCGACTTGAGAGATGCCGTGGACGAGGGTGTTCGCCGGGGCTATGACAAAGGCTATCTGCGTAAGAGCGTGGTAGCTGACCCGGTTCGCCGCGGTAACACCGGAGATAATACCCCCGCCATGCTCTACACCGAGATCGTTCCCGGCGAGCAGGTAAAAATCACCGTAGGTCCCAAAGGCTTCGGCAGCGAGAACATGAGCGCCATCCGGATGTTCAAGCCCTCTGCCGGTTTGCAGGGCATTAAGGATTTCATTCTGGAAACCGTAGAAGCCGCCGGCCCCAACCCCTGTCCCCCCATGGTGGTAGGCGTGGGCACCGGCGGCACCTTTGACAAGGCTGCGCTGCTGGCAAAGAAGGCCATTATGCGTCCTCTGAACACCAGCCACCCCGACCCCTATTATGCCGCTTTGGAAGAAGAAATGCTGGAAAAAATCAATGCTTTGGGCATTGGACCTCAAGGCTTCGGCGGCAAAACCACCGCCATCGGCTTGAATATCGAAACCCTGCCCACTCATATTGCAGGTATGCCCTGCGCCATCAACATCAATTGCCATGTAACCCGGCATAAGACGGAGGTGCTGTAATATGGAAAAACGGATTACTCTGCCTTTAACAGAAGAATTGGCAAAAACCCTGAAAGCCGGCGACTCTGTTTTGCTCACCGGCACCATCTACACCTCCCGGGACGCCGGCCATAAGCGCATGTGCGAATCCCTGGCAAAGGGTGAACCCCTCCCCTTTGACCCCCAGGATGCCACCATTTACTATGTAGGCCCCACCCCCGCTAAACCCGGCCAGGTCATCGGCTCTGCCGGTCCTACCA
>JAZRBJ010000080.1:0-3902 GCA_045635065.1 Faecousia sp. | reverse complement strand
CCGGAACGGTAATACCGACGAGTGACCATGACCTCATCCGCATCATAGCACAGCGCACGATCAGAATTATCTAATGTCAGCGTTGCTTCCGCAAAGCCCACTGCAGCACGCTTTTGCGTACCGCCGAAGATGACATCTTCCATTTTTGCGCCACGGAGTGTCTTGGAACTCTGTTCGCCCATGACCCACAAAATGGCGTCAGAAATATTGGATTTACCGGAGCCGTTGGGGCCAACGATGGCGGTAATATCATCGCCGAACCGGATCAGCGTCTTATCCGGGAAGGACTTAAAGCCCTGTACTTCCAAACTTTTTAAATACACAGCAATACCTCTTCACAAAAATGGTCTAATCAATCAGTTTATTATACCCGCCAGCAGGCAAAAAAGCAAGAATTTATTTCTATTTTCTCCTTAGAACAGTTGCAGAAAACTTCCTTTACTTTTTTATTTATTATTGGTATAATATGGACATCCTAAAAACAATGAAGGAGACCATATAAATGAAGCGCTCAGAAATCAACAAGGCATTGAAAGAACTGGAAACAGCTTGCGCAAAATATTGCTGCTATCTGCCCCCCTTCTGCCACTTCACTCCCGAACAATGGAAATCCATTGGTCACGAGTACGACGAAGTTCGCGACTGCATGCTGGGTTGGGATATTACCGACTATGGTATGGGTGATTTTGATAAAATGGGTTTCTCTCTAATTACCATCCGCAACGGCAATCGCGCCATGGCAGACCAGTACCCCAAGGTCTACGCTGAAAAGCTCCTGTATCTGAAGGAGGGTCAGTACGCCCCCAACCACTTCCACTGGTTCAAGACAGAGGATATTATCAACCGGGGCGGCGGCAATGTGCTGATTCGTGTATACAACAGCCTGCCCAACGAAGAGATCGATTACGAAAGTGATGTTACTGTACATACCGACGGCCGTACCTACACCGTTCCCGCAGGCACACAAATCAAGCTGACCCCCGGCGAAAGCATTCACGTGCAGCAATACCTGTATCACGATTTCTCCGTAGAACCCGGTACCGGCGCCGTGCTTCTGGGAGAGGTAAGCCAATGCAACGATGATAACACCGACAACCGTTTCCATCCCCCCATGGGCCGCTTCCCTGCCATTGAAGAGGACGAAGCGCCCTACCGGCTGCTGTGCAACGAATATCCCGCAGCTGAATAAGGAGTTTTGCTATGTATGATGTAATTGCTCTGGGCGAATTGCTTATTGATTTCACCTGCAAAAGCACCGATGCTGACGGCTATCCTACCATGGAAGCCCATCCCGGTGGCGCGCCTGCCAATTTCCTGGCTGCATTGGCAAAATACGGTTTCCGTACTGCCATGTTGGGAAAGGTGGGTAACGATGCCTTCGGCAAGCTGCTGCTTACCACCCTTAAGAATGCCGGCATCGACACCGACGGCATGATCGCAGACGAATCCGTATTCACAACCCTGGCGTTTGTTACCCTGGACGAAACCGGCGACCGGGAATTCTCCTTTGCCAGAAAACCCGGCGCAGACACCCAGCTGCGGTTTGAAGAACTGGATCTTTCCCTGTTGGACAAGGCAAAAGTATTGCATTTTGGCACACTTTCTCTTACCGGTGAACCCGCCCGCTCCACCACATATCAAGTGGTAGAATATGCCAAAAGCAAAGGCAAGCTGATCACCTTTGACCCCAATCTACGCAAGCCCCTGTGGGATTGCCTGAGCAACGCCAAGGAGCAAATGCTTTGGGGACTGAAACAGGCAGATGTGGTAAAAATCAGCGACGAGGAAGTGGATTTCCTCTTAGGTCTTACGCCTCAGGAGGGCGCTGCCTATATTTTGAAAGAATTCGGTGTCAAGCTGGTATTTGTTACCTGCGGCGCTGACGGCTGCTACTTCTCCAACGGGTCTGCCAGCGGTCATGTCCCCGGTCTTTCCAACATCCAGGTGAAAGATACCACCGGTGCCGGTGACATTTTCGGCGGCAGTGTTGTCAGCCGGCTGCTTGCCTTGGGCGAAGCACCGGAAAATCTGAACGAAGAGCAACTGCGCAATGCTGTGCGCTTTGCCTGCACCGCTGCAGGTCTTTCGACCACCCGTCCCGGTGGCATCAGCAGTGTCCCGGCTTTGAAGGAAGTTCAAAAATTGCTATAAACAAAACGCACCTGTAAAAACAGGTGCGTTTTTCCTACATATACGGCTGAAAGGCACGAATAAGATTTCTGGCATATTCATGGAAACCCAGGTCATTGGGATGTAAAAGGCCATCCTGGAAATACTCCGTGGTATGAGGAAATATCTGATAACCATCCACCACTGTAAAGCCCCGCTCTGCAGCTGCTTTGGCAATACACTGACAGCACTGAGCATGGGTGCCGGACGCACGGACCACTTCTCCATCGGCCCGCCAGATAGGAGTAATTACAAATACCTGCTTATTCCCGTACAGCTCCTTAAGCTTATCAAGAAACGCGTTGCAGTTGCGTTCAAAAGTTTCCTTAGTATAGTCTTCATAATCATTGGTGCCGTAGGCAACGGAAACGATATCAGGATCAAAGTCCGTAGATTCCAGTGTAGACACATAGAACTTTGCGCCGCCCACACCCCAGTTCAGGCTGCTGGCATTAAAATAACGGGCAACCAGATAGGAATAGGATTGGGCATCATGGGTAGCTGTATAGCCTTGCGTAATGGAATCACCAATAAACAAAATCTTCTTATCAAACACATGGGGGCGGGCATAGCTTCCCTCGTCCAGGAACACATTACGAAAATATCCCACATTGTGACTGGGCAGGCAAATAGTCACATGCTTGTCGCCCTGAGGAAGATCCAAGCAAAGGGTATGCTGATTACCGGTTTCCCGCAGAAATAGGTAAGGCACATCATTAACAAAAATCTCATACTTGGCATGGGTATTTGTGCGAATAAAATCAACAGCAAAGTCCACTCGCAAATGGCGGGAATCCGTATGAAAATCCAAACGGCAATCCGTAGAGCAGCAAACTTCGTTTGCATGCCCGGAACTCATGGCAACGAATGCCTTTTCCATCGTTTCCGTCATGCGGCGCAGTCGTATCCTATCCCCGATTTTTTCTACAAAGAGAGCTCCCTGGGCAAAGGACTTAATTTGTTCAAAAGTCAGTATCATTGCTATACTCCTCCTCTTATCCCAGCAAACGGTTACGGAAATAGTTTCCAACTCCACAAACCAGCTTCAACAGCTCTGTTGCTATTTCCAGCGGCACATTCTTTACCACAGCATAGGTTTCAAAATTCAGCGGGCCTTCATAGCCAATTTCCTTAAGTCCTTTCAAAAACGCTTCCCAATCGGTTGTACAAGTCACGCCGTTTTTGTATGTATAAGGAATACAATGGGAATCCAGTCTTCCGTCGTTTTCATGAATATGCAGCACAGTCAGCCGTTTTCCCAATATTTTAAGATCCTCATACATATTACAGCTAAGCAAATTGGCATGTCCCACATCATAGCAGAAGCCAAACACCTCTTCCCCTGCCAGCTCATTGAGGGTATCAATATAACGGCAGGCTTCATCGGCATTTGCGCAAGCACGGCAAGTACCGTGGCCACCAATAAATGCAAACATATTTTCCAGACAAATCTTCACGCCGTATTTTTTAGCGGCGGGAATCAGTTTGGGGTACATCTGCATATTCAGTTCCCACTCTTTTGCTCTATCCTTGTTTACAATCGGATGAACTACCAACGCCGGAATCTGCAAATACTGACATACTGCCAGAAGTTTGATCACAGAATTCACCATATAATCATCCATCTCAGGATGTTCCTCACTGTTCATGGGAAACGGCGCATGGGCCATAGCAAGAGAAACTCCATGCTTTTCGCTTGCCTCCTTCACAGGACGATAATGTTCCAAAATCTG
>JAZRBJ010000079.1:0-9597 GCA_045635065.1 Faecousia sp. | reverse complement strand
GACATGGCTACGATCCGACTTATTACAGCTGGCTACCGTGCGGTAGAGCTGATGAAGAAGCACGTTGCACGCACCCGCAACGAGGGCTGCCTGGATGATGTGGGCGGCTTTGGCGGCTGCTTTGGCCTGCCCATTGCCGGCATGGAAGAGCCGGTGCTGGTCTCCGGCACCGACGGCTGCGGCACCAAGGTCAAGCTGGCTATTTTGATGGACAAGCACGATACCATTGGTATCGACGCTGTGGCTATGTGCGTCAATGATATCATTTGTGTCGGCGCAAAGCCTCTGTTCTTCCTGGATTACATTGCCTGCGGCAAGAATTTCCCGGAGAAGATCGCCCAGATTGTAGGCGGTGTGGCTGAGGGCTGTGTGCAGTCCGGCGCTGCCCTCATTGGCGGTGAAACTGCGGAGCATCCCGGTCTTATGCCTGTGGAGGACTATGACCTGGCGGGCTTTGCCGTGGGTGTTGTGGACAAGAAGAAGATTCTGGACAACAAGACCATGGAAGCAGGGGATGTGGTGATTGCTCTGCCTTCCACCGGTATTCACTCCAATGGCTTTAGTCTGTGCCGCAAGGTATTTAACATCGACAACAATGACCCCAAGCTGTATGAGCCCTGTGAGGAGCTGGGTGGCGCTACCATTGCGGAAACTCTGTTGACCCCCACCCGTATCTATGTTAAGCCTATCCTGGCGCTGCTGGAGCAGGTGAAGGTTAAGGGTATCAGCCACATCACCGGCGGTGGCTTCTATGAAAATATTCCCCGTTCCATTCCCGATGGCTTGGGCGCTCGTATCCGTAAGGCGGATGTGCGTGTGCTGCCTATCTTCAACCTCATTGCCAAGACCGGTAATATCCCCGAGCGGGATATGTATAACACCTACAACATGGGTGTGGGTATGAGCGTGGTGGTTTCTGCTGGGGATGCCCAGAAGGCAATGGATGTTCTGAAGGCCAATGGTCAGGACTGCTATCTCATTGGTACCATTGAACAGTCTGACGAGAAGATCGTTATCGAGTAAATTGAATCGAGCTGCCTGTGTGCATTTGCCCACAGGCGGTTCGTCGTGTTTGAAAGGCGGTAAGATATGGCGCAAGTGAAAATTGCCGTGTTGGTTTCCGGTGGAGGTACAAACCTGCAGGCATTGATTGACAGCCAGGGAAGTGTAATTCAAAACGGTAAGATTACCCTGGTGATTTCCAACAATCCCAATGCCTATGCGCTTACCCGGGCGGAAAATGCTGGGATAGCTTCCATGGTCATCACCAAAAAGCAATGTGGCAGCCAGGCTGCGTTTGAAGAGACGGTAATGTCCGCTCTGGAGGAAAACGGCATTGATTTGATTGTGCTGGCAGGCTTTATGTCCATTTTCAGCGAGAATTTTACCTCCCGGTATCCGGAGCGGATTCTCAATGTACATCCCTCCTTGATTCCCTCGTTCTGCGGAGCAGGGTATTACGGCCTGCGGGTGCATGAGGAAGCCCTGGCTTATGGCGTTAAGGTCACCGGCGCAACGGTACATTTTGTCAACGAAATCCCCGATGGCGGCAAGATCATTTTGCAAAAAGCGGTGGAGATTCTGGATGGAGATACGCCCGAAATTTTACAGAAGCGGGTCATGGAACAGGCAGAGTGGAAGATTCTGCCCGCTGCGGTGGAAATGGTCAGTAAAAACATAGCTCAGAAAGGAAATGCACTATGAATGTTTATGAAATCGGCTGTTTGAAGGAAAAGCTTTCTACCAATACCTACCCCGGTCGCGGTATCGTGTTGGGTGTTACCCCCGATGGCACAAAAGCGGTGGCTGCCTATTTTATTATGGGCCGCAGCGTTAATTCCCGCAACCGTGTTTTTGCCCTGGAAGCTGACGGTATCCGTACCGAGGCCTATGATCCCAGTTTGATGAAGGACCCTCATTTGATTATTTATCATCCCGTTCGTCAGGCAGGCTGCGGCTTGATCGTTACCAACGGCGATCAGACCGACACCGTTTGGGAGTATCTTTCCCGTGGTGAAAGCTGGGAGGCTGCTCTGCGTACCCGCTGGTTTGAGGATGACGGTCCTAACTGGACACCCCGCATTTCCGGTCTGCTTGCCGGTGACGGCAGCTACAAGATGTCCATTTTGAAGGCTGCTGACCCCGAGGGTAATGCTTGCGCCCGGTTCTTCTGGGAATATCCTGCAACTGCCGGCTTGGGCCATTTCCTGCATACTTATGTATGTGACGGAAATCCTGTGATCCCTACTTTCCAGGGTGAGCCGGAGCGTGTTGCTATGGATAATGACATGGACGCATTTACCAATATGCTGTGGGACAATCTGAATCCCGACAACAAAATCTCTCTCTTTGTTCGTTATACCGATCTTAAGACCGGTGAATATACCCAGCGGATTATCAACAAGCACCAGTAAAGGAGATTCAACATGAAAGAATTTGAACTGAAGTATGGCTGCAACCCCAATCAGAAGCCTGCGAAGCTGTATATGCACGATGGCAGCGAGCTGCCCTTTACCATTTTGAATGGCCGCCCCGGCTACATCAATTTTATGGATGCGCTGAACTCCTGGCAGCTGGTCAAGGAGCTGAAGGAAGCCACCGGTATGGCTTGCGCTACCTCCTTTAAGCATGTTTCTCCTACTTCCGCAGCTGTGGGTAAGCCTCTGGATGCTGATTTGAAGAAGGCTTGCTTTGTGGAGGATGTAGAGGGCCTGGATGAAAATCCTCTGGCCTGCGCCTATGCCCGCGCCCGCGGTACGGACCGTATGTGCTCCTTTGGTGACTGGGTGGCGCTTAGCGATGTTTGTGACGCAATGACTGCTAAGCTCATTGCCCGTGAGGTTTCTGACGGCGTGATTGCCCCGGGTTATACCGATGAGGCTTTGGAAATTTTGAAAACAAAGCGCAAGGGCAGCTACAATGTGGTTGCCATCGACCCCGATTATGTACCTGCTGAAGCTGAGAATAAGCAGGTGTACGGCATTACTTTCCAGCAGGGCCGCAACAATTTCAAGATTGGCAATGAGCTGCTGCAGAACATTGTTACCGATAACAAGGAACTGCCCGAAAGCGCCAAGATTGATTTGATTGTTGCGCTGATTACCCTGAAGTACACGCAGTCCAACTCCGTGTGCTATGCCGTTGACGGACAGGCCATCGGCGTGGGCGCAGGCCAGCAGAGCCGTATTCATTGTACCCGTCTGGCAGGTACGAAGGCGGACACCTGGTTCCTGCGTCAGCATCCCAAGACCCTGGCGCTGCCTTTCCGTGAGGATTTGGGTCGTCCTAACAGGGACAATGTAATTGATGGTTACATCAATGGCAATGAGGAAGATGTCTGCGCTGACGGCATTTGGCAGAATTACTTCACCAGCCAGCCCGACCGCCTGACCCAGGAAGATAAGAAGGCATGGCTGGCAAGCCGCCAGAATGTGGCCCTTGGCTCTGACGCATTCTTCCCCTTTAGCGACAATATTAAGCGCGCTTATGCTTCCGGCGTAAAGTACATTGCTGAGCCCGGCGGCTCTATCCGTGACGATCTGGTCATTGAGGAGTGCAACAAAAAGGGCATGGTCATGGCCTTTACCGGCATGCGTTTGTTCCACCATTGATAAATCCCCCCATTTGGAGGTAATTATGAAACTTTTGGTTGTTGGCGGCGGCGGCCGTGAGCATGCAATTATCAAAAAGCTGAAGGAAAATAAATCCATTGAGGCGATTTACGCTCTGCCCGGCAATGGTGGCATTGCTCAGGATGCTACCTGTGTGAATATTGCCGCTACGGATATTGAGGGCATTGCGGCTTTTGCCAGAGAAAATAAAATTGACTACGCAGTGGTTGCGCCGGATGATCCTCTGGTGCTGGGCTGCGTGGATAAGCTGGAGGAATTGGGAATTCCTTGCTTTGGCCCAAGAGCCAATGCTGCTATCATTGAGGGAAGTAAGGCTTTCTCCAAGAACCTAATGAAGAAATATCACATTCCCACCGCTTCCTATGAGGTCTTTACGGAGATTGATAAGGCGCTGGCGTATGTGAAAACCTGTCCCATTCCTACGGTGGTTAAGGCGGACGGCCTGGCGCTGGGTAAGGGTGTGATCATTGCCCAGACCCGGGAAGAGGCAGCAGAGGCCATTACGGATATGATGGCCAATGCCAAGTTTGGCAAGTCCGGCACAACGGTCGTTGTGGAAGAATTTCTCACCGGACCGGAGGTCAGCGTGCTGGCCTTTACCGATGGCCGGGTGGTGCGCCCCATGGTGTCCAGCATGGATCACAAGCGGGCAGGGGATAACGATACAGGTTTGAATACCGGCGGTATGGGTACCATTGCGCCCAATCCCTATTATACTGAGGATATTGCCAAGCAGTGCATGAAGGAAATCTTCCTGCCCACCATTCGGGCTATGAAAAAGGAAGGCCGCACCTTTAAAGGCTGTCTGTACTTTGGCCTGATGCTGACTCCCAATGGCCCCAAGGTCATTGAGTATAACTGCCGTTTTGGCGATCCGGAGACCCAGGTGGTGCTGCCTCTGCTGAAAAGCGATCTGCTTACGGTTATGCAGGCCTGTACCAATGGCACATTGGCCAAGACACCGGTTCGTTTCTCTAAAAAGCACGCCTGCTGCGTGATTAGGGCATCCAAGGGCTATCCCGAAAGCTATAAGAAGGGATACCGGTTGTCCATGTCCTCCCGGGCAGCTGCCCACACCTATGTGGCTGGCGCGAAATTGCAGGGTGGAAAGCTGGTTACCTCCGGCGGTCGTGTTACCGGTACAACTGCAGTTCGCAGCACTTTGGAGGATGCCATTGCTGCAGCTTATCGGCTGTCTGCCGGTGTGAAATTTGCTAATGCATACAGCCGCAGCGATATTGGTCAGCGGGCGCTGGCTGCCCGGAAATAAGGAGGATACCCATGGTTTATCGTGTATATGTTGAAAAGAAAAAAGGACAGACCCATGAGGCGGACAGCCTGCTGCGTGAAGTGAAGGACTTTTTGCAGATTTCCGGCTTGACCGCTGTCAGAGTGCTGAACCGCTATGACTGTGAGGGTATCGACAAGGATCAGTTTGATTATGCG
Organism: Faecousia sp.; assembly: GCA_045635065.1. Taxonomy (GTDB): domain Bacteria; phylum Bacillota; class Clostridia; order Oscillospirales; family Oscillospiraceae; genus Faecousia. The sequence goes on along the minus strand of JAZRBJ010000079.1, from coordinate 4,519 downwards.
GTCAACGCAGTTTTCTCTGAGCCTCAGGTTGACGATGTTAGTTACCATGTGCCTGGCGGTCAGATTGTTTTTGCGGTGGAGCCTTTGCCTGGTCAGTTTGATCAGAGAGCAGATTCTGCTGCTCAGTGCATTCAGATTCTGTTTCAATGTGAGCGTCCTGTGGTGCGCTCTGCCAAGGTGTATGTGCTGGAGGGCGCATTGTCCGATGCCGATGTTGCGGCTATTAAAAAGCATGTGATCAATGCGGTGGAAAGCCGTGAGGCATCTTTGGAAACAGCTACCACCCTTGCCGCTCAGTATGCCACTCCTGACAGCGTGGCAACGGTTGAAGGCTTTATCGGCTTGGATGAAGCTGGGCTGAAGCAGTTGCTGGATGAACTGGGGCTGGCTATGGATCTGGATGATTTGAAGTTCCTGCAAGCCTATTTCCGTGATGAGGAGCATCGGGATCCCACTATTACCGAGGTGCGTGTGGTGGATACCTACTGGTCCGACCATTGCCGTCATACCACCTTCTCCACCCATTTGGATAAGGTTTCCATTGACGATCCCGCCGTACAGGCTGCCTATGATCGGTATCTGAATGCCCGTGTTGAGGTCTATGGAGAAGAGAAGGCTGCCAAGCGGCCTCAGACCCTTATGGATATTGCCACCATTGGCGCAAAGGTGCTGAAAAAGCGTGGTTTGCTGCCGGAACTGGACGAGAGCGAGGAAATCAATGCCTGCTCCATTCATGTGACCGCTGAGGTCAATGGCCAGGAGCAGGATTGGCTGCTCATGTTTAAGAATGAGACCCACAACCACCCCACAGAGATTGAGCCCTTTGGTGGCGCAGCAACTTGTATCGGCGGTTGTATTCGTGACCCCCTGTCCGGTCGTGCTTATGTGCATCAGGCTATGCGTGTTACCGGCGCCGGTGATCCCCGTGTTTCCTTGCAGGATACCCTGGCAGGTAAGCTGCCTCAGCGCAAGCTGTGTCAGACCGCCGCTGCCGGTTATTCCTCCTATGGTAATCAGATCGGTCTTGCCACCGGTCATGTGGCGGAGCTGTACCATGACGGCTATGTTGCCAAGCGCCTGGAATGTGGCGCTGTGGTAGCTGCTGCGCCTGCGTTGAATGTACGCCGTGAGTGTCCTGCTGCGGGAGATGTGATTGTTTTGCTGGGTGGTCGTACCGGCCGTGATGGCATTGGCGGCGCTACCGGCTCCTCCAAGAGCCACAATATGAAATCCTTGACCACCATGGCATCCGAGGTTCAGAAGGGCAATGCCCCGGAAGAACGGAAGATCCAGCGCCTTTTCCGGGATCCCAAGGTCACCCGGCTGATTAAGCGGTGCAATGACTTTGGCGCAGGCGGCGTTTCCGTTGCTATCGGTGAATTGGCAGAGGGACTTGTGATTGACCTGGATGCGGTGCGTAAGAAGTACGAGGGTTTGGACGGCACGGAATTGGCCATTTCCGAATCCCAGGAGCGTATGGCGGTTGTGGTGGAAGCCAAGGATGCAGATGCCTTTATTGCAGCTGCACAGGCGGAAAACCTTGAGGCCTACCGTGTAGCTGAGGTTACCGAATCTCCCAGAATGGTCATGACCTGGAAGGGCAAGGAAATTGCAAATCTGTCCCGGGCTTTCCTGGATACCAACGGTGCTGTAAAGCATAGTGATGTTTATGTCAGCCAAAAGGATTTGTCCGTACTGAGTAAGGCTCTGTATGGCAATCTGCGGGAAATGGCTGCGGATTTGAAAACCGCCAGCCAGAGAGGTCTGGTGGAGCGTTTTGATGCTACCATCGGCGCAGGCAGTGTGTTGATGCCCTTTGGCGGCAAAAAGCAGCTGACTCCTGCCCAGGCTATGGCTGCGGTGCTGCCTGTGCTGCCCGGTGAGAAGACGGAGCAGGGAAGTGTGTTTGCCTGGGGCTGTGATCCCGACCACATGTGTGTAGATCCTTATACCGGCGCCCATGCTGCTGTTTACAACTCTGTTGCCAAGCTGGTAGCTGCCGGCGCAGATTACAAGAAGGTTTATTTGACTCTCCAGGAGTTCTTTGAAAAGCTGAGAAATGAGGACGGCCGTTGGGGCAAGCCCTTTGCAGCGCTGCTGGGCGCTATGGATGCGCAGCTGGAGCTGGGCGCTGCTGCCATTGGCGGTAAGGACTCCATGTCCGGTACTTTCCTGGATAAGGATGTGCCGCCCACCTTGATTTCTTTTGCCATTGCTCCTATTAATAAGACAAAGGTTCTCAGTCCCGAATTTAAGGCTGCAGGCAATCCTGTTTATCTGTTTGGGCCTTCCGATGAAACGGCTGAATCCATGAAGCAGGTGTGGGAGGCTTTCCACAATCTGCATAACCGGGGTAAGGTGAATGCTGCCTGGGCTGTGGAGCATGGAATCGGTGAAGCGGTTATGAAGATGTCCTTCGGTAACCATGTTGGCTTTCAGTCCACTGCTCAGCTGGCGGAAAACTGGCATCTGCCTCTCTACGGATTCCTGGTGGCTGAGCTTACGGAGGATGTGGAGATTCCCGGCGTAATCAAGCTGGGTATGACCATCGATGACGGCATGATCACCCTGGAAAAGGACACCGCCTCCATTGATGAGCTGTATCAGCTTCATGCCAATGTTTTGGAGGATGTCTATCCCACCAAGACTGTGGAAACCGACGATAAGATTCCGAATCTGGATTTTGCAGGCAAGAGCAATCTTGCGCCTGCGGTGAAGGTTGCCAAGCCCAAGGTGCTGATTCCTGTGTTCCCCGGCACCAACTGCGAGTTTGATTCTGCCCGAGCGGTGATGGCTGCCGGCGGTGAGGCGGAAATCGTTGTGATTCGCAACCTCACTGCAGAAGATGTTTCCCGCAGTGTAGAGCTGGTGGCAAAGAAGATCGACCAAAGTCAGATGATCTTTATTCCCGGCGGCTTCTCCGGCGGTGACGAGCCCGATGGTTCTGCCAAGTTTATTACCGCATTCTTCCGCAATCCTGCGGTGAAGGAGGCGGTTGCCAAGCTGCTGGATGACCGTGACGGCTTGATGTGCGGTATTTGCAACGGCTTCCAGGCTTTGATTAAGCTGGGTCTTGTGCCTTATGGCAAGATCATCGACACCGATGAAAATTGCCCTACTTTGACCTACAACACCATTGGCAGACACCAGAGCCGAATTGTTCATACACGGATTGCATCCACCAAGTCTCCCTGGCTGGGCGAAATGCATGTGGGCGATATTGTGAATGTCCCCATCTCCCACGGCGAGGGGCGGTTCTTTGCCTCCCAGGAGCTGGTAATGCAGCTGGCTGCCAACGGACAGATCGCAACCCAGTATGTGGATTTGAATGGACAGCCTACCATGGATGCTGCCTTCAATCCCAACGGCTCTATCTTCGCTATTGAGGGTATCACTTCCCCTGATGGCCGTGTGTTTGGTAAGATGGGTCACAGCGAGCGTATTGGCGACAGCCTGTACAGAAATGTACCCGGCAATTACGACATCGGCATGTTCCGCAGCGCGGTTAAGTACTTTAAGTAAAAAAGAGCGCCCAGGATGATTTCATCCGGGGCGCTGCTGTTATTTGGATTCCAAAAGGGCTTTGGCTTTTCTTGCCACCACAATTTCTTCGTTGGTATCTACCACAAAAATACGAACCGGGCTGCCGGGCTGGGAAATATCGTCTCCGCCCTGGGCGGCTTGGTTTTTATCTTTGTCCAGATAGATGCCAAGGCACTCCAGTCCTTCCAAAGCCTGGGCTCGGACGGCGGCGCTGTTTCTGCCAATGCCGCCGCCAAACACAACAGCATCTACGCCACCCATGGCTGCGGTGTAAGCGCCGATGTATTTCTTGATTCCATAGGCATAGGCCTTAACTGCGTTTAAACAATCTTCGTTGCCTTCGTCAGCGGCCTGCTGAATGTCTCGCAGGTCGTTGGAATGGAAATTAGACATACCCAAAAGGCCGCTTTTTGTTTGCAGCATGGTCTTTACTTCCTGAAGGGTCATGCCACATTCTTCCACAAGGTAGAAAATTACATAGGGATCCATGTCGCCGATTCGGTTGTTTTGCAGCACACCGCATTGCAGGCTCATACCCATGGTGGTGTCAATGCTCACGCCGTTTTTGACGGCGCACAGGCTGCCGCTGCCGCCCAAGTGACAGCAAACCAGTTTTAGGTCATTGCGATCCATTGTTGTGGCTGTCCAGGTGGAAAGATACTCAAGAGATGCGCCGTGGAAGCCGTAACGGCGAATGGCATGCTGCTTGCTCAGCTCCACGGGAATGGGGTAGAGATAGGCTTCCGGAGGCATGGAAGCATGGAAGGCGGTTTCAAAGGAACCGATCAGCGGTGTGTCGGGCATAAGCGCTGCAAACTGCCGGATGGCGGCAATATAGGGAGGATTGTGGGCCGGGGCTACGGAATTGAAATCTGCCATGGCTTGCAGCACATCTTCGGTTAGATACTGCACGCCGGTTACACCCTTTGCATGTACCACTTTAAAGCCCACACAGCTGATTTCTTTTAGATCGGTT